>NZ_CP107964.1:3754000-4066833 GCF_041434935.1 Kitasatospora sp. NBC_00374 | reverse complement strand
GCCGCCGCCGAACGGGCCGCCCAGCTCGCCGCCGAGACCTACCGGCAGGGCGCCTCCGCCGAACTCTCCGCGATCGACGCCCTGCTGGGAGCCCGCGGCCCGCGCGCCGCCACCGAGCAGGCCGCCGCCGTCGGCATGGTCGGCAGCCGGGCCCGGCAGATCCTGGACGAGGCCACCGCCACCGCCGCCGAGGCCACCCGCGCCGCGGACGCCGCCCGCGCCGCCGAGGACGAGGCCCGCCGGGCCGCCGACAACGTCCGGACCACCAGGGAGCAGGCCGAGGCCCAGCTGGCCGCGCGGCAGGACCAGGCCGCCGACACCGCCCGGCGACGGGACCAGCTCCTCACCGAGCTGGCGGCGGCCCGCAACACCACCCTCGACCTGGAACGCCGCCGCCAGGAGGCCCTGGAGGCGATCGCCGCCCGGCAGGCCGAGGAGGAGGCCGCGGCGGCCGCCCTGGCCGCCGCCGCGGCAGCCGCCGCCGTGCCGGCCGCCCCCACGGCGCCGTCCCGGCCCGCCACCGACAACGCCTGGTCCGCGGGCGGCGCCCAGGCCGCCGTCGCCTTCGCCCGCGCCACGATCGGCCTGCCCTACCTCTGGGGCGGCGAGGGCCCGACCGGGTACGACTGCTCGGGGCTGACCATGATGGCCTGGCGCACCGGCGGCAAAAGGAGCCTCACCCACTTCGCCGCCGACCAGTACGCCGAGTCCACGCCCGTCTCGTACCGTCAACTCCGCCCCGGCGACCTGATCTTCTGGACCAGGACCGGCCGCCCCCAGGACATCTACCACGTCGCCATCTACCTCGGCGGCGACCAGATGATCGAAGCCCCCCGCCCAGGCGCGGCCATCAAGCAGGCCAGCCTCTGGATCATGGGAATCCCCGACTTCTACGCCCGCCCGTAGCCCATAGCCCGTAGCCCGCCGCGGGACGCGGTTCCCCTGACCGCACCGGGTGGGTGGTGCACCGCCGTTCCCACGTTTTTCTGCCGCCGTTGCCGTGCGGCCGGGCCGCCGCGCCGCAGGGGTGCCGGGGCACTGGGCCAGGGGGGGCGGAAAAGCAGATGCCGCCCCCAGCGCCGCGCCGTACGGTGGCCGGATGGGCAACGTCGCACGGGGCCGCCCCGGCCAGGAGATCGAGATCCGCGCGGTGACCGCGGAGGAGCTGCCGGACTGGGACCGCGCCATCGCCCGCGGATTCCTGAGACCGCACCTGGAGCCCGGCCTGGACTGGCGCCGGCTGCTGTTCGAGCCGGGCCGCAGCCTCGGCGCGTTCGACACCTCCGAGGGCGGCGACCGCTGCGTCGCCACCTTCCGCAGCTTCGACAGCGAGCTGACGGTGCCCGGCGGCGCCACCCTGCCGGTGGACGCCATCACCTCCGTCACCGTCACGGCCACCCACCGCCGCCGCGGCCTGCTCACCGCCATGATGGACCACGACCTGGCCGCCGCCCGCGAGCGCGGCAGCGCCGCCGCCATCCTGATCGCGGCCGAGTACAACATCTACGGCCGGTACGGCTTCGGCCCGGCCACCCAGGCCCAGGGGCTGCGCATCGACCTGACGCGCTCGGGCGGCCTGCGGGCCGGCCTGCCCGTCCCGGACGGCGGCCGGATCGACTTCGTCGACATGGCCGACCTCCGCAAGCTCGGCGGCGACCTGCACGAGCGCTGGCGCCGCACCCAGCCGGGCGCGATCAGCCGCTACGACGCCTGGTGGCGCCTGCACACCGGTGACGTCACGCTGCCCGGCTTCGACTGGAAGGAGCCGTTCGCCGCACTCCACCGCGACGCCGACGGCCAGGTCACCGGACTGATCACCTACACGGTGGACGACAAGTGGGCGGGCAACCTCCCCGACTGCACGCTCACCGTCCTGGACCACTTCGCCCTCGACCAGCCCACCGCCAACGCGCTCTGGCAGCTGGCCTTCTCGGTCGACTGGGTCCGCACCGTACTGGTCGAGAGCCTCGGCGCGGACGACCCGCTGCGGCTGCTGCTCAACGACCCGCGCGGCGCCGCACCGGCCGACGAGACCGGGGACTTCACCTGGCTGCGCCTGCTGGACGTCCCCGCCGCCTTCGCCGCCCGGACCTACGCCGCACCCGGCCGGATCGTCCTGGACGTCACCGACCCGGCCGGTTACGCCGCGGGCCGGTGGGCACTGGAGACCGCCGCCGACGGCACCGGCCGCTGCGTCCCGACGGACGACGCCCCCGACCTCGCCCTGGCGGCCGCCCGGCTCGCCGAGCTCTACCTCGGCACCGGAAACGCGACCCGGCTGGCCGCCGCCGCCCTGCTCACCGAGGTCCGCCCCGGCGCGGCCGCGGCCGCCGACCTGCTGCTGCGCACCCCGCGGCAGGCCTGGAATCCGGACGGCTTCTGACGGACGGTCGGCGAAGGCCGGTCCGCCGGTCAGGGCGGCGGGTACGGGCGACTCGGCGGGGAAGGCGACGTCACGGGCGGACGGTACGACCGACGGTCGGCAGCACGAAGTCCTGGATCAGCCCCTTGGCGTCGCGCACCAGCGGACGGAAGACCCGGTACCGGGAGAGGTTGACCACCTTGGCCACCAGCGGGGTGCAGCGCTTGACGAAGGCGCGGGTCCGCTCGGTGTCCGGGGTGCGGTCGAACACCCAGTACAGCACCACGATCATCAGGTGCAGCCAGAGCAGGTCGGGCATCAGCTCGACCAGCTCGGCGTCCAGCTTCGGCGCCAGGTCGGAGCCGCTGAGGGTCTCCCGGAACAGCTCGACCGCCGTCGCGCGGGCCGGGTGCGACTCGTTGGAGAACGGGCTGAGCGGGCTGTCCGGGTCGGCCGCCGTGCGGAAGAACTGGGCGGCGAACTCGTGGTAGCCCGCCGCGCAGTCCAGCCAGGAGGTCAGGGTGATCTCCAGCCGCTCGGCGAAGTCCCTGGTGTGCGCCATCCGGGCCCGGGCGTCGGCCGCGTGCTCGTACGTCATCCGGTCGTAGAAGCCCTGGATCAGGAATTCCTTCGACGCGAAGTAGTAGTAGGCGTTGCCGACCGACACCCCGGCTTCCTGGGCGATCGCGCGCATCGTCGTCTTGTCGTAGCCGCGTTCCTGGAACAGCCGCATGGCGGTCTCCAGGATCAGGGCCCTGGTCTGCTCGCTCTTGTCGGTCTTGGGCAGTGCCCTGCCGCCGCGTACCTCGCCAGCCGGGACGGGCGGGATGCCCGTGCCGGCGGCGAGGTCCTCGGCGGTCCGCCCGGTGGTGCCGGGTCCGCTGCTCTCACCCTGAGTCGATGCCACGTCGTCCACGGTCCCTGAGCCTAGCCCGGCAGGGCACAGGTCCCCGAGTCGCAATCGATCCCCGTCCCGCCGGGCCGGGCCGTACCGGATGACCCCTGTACACCCGGTACGGCCCGGCCGGCCCCCGTGGCCGCGCGGTACTGGCTGGCGGCGTAGGCCGCGGCCCTGGCCAGCGGGAGGCCGGCCGGGGTGCCGAGGCGCTGGGCGAGCGCCCGGTGGCCGGCGAGGGCCCAGAGGCAGGCGACGAAGGCGGGTGCCCCGCGCCAGACCTCCCCGGTGTCGCCGACCACGGTGATCTCGCCGAGCGAGGCGTCGTGGTCGAGCCCGGGGTAGCGGGCCCGGGCCTCCTCGGTGGCGACCCGGACGAACTCCAGCGGCACCAGCTGGCGCTGGGTGCGCAGCCATCTGGTCAGGTGGCGGCAGAGCCCGCAGTTCGGGTCGTGCAGGACGGTCAGCCGCCGTACGGGCGGCAGCGCCGTGATCGGGCTGCCCGTGATCGGGCCGCTCATGGCCGGACTGCTCATGGCCGGGCCCGCTCAGACCTGGCCGGGCTGCAGCCAGGCCTGCGGCGGGACCGGCGGCCGCTGCTGCTTGTCGAGGCTGCCGCGGCGGCGGATCCGGTTGAGCACGTACACGTTGCCCAGGTGCATCACCCCGAGCAGCAGCAGGACGGTGCCGAGCTTGTAGGAGAGGGCGTTGAAGACGCCCTGGAGGTCGGCCACCACCTCGTCGTTGCGCATCCAGAGCGCGACGAAGCCGAGGTTGATCAGGTAGAAGCCGACGACCAGCAGCTGGTTGACGGCGTCGGCGAGGCGGTCGTCCCCGGAGAACACGTCGGCCAGGAAGATCCGGCCGTTCCGGCTGAGGGTCCGGGCCACCCAGACCGTGACGCCGGTGGCGACCGGGAGGTAGGCGGCATAGCTGACAACTGCGTAGTCCATCGGGACCACTCCGTTTCGAACGTGTTCAAAACCTTCTGGGCATGACTGTAGGGGGTCTTTTGAACATGTTCAAGTGGCCGGTGTGGGAGGGTGGGGCGATGGAATCGGAGATCGTCATCAGGGTGGGCGGCGAGGCCGACGCGGACGCCGTCGCGGCCCTGCACGCGGAGAGCTGGCGGACGGCCTACGCGGGTCTGGTCCCGGACGAGGCGCTCGGCGACGGGATGCCGGCCGAGCGGCGCGAGCTCTGGCAAATCCGGCTCGGCGCCGACTACGGCGAGCCGGCCAACACCCCGACCCTGCTGGTCGCCGAGGGCCGGGGCGGCGACCTGCTCGGCTTCGCCTACCTGGTCCCGGAGGAGGACGGCCGGGCACTGCTCGACAACCTGCACGTCCGGCCCGGCCGCACGGGCGGCGGCATCGGCCGCAGGCTGCTGCGGGCGGCCCTGGACAGCACCCCCGCGCCGGTCCGGCTGGAGGTGCTGCGGGCCAACGTCCGGGCGGTCGCGTTCTACGAGCGCGAGGGCGGGGTGCGTACGGCGGAGGGCACGGCCGCGTTCCCGGGCGGGTACACGCTGCCCGAGTACGAGTACGGCTGGCCCGCCGCCAGGGTCAGTGGTCGTACACCGTGACCGGCACGCCCTGCTCGGTCAGCCGGGCCCGGACCAGCGGCTCCACCCGCTCCCAGCGCCCGCCGGCCAGCCCGCAGCCGATCCGCGGCATGTGGACGGACGCACCCAGCCGTGCGGCCTGCGGGCCGAGCCGGCCCAGCGCCGCATCGATCGCCTCGTAGCGGACCGGGACCCCCGTCGAGCGGCCGGTCCTGATCCCGCGCTGGCCGACCATGTTCGCCACCCACAGGGCGGGACCGACCTGGACCAGTTGCACCGCGCCCAGGCCGAAGTCGTTCCCGGCGCGCTCGCGGTGCCAGCGACGGTACGCCGCCTCCGGCTCCGGCCAGCGCCTGGACAGCGCGAGCACGAAGCCCTTGCCCCAGCCGCCGAGATCGTTGCAGACGTGCGCGATCACCTTGGGGCCCTTCGCCTGCGGCGCGGTGGCGTCACCGCGCAGGTACGTGATCGACGTGTCCATGGGCGGGAGGCTAGCGGACGCCGCCGACAGGCCGCCGGGGGGTTTTCCGGACTCGCACCCGGCCGTCGCAGCCCGAGCGACCGGGTGCTCAGGCCGTGCGTCGCAGCCGGCGGCGTCCGGCGGTGGCGATCAGCAGGGCCAGTGCGGCCCCGGTGACCGGCACCCAGTAGCCGGTGCCCGGGGCCGTCCGCTCGGCGACCGCGCCGCCGAGGGCGGCCCCGACGGAGATCCCGACCAGGATTCCGGCCACGGCGACCGCCATGCCCTCGTTGAGCTGCCGTCGCGGCAGCAGCTCCTGAACCAGCGTCATGCCGCTCACCATGGTCGGAGCCGTTCCGCACCCGGCCGCCAGCAGGGCCACCGCGAGCACGGCGAGGCCGGCCCCGGTCAGCGCGGCGGCGACCGGCAGGAGCAGCAGCGCGGCCATCGCGGCCACCCCGGCCAGCAGCCGGACGGCCGGCGAACGGCGCGGCCGGACCAGCCCGAACGCCAGCCCGCAGACGCAGGACCCCGCGGCCACCAGGGCCAGGAGCACCCCCGCCAGCGGCTTGTGGCCGAGTGCGTCGGTGTACGCCACGGTGGTGACCTCCAGGGAGCCGAAGACCACGCCGGTCGCCAGGAAGGTCAGGACCAGCACCCGCAGCCCGGCGGAGCGCAGCGGCGCCCGGCCGCCGGCCGGGGCCGGCCGGACCGGTGGTTCGGTGGAGCGCTGGGCGGCGAACAGCAGGACGCCGGTGGTGCACAGGGCGCCGGCGGTCAGCAGTCCGGCCTCGGGGGCTATCCCGGTGCTCAGCAGCATCGCCAGGACCGGGCCCGCCATGAAGCACAGCTCGTCCAGAGCCTGTTCGAGCGAGTTGGCGCGGTGCCGGGCGGTCTCGTCGTCCCGGTACAGGTGGGCCCAGCGGGCGCGGGCCATGCCGCCGATGTTGGGTGCCGTCGCGGCTGCCGCCCAGCAGGCGAAGAGCGTCCAGTCCGGCGCGCCGGTGCGGGCGCAGAACACCAGTCCGAGCAGCGGCGCGACCCCGGCCAGCACGGCCGGTACGGCGACCCGGGCCTGGCCGTGCCGGTCGACCAGCCGGCCGAGCAGCGGCATGCCCACCGCGGCGGCGATCACACCGGTGGCGGAGACGGCGCCGGCCAGCGCGTACGAGCCGCGGCGGTCGGCGATCAGCACCAGGGTGGCGACGCCGGTCATCGCGAACGCGAGCCGGGCGAGCAGTCCGGCCAGGGTGAAGGCGAGGCTGCCGGGGGCGGACAGGACACGGCGGTACGGGGCGAACACGGGGCGGGGCTCCTGATCGGTGCGTGCGGTGCGGTGCGGGGCTCCCAGCCTGTCCGGGGGAGCCGCGGGCGGTCCAACACCTGTTCGCAGCGATTCACGCAGTTCTGTTGTTAATCTCTGCCGCATGCCCCGTGACCTGCACCCCCGCCTGCTGCGCGGCTTCGTCGCGACCGCCGAGACGCTGCACTTCGGCCGGGCCGCCGAGCGACTGCACCTCGCCCAGCAGGCGCTCAGCCGGGACATCCGGAGTCTCGAACGGACGCTCGGGGACGCGCTCTTCCACCGTTCCACCCGCAGCGTCGAGCTGACCGACGCGGGGCGGTCGCTGCTGCCCAAGGCCCGGCGGCTGCTGGCCCTGCACGACGAGATCCTGACCGCTGCGGACACCCGGCCGCTGCTGATCGACGTCAACAGCGAACCGGCCGGCCCCGACCAGGCCGAGGGGCGGGTGCTCGAAGCGGCCCGCCGGGCGCTGCCCGAGCAGGAGCTGCTGGCCCGGTTCCACGGCGGGCTGGCGGCCGCGGCGCGGGATCTGGTGGATCATCGACTGGACGTCTCGTTCGGCCGGTTCGCCGGGCTTCCGGCCGTGCTGCGCGCCCAACTCGCGCATGTGCCCGTCCGGTTGGAACGGATGGCGGTGATCCTGCCGGAGGACCATCCGCTCGCCGCGCTGGCGGAGGTGCCGCTGCGTGCGCTGACGGGCCACCCGGTGGACATCTGCGCGGGCAACCCGGCGACCAGCGAGTGGACCGATCTCGGCCGCCGGCTCCTGGACGCGCACGGCCTGGTGGCCGCACCCGGGCGGGCGCCCGCGGTCGGCCTCCGGGAGTTCGGCCGCTACCTGGCCCGGCACCGCGAACCGGTGCTCTCCACCACCGGCGGCCCGCAGATCCCGGGCGGGGTCACCCGTCCGCTGGTCGAGCCGGTGCCGCTGAGCCTGCTGGGCCTGGTGCACCGGCCGGACCTGCGGCATCCGGGGCTGGCCGCGCTGTGTGCGGCGGTCGCCGAACTCGGTGCCGGGGAAGGCTGGTTGCATCGCCCGCCGGGCAGCTGGCTGCCGGCCGAGGACGCCGCCCTGCTGCCGGGCTGAGGTCCCGGGGGCGATGGCTGGCGGACGGCGGGGGCGGGGTCGCGGGTGTGGCGGCGCCCCCGCCGACGGGTGCGGCGGGGGCGGTGCCGGGACACGGGGCCGAGGTGGCCGGATCAGGCCGCCTTCACGGCGGAGATGTCCAGCGTCAGCTTGACCTTCTCGCCGATCAGCACGCCGCCGGTCTCCAGGGCCGCGTTGTAGGTCAGGCCCCAGGAGGTGCGGTCCACGGTGGTGCCGCCCTCGAAGCCGACCCGGTCGGCGCCGTAGACGTCGGTCGCGGAGCCGGTGAAGTCGAGGTCGAGCACGACCGGGCGGGTGGTGTCCTTGATGGTCAGGTCGCCGTGCATCCGGTACGTGTCGGCGTCGACCATCTCGGCGGCCGTGGAGCGGAACGTGATCTCCGGGTAGGTCTCGGCGGCGAAGAAGTCGCCGGTCCGCAGGTGCTCGTCGCGCTGGGCCTGGTTGGTGTTGACCGAGGCGACCTTGATCACCAGCTCGGCGGTCGAGTTGGCGGGGTGCGTGCCGTCGAGGTGCAGCTTGCCCTCGTACTCGGTGAACTCGCCGCGGACGTTGGTCACCATCGCGTGGCGGACGGCGAAGCCGATCCGGCTGTGCGTCGGGTCGATGCTGTAGTCGCCGGTCAGGTGCGCCAGGTCCGGGCCGGCGGGGGCCTCGGCGACGGCGACGGCGGAGTCGTTCCTGCGGTTGAAGATGCCCATGACTGCTCCTCGGGTCGGAAGCCTATTTTGTTGAGGCTTCAACTTGATGGCTCCACCATAGACCCGATTCGTTCAATGTTCAACCACTCGGTGGGCTCGGTGTCGGCGACTCGTCTCGACCGCTCGCTTCGACCGCTCGCTTCGACCGCTCGCTTCGGCCACTCGCGTGCCGGCCTTCCGGAACGCGGTGCCGCGCGCCGGCTGGCGGCCCTTCCCGGCAGGGCCGCCGGCCGGTCCCGTCAGGCCGCGGAGGTCTCGTCGACCAGCTCGAAAGCGGTCTTCCCGTCGATCGTCTCGCGGATGATGTCCGCGTGGCCGGCATGCCGGGCGCCCTCCTGGATCAGGTGCAGCAGCACCCAGCGGGCCGTGCGGCGGCTGTTCGGCGGGAACCAGGGCGCGACCGGCAGCGGGAAGTCCACCTCCAGGTCGGGCAGCGACCGGACGGCCTTCTCGGTCTCCGCCGCGACCTGCTCGTACGTCTCCAGCCAGGCCGCCAGCGTCTCGCCCTCGGCCAGTCGGTACTCGTCCGCCCAGTTGTTCTCGTCGCGGGCGTTGTCGGTGCCCAGCCCCATCAGGTTGTCGGCGATCCAGAACCGCTCGCAGCGCGCCGCGTGCTTGATCAGCACGGTCAGCGAGAGGGCGCTGACGGACGGGGTGCTCGCCGCCTGCTCCTCGGTCAGGCCGTGCACCGCGCGGCGCAGCCCGCCGCGCTGGGCGGCCAGGAAGGAGAGCAGGGCCTCGCGCTCGTCGGTCTCGGCGTTCACCAGGGTGGGCATGTCGATCGCCTTTCGTCGGCTCCGGAAATCACCGGTCGGCGGGCGGCCCGATCGGCCGCCCCTCGCTCTCGGTGGTACCGACGCTATCGGCGAATGCGGACAGCTTCGGTCCTCGATTCCCGGTCGATCGACGCCCTAAGGTGAAACGGACCGCCCCCGACGGAAGGCCCCGGATGTACGCCCTGCACGCGATCTGGCGCTTCGACGGCCGCCTCGCGCTGTGGGCCGAGGACGCGCACGCCTTCCGTACCGCCCGGGCCGAGTCCGGCAGCCGCGCCCACCCCTACGCCTGCCCCGCCGCCACCGTGGCTCAGCTGCTCGGCGGCATCGCCCCGAGCCTCGGCTGGCTCGCCGACCAGGGTGCCGAACGCTGGACCGGCCTGCGCCTGCCCACCCTCGGCGGCCGGCCCGCGCCCTCCCCGGACCTGCCCGTCGGCGTCACCACCGGCCCGGTCCCACTGGCCGCCTGGCGTGTCCCCGGCCTGCTCTTCGAACCCGCCGAGGCCGCCCAGCTGCTCGGCGGCCTCTACGACCCGCGCTGGGCCGGCGCCACCGCCGAACTGCCCGGCACCGGCCCGGTCGAGGTCGCCTACGGCGCTTCCCTGCGCTGGCTGACCGCCGTCCACGACCTCGCCTGGCGACTGCTCGGCCGGGGCCTGGTGCTGCCCGTGCTCCGGGAGGAGGACGGCGCCGCGTACGCCCGCTGGCAGGCCGCCCCGGACGCCGCCGCCCGCGAGGAGGCCGCCGCCCTCGCGGCCGGCTGCCCGCCGGTCTGCCGCGCCGAGGACCTCCCCGGGGGCGAACCCGGCGGCCGCGCCCTGCTCGACGCCCTGCTCGACACCCTGGTCGACCAGGAGGCCAGAGCCGCCCTCGCGGACACCGGCCCGCCCGCGGGCGAGGGGCCCACCGAGCAGTGGCTGGCCGCCCTCGCCACCACCGACGGACGCCTCGACACCGCCCCGGCCGGACTGCGCGAACGGCTCGCCGCCTGGTACGGCGAGCGCCCCGAGCACCGCCCGCTGCGGCTGTGCCTGCGCCTGTCCGAACCGCTCGGCCCCGCCGACGACGACCCCGACGGCCTGCCCGCGCTCGACGGCTGGCGACTCGACTTCCTGCTCCAACCGGTCGAACGCCCCTCCCTGGTGGTCACCGCCGCCGACCTGTGGACCAGCGGCCCGGCCGCCGCCGCGCTCACCGCCGCGCTCGCCGACCCCGCGCCGGCCACGGGCGGCGCGGCCGGCACCCCGGCGGCCGACCCCGCGGAGCTCTACCGCGCCGAACTCGAACGCGCCGCCCTGCACCGCCCCGAACTGCGGCCCGCCCTGCGCTCCTCCCGGCCGACCGGCCTCGACCTCGACCGCGCCGGAGCCCTCGACTTCCTGCGCGAGGCCGCCCCCGTCCTCGCCGACGCGGGCTTCGGCGTCCTGCTGCCCGCCTGGTGGCAGCGCCGCCCCCGGCTCGGCCTGCTGCTCACCGCCCGAACGCCGACACCCGGAGCCGTCCAGCACCGGGGAAAGATCGACCGGGACGACGTGCTGGACTTCCGGTGGCAGCTCGCCGTCGGCGAACTCGCCCTCACCCGGCAGGAACTCACCGAACTCGCGGCCGCCCAGCAGGGTCTGGTCCGACTCCGTGGCCAGTGGGTGGAGGTCGACGCCGGACAGATCGCCGCCGCCCTGGACTTCCTCACCCGCCACGGCGCCGGCGTCATCGACACCGCCGAACTGCTGCGCCTCGCCCTCGCCGACGCCACCCCGGTGCCCGGGCTGCCGGTGACCGCCGTGCACGCCGACGGCCCGATCGGCGACCTGCTGGCCGGGAAGGCGGCCGTCGCCGCCCCCGCGCCCGCGCTGCCCGCCGACTTCACCGCCGTCCTGCGCCCCTACCAGGAACGCGGACTGGCCTGGCTGGACGCCCTCGCCCGGCTCGGCCTCGGCGCCGTGCTCGCCGACGACATGGGCCTCGGCAAGACCGTGCAGACCCTCGCCCTGCTCGCCGTCGAGAAGGCCCGCGGCGCGACCGGTCCGACCCTGCTGGTCTGCCCGATGTCGCTGGTCGGGAACTGGCAGCGGGAGACCGCCCGGTTCGCCCCCGCGCTGCGGGTGCACGTCCACCACGGCGCGGACCGCGAACTGCCCGACACCACCGCCGACCTGGTCGTCACCACCTACGGGCTGGTCCAGCGCGACCTGGCCGCCCTCCGGCGCACCCACTGGCGGCGGATCGTCGCCGACGAGGCCCAGCACATCAAGAACAGCGGTGCCGGTCAGTCCCGGGCGATCCGTTCGCTGCGCTCCGGCCCGCGGATCGCCCTGACCGGTACCCCGGTGGAGAACCGGCTGGCCGAGCTGCACGCCATCCTGGACTTCGCCAACCCCGGCCTGTTCGGCAGCGCGGAGTCGTTCAAGGAGCGGTTCGCGATCCCGGTCGAGCAGTCCGGAAACCTCGACGCCGCCGCCCGGCTCCAGCGCCTCACCGGCCCCTTCGTGCTCCGCCGGCACAAGAGCGACCCGGCGGTGGCCGCGGACCTGCCCGCCAAGCAGGAGTTCACCGTGCGGTGCAGCCTCACCGCCGAACAGGCCGGCCTCTACCAGGCGGTGGTCGCCGACCTGCTGGCCAGGCTCCAGGGCATCCGCGGCGTCGAGCGCAAGGGCGCGGTCCTGGCCGCGATCGGCCGGCTGAAGCAGGTCTGCAACCACCCCGCCCACCTGCTGCGCGACGGCTCGGCGCTGGCCGGTCGCTCGGGCAAGCTGGAGCGGCTGGAGGCGCTGCTCACCGAGGCCCTCGCCGAGGGGGACCGGGCGCTGGTCTTCACCCAGTACGCCGAGTTCGGCGCCCGGCTGCAGCCCTACCTGGCGGGCCGGCTCGGCCGGGAGGTGCTGTACCTGCACGGCGGCGTCCCCAAGCGGCAGCGCGACGAGCTGGTCGCCCGCTTCCAGTCGCCCGACGGCCCGCCGGTGTTCCTGCTCTCCCTCAAGGCGGGCGGCACCGGGCTCAACCTCACCGCCGCCAACCAGGTGATCCACCTGGACCGCTGGTGGAACCCCGCCGTCGAGGACCAGGCCACCGACCGGGCGTTCCGGATCGGGCAGCACCGCGACGTCCAGGTCCGCCGGCTGGTCTGCGTCGGCACGGTCGAGGAACGGATCGCCGAACTCATCGAGACCAAGCGGACCCTGGCCCGTACGGTGGTCGGCGAGGGCGAGCAGTGGCTGACCGAACTCCCCGCCGAGCAGCTGCGCGACCTGCTGACCCTGTCGGCCGACGCGATCGGAGAGTGACCATGACCGCACCCCGGCCCGGGGACCGGCCGCTGGCCGACTGCCTGGACGACTTCTGGCGGGGCGACTTCGCCCTGCGGGCCCCGGACGACCCACCGGGTGACCGGCCCGGGGCCCAGGCCGGTTCGGCCCCGCACGGCTCGGCCCTCGACGGCTCGGCCCTGGACGGCCTCGGTCCGTCCGGCATCACGCTGCGCGGGCGCGACCTCGCCGACCTGCTCGCGCCCGCCTACCGCAGGTTCACCGGAAGCTGACGCGTCGTCACAGCGGTCGGTCGAGGAACCCCGCGACGATCGACCGGAACTCCTCCGGCTCCTCCACCCACGGGCGGTGGCCCGACTCCGCCATCACCTCGAGCCGGGCTCGCGGATGGCATGCCGCGACCAGCCGGGCCGGCGCCGTCCCGATCAGCCCGTCCCGACCGCCCGCTACGACCAGCACCGGCATCCCGACCGGACGCGGGGCGCCGGCGCTCGCGTAGAACGCCTCGCGCAGCCACGGCGGTGCGGGCGCGAGGCCGGGAGCGAGCGCCGCCCGCCTGGTCCGCTCGGTCCACCGGCCCCAGAAGAACGGGGTGATCCGCCGGGCCAGCTCCGCCGGATCGCCCCCGCCGAGCCGCAGTTCGGCCTCGGCGGCCGCCGCGTCCGGGTACCAGGGCTCGTCCGCCCGGGCCGCCCGCAGGGCCGCGAGCTCCTCCTCGTCCGGCTCCCGCGCGGCGCGCCCGACGGGGGTGACCAGGACCAGCCGCCCGACCCGGTCGGGGTGGTCGGCGGCGTACCGCTGCGCGGTCAGTGAGCCCGCCGAGTGGCCCAGCAGGTCCAGCGCGTCGAGGCCGAGGTGCCGGCGCAGCGCCTCGACGTCCCGGGCCTGCTCGGCGAACGAGCAGCCCGCCCGGTCGGCAGGCGTCTCGGAGCGCCCGGTGGCGCGGGGGTGGAGCAGGACCAGGGTCCGCTGCGCGTCCAGCCCGCCGAGGTCGCCGAGGTACCCGGCGTCCATGCCCGGGCCACCGGGCAGGGCGACCAGTGCGGGGCCGCTGCCGAGGGTGTCGTACCAGAGCCGGGTGCCGTCGTGGGAGCTGAAGATCGCCATGGCTCAGCAGTATTCGCCGGGCCGCTCGGTGCGATCAACCGGAAAAGTTGTCCCCAGGCTGTGGACGGAGCGGGCCGGCCGGACACGCTCACGAGGCCGTACGGCTTTCCGGGTCCTGCCGGTCATACCAGTCATACCGGTCGAGGAGCAGCCGCAGATACTCCTCCAGTCGGCCGGTCAGCAGGGGGCCGGCAAGGCCGGTCCGGCCGGGTTCGCGCCACGGGACGGCCACCTGCTCCGCGTCGGGGGCTAAAGCCGGTGCGTCCAGCAGCCGCCAGTACAGGTGCGCCGACGTCGACCACCCCGGTGATCCGCGGCCGTCCGGCTGGTCCGGCGAACAGCACGTCGCCAGGATGGAAGTCCCGGTGCAGGAGGCAGCCCCGGTGCGCGGGGGATTCGCGGCGGATCAACTCCACGGCGCGGCACCAGAGTTCCGGCCGCGGTGACCCGCTCACCGGTGCGTGCCGGTTCCGGGTCGACCGCGGGCTCGTCAGCCCAGCGGGTGGCCGGTGGTCGCGTCGACGTGGCCGGGCACCGGGTCGTGGCGGTCCCCGACCGTCGGGGTGCCGGTCGGCTCGAACATCAGGATCGAGGCGCCGCCGGCCGACGACGGCCGGTGCTCCACCCCGCGCGGGACCACGAACACCGACCCCGTGGGCAGCACCACCTCCCGCTCGCCGGCCGCCTCGCGCAGGCCGATCCGCAGCTCGCCGTCCAGGACCAGGAAGAACTCGTCGGTGTCGGTGTGGACGTGCCAGATGTGCTCGCCCGCCACCTTCGCGATCCGGACGTCGTAGTCGTTCACCCGGGTGGCGATGCGCGGGCTCCACAGGGCGTCGAAGGAGGCGAGTGCGGTCCGCAGGTCGATCGGTTCGTTCATGCCGTCATCCTGCGCGTGACCGCCCCCGGTCGCGAGTGCTAGAAATCGCACATGACGCAAGAATCCTCGCACCGGGTGGCCGTCATCGTCGACGAGGGCTCGAACCCCTTCGAGCTGGGCGTCGCCACCGAGCTGTTCGGTCTGCGGCGCCCCGAACTCGACCGGCCCTGGTACGGGTTCACCCTCTGTGCGGCCCGACCCGAGGTCGTCATGCACGGCGGGTTCTTCACCCTCTCCGCGGTGGCGGACCTGTCCGCCGTCGACGCCGCCGACACCGTGATCGTGCCCAACCGGCCCGACCCGCAGGTGCCGCCGTCCGCCGCCGTGCTCGATGCGGTCCGGCGCGCCGCCGGCCGCGGCGCCCGGCTGGTGAGCTTCTGCACCGGCACGTTCACCCTGGCCGCGGCCGGTGCGCTGGACGGCCGCCGCGCCACCACCCACTGGCGCTGGGCACAGCGGTTCGCCTCGATGTACCCGCGGGTGCGCCTGGAGCCGGACGTCCTCTTCGTCGACGACGGTGACGTCCTCACCGCCGCGGGCAGCGCGGCCGCCCTCGACCTCGGGCTGCACCTGATCCGGCGCGACCACGGCGCCGAGGTGGCCAACACGGTGAGCCGCCGGCTGGTGTTCGCCGCCCACCGGGACGGCGGGCAGCGTCAGTTCGTCGAACACCCCGTCCCGGCGGTGCCGGACACCTCGCTCGGGCCGCTGCTCGACTGGGCCCGGGAACGGCTCGACCGGCCGCTCACCGTCGCCGAACTCGCGGACCGGGCCGCCGTCAGCGCGGCCACCCTGCACCGCCGGTTCCGCACCGGGCTCGGCACCACACCGCTGGCCTGGCTCACCGCCGAACGGGTCGCCCTCGCCTGTCGGATGATCGAGCAGGGCGAACTGCGGCTGGAACGGGTGGCCCGGCTCAGCGGTCTGGGCAGCACCGCCAACCTGCGGGCCCAGCTCCGCCGCCGCACCGGCCTCAGCCCCAGCGGATACCGGCGCCGCTTCGGTCCGCCGGCCGAGGGGTGAACGGCGACAGGTGGGAACCGTGGAGCGGCCGCCGAGAGGTGGCGCGCCGTTGAGGCGCGTCAGCGGCGGCTGAGCTCCATGATCCAGTTGGTCAGCCAGGTCGCCCCGCCGTCGGTCGAGAAGGCCTGTTCCCAGCGGGCGGAGTCCTCGGTGACGCCCGACCAGACGAACCGGGCCCGGATCGGCCGGCCCGCGTAGGTGTCGTCGCCGTGGAACTCGCCCCGGCCGCCGGTGAACCGGCCCACGACCGGCGGGAACAGCGTGCCCGTGGTGCTGCTGGACCAGTACAGCGACCACTCCTCGCGCTCGCGGTCGTACAGCCGTACGGTGAGCCCGGCGAAGCCCCGGGTCGGGAACTCGATCTCGTCGAAGCTCGCGCCGCCGCCGAAGTGCCGGGAGGCGCGGGTGACGGCCGGGAACTCCTCCCAGCCGCTCGCCCCGTCGAGGAAGTCGGCCAGCCGGCGGTTGGTGACGTCCCAGGTGCCGACGAGGAAGTCGAAGTCGTTCACGCGCGGTCCCCCGTGGTGCCCTCGGGGAGCGAGTCGGCCAGGTATCCGGCCAGGTCAGGGCGGTCGGGCGCGAGCATGTGCCATACCCAGGCATCGCGTTCGTGCAGGATCGGCGGCAGCTCCCAGACGCACCCGATCAGCGAACGGTCAAGCCGTACGAAGCGGGTCGGGTCGCTGTCCGGGCAGCCCAGCACCGGCTGGCCGGCCGCCGCTCCCGCGAAGTGCAGCACGTTGTCCCAGGCCCAGCTGTACACGTTCAGGTACGCCCCGTCGTCCCCGCCGCGGTGCAGCACCACGAACGCGGCCGGCGGCGTGCCGTCCGGCTCGGGCAGCAGTGCGGGCAGCAGCGCGTACGCCGCCCGCTCCACCGCGGGATCGATCCCGGCCGGGTCGGCCGTGACGTGGTAGCGCTTGACGTGGCGGCCGGCCACCTCGATCGGGGAGGGCACCCGCAGCAGTTTCTCGGTGAAAGCCATGGCTGGACCGTAGGGCCGCTTCACTGACACCTTGTGTCAGTGAAGTCCAGCCGACTGCTGTCGATCCTGCTGCTGCTCCAGACCGGGGGGCGGACCACCGCCGCCCGGCTCGCCGAGGAGCTCGGGGTCTCCGTGCGGACCGTCTACCGCGACGTCGAGGCGCTGCACGCGGCCGGCGTCCCGCTCTACGGGGACGCCGGGCACCGGGGCGGCTACCAGCTGCTCGCCGGGTACCGCACCCGCCTCACCGGGCTCAGCGCCGGGGAGGCGGAGGCACTCTTCCTCTCCGGACTGCCCGGGCCCGCCGACGAGCTCGGCCTCGGCCGGGACCTCGCGGCCGCCCAGCTCAAGCTGCGCGCCGCACTCCCGCCCGAGCTGCGTTGCCATGCCGACCGGATGCGGGCCCGCTTCCACCTCGACGCGCCCGGCTGGTACGCGCAGGACGAGGACGTCCCGCACCTGCCCCAGGTCGCCGACGCGGTGTGGCGCGGCCGGGTGCTCGCCGTCCGCTACCGGCGGTGGAAGGAGCCCACCGATGTCGACCGCCGCCTGGAACCGTACGGCCTGGTGCTCAAGGCCGGCCGCTGGTACCTGGTCGCCGGACCGGGGCCGCGCACCTACCGGGTCGACCAGATTCTCGAACTCGCGCTGTGCGAGGAGGAGTCCGATCCCCCTGCCGACTTCGACCTGGCCGCGTACTGGCGGCGCTCGCAGTCCGAGTTCCACGCCGGGCTGCACCGGGGCGAGGCGGTCGTCCGGCTCTCCGAGCGAGGCGCGGCCGGCCTGACGGGCGCCCCGGCCCGGGCTCTGGCCGACACCGGCATCCGCGAACCGGACGGCTGGATCCGCGCGGTCCTCCCGATCGAGTCCCTCGACCACGCCCACGCGGCGTTCCTCGCCATGGGGGCGGACGTCGAGGTCCTCGGGCCGCCGGAACTCCGCGCCCGCCTGGCCGGGACCGTCCGCGCCCTGGCCACCCGCTACGCCGCCGCGCGCTGATTACCGCCGGGGCCCCGCGTTCGACAGGATGGGCGCATGACCGAAATCCACACCCCCCGACTCCTCCTCCGCCGCTGGAACGACTACGACCTCGCCCCGATGGCGGAGATCAACGCGGACCCGGAGGTCATGCGCTGGATCGGCGACGGCTCCGTGTACGACCTCGAACAGACGGCGGAGGCGATCGAGCGCTGGGAGGAGGAGTGGGACGAGGAGGGATTCGGCCTCTTCGCCGTCGAGCTGCTGGGCTCCGGCGAGCTGATCGGATTCGCGGGCCTGTCCGTCCCCGAGTTCCTGCCGGAGATCATGCCCGCCGTGGAGATCGGCTGGCGCCTCGGCCGGCAGTTCTGGGGCCAGGGGTACGCGTCCGAGGCCGCCCACGCCGCCCTGGAGTTCGCACTGGAGGACCGGGGCCTCGACCGGGTCGTCAGCATCACCCGCGCGGGCAACACCGCCGCCGAGAACGTGATGCACAAGCTCGGCATGGAGCTGGAGCTCGCGACCACCCACCCCGAGTACGGGTTCCCGCTCCGCGTCCACGCCATCGACCTCACCCAGTACGCCTGACGGCTGCGCGGCTCAGCCGGCGTACCCGAGCGCCAGGGCGCCGACCACCGGAGCCGCGTACAGCAGCGGGAACGGGATGTGGGCGTACCGGCGGGCGCGGACCACGGTGACGACGGCGCCGGTGAAGTACAGCACCAGGCCGACCCCCGCCACCGCCCCGACGGCCGGCACGAAAAGGCCGACCAGCAGACCCACCGCCCCCGCGGCCTTGGCCGCACCGAGCCGGGGACGCCGTAGTCGGCTATCGGCTGGACGACCCACGGGGCACGCAGGAAGACGGAGCCGGCCGAGAACCCCGCCATGACAGCGGCCAGGACGGTGACGGCGACATCGGTGGGTGACATCAGAAGTGCTCCTGTCGGGTGTTCGCCGGCGCGCTTGTGCCCCGGCCGCGGTCTCGTGTTGCTCACTCCTATGACCCTTGGCGGCGCCCCGATGTGACAGGTGGTCGAAGGCGATCTGCGGCACAGCGGCACCGGGCGACGAGACGTCGCCGCCGCCGCGGTTGCTGTTGCTAGCACCTTGCTTGCAATTGCAAGCGCTCGGGTGCAGACTTCGGACATGGCCTCACTCAACGTCGGCTCGCTCGGCGAGTACATCCGGGAGCAGCGGCGCAACGCGCAGTACTCGCTGCGGCAGCTCGCGGATGCCGCCGGCGTGTCCAACCCGTACCTCAGCCAGATCGAGCGCGGGCTGCGCAAGCCGAGTGCGGAGATCCTTCAGCAGATCGCGAAGGCGCTGCGGATCTCGGCCGAGACGCTGTACGTGCAGGCCGGGATTCTTGAGGAGCGGCACGGGGACGCCCCCGGGCTGCGGGTCGCGATCCTGGCGGACCCGCTGATCAGCGAGCGCCAGAAGCAGGCGCTGCTGGCGGTCTACGAGGCCTTCCTCAAGGAGAACCGCGAGAGTGCCGAGCCGGCCGCGGACAAAGCCGCCGAGACCGGCGGCTGACCGCGCCCGTCCCCACAGACTTTCCACCGGCCCCGCCGGGCCGTCCATGCACACAGGAGGACCGGACATGCCCATCACCGACGAGATCAAGAAGACCCTCACCGACCCGACCCCGCTCTACGCGCTGGCCGGCGCCGGTGACCTCGCCTACGAGAAGCTGCGCGAGGTGCCCGGCCGGGTCGAGGAGCTGGCCTCGGACCGCAAGGCCGCCCAGGAGAAGGCCGCCGCGCGGCTGCAGGAGGCCCAGGCCGCGCTGGCGGGCGCCCAGGCGAAGGTGACCGAGACCGTCAACACCCTGCCGACCGACCTCAAGGGTCTCCAGGAGAAGGCGCAGACCTTCGCGCTCCAGCAGGTCGGCCGGGCCGCCGAGCTCGCGGTCAAGGCCATGGAGGCCTACGAGGAGCTGGCCGTCCGCGGCAAGTCCGTCGTGGAGAAGGGCCGCGCCGGTGCGGCCGAGGCCGACGGCCGTCCGGCCGAGGTGACCGAGGTCGTGGTGGACATCGCGGCCGGTGCCACGGCCGAGGAGACCGTCGAGGGCGAGCTGGTGGACGAGGCGGCCGCCGAGCAGAACGCCACCCCGACGAAGAAGCCGGGCCGGGCCCGGAAGTCCGGCACCGACAAGTAGTCACGACCAAGTAGTCACGACCGGCCTGACCGGGTCCGCCCCGGGCCTGACCCGCCGGCCCCTGAGCCCGACCGGCCGATGTGCCTGACGTGCCCGGTGTGCCCGACGTGCCCGAGCGGGCACATCCGGCCGTCCCGGTCCGTTGACACCGGTGAGCCCGGCCCGTCGTGCCACGATGGAGGGGGCCGCCGGCGTCGGCCGTACCCGGGCGAGGCCCGAGCCGATCCGGCAGTGAGGAGACCCGCAGTGCAGCAGATTCTGCTCTTCGACGTCCTGAACCCGTTCTGGTGGCTTGCCGTCGCGATCATCGGCTTCAAGCTGTTCGCTCTGGTCGACGCCGCGACCAGGCGCGAGGACGCGTACCGGGCCGCAGGCAAGAAGACCAAGCCGTTCTGGCTGGTCGTGCTCGGCCTGTCGCTCGGTCTCGACCTGCTGCTCGGCGCCAACGTCATCACCGGCTTCCTCACCCTGATCGGGCTGGTGGCATCGATCGTGTACATGGTCGACGTCCGGCCCGCGATCAAGGAGCTGACGGACGGTCGGGGCGGTGGCCGACGGAACACCGGCCCGTACGGCCCCTGGTAACACCCCCGGTAGCACCCGAAAGGGGCGGGCCGAACACGGGACGGACGAGCGAGACGCCCGGACTCGGGACACCGGATCACGAGTCACACGGAGGGCGGCAGCCGACAGGCTGCCGCCCTCCGCGCCGTCCCGAGGCCCGAGTGAGGCGCGGGTTCGGCTCGGCCGCGGCAGTCGCGCTCAGCCCATGATCACCGGGATCGGGTTGCGTTCCAGCAGCAGCACCGCGACGTCGTCGGTCAGCGCCCCGCCATTGAGCTCCTCGACCTCGGCGATGGCGCTGTCGACCAGGCGGCCCCGGCTCAGACCGGCCGCCTGGTGGTCGGCGACCAGGTCGATCAGGCCGTCCTGACCGAGCCTGCGCGAGCCGGCGCCGACCCGACCCTCGACCAGGCCGTCGGTGTAGAGCAGCAGCCGCCAACCCGGCTGCAGCTCCAACTCCTGGGCGGGCCACACCGACTCGCCGTCGGTGCAGGGCAGGAGGCCGAGCGCCGGACCGGCCTGGTCGGCCGGAAGCAACGCGGGCCGCTGCCCCGGGCCGAGCAGCAGCGGCGCGGGGTGCCCGGCCAGGAACAGCCGGGCGCGGTCGCCGGGCTCCGGCCGCTCGGCCCGGTCCGGGTCGGCCTCGGCGTGTACCGGGGGAGACAGGACCAGCATGCAGAGGGTCGCGAAGATCTCGTCGCTGCGCCGCTCGTGTTCCAGGACGTGCTGCAGGGTGGTGAGCAGGGCCTGCCCCGTGAGACCGGCGAAGACCAGCGTCCGCCACGCTATCCGCAGCGCGACGCCCAGGGCGGCTTCGTCCGGGCCGTGGCCGCAGACGTCGCCGATCACCACGTGGACGGTGCCGTCGTCCGTCCGGACCGCGTCGTAGAAGTCCCCGCCGAGCAGGGCCCGCCGGCGGCCCGGCCGGTAGCGGCGGGTGAAGGCCAGCCCGGCGCCGTCGAGCAGCGGGGTGGGGAGCAGGTGACGCTGCAGGCGGGCGTTCTCCTGGCCTCGGAGTTCGGCCTCCACCAGACGGCGCTGGGACTCGTCGGCCCGCTTGCGTTCGACGGCGTAGCGCACGGCCCGCGCCAGCAGCGGCCCGTCGGTCTCGTGCTTGATCAGGAAGTCCTGGGCGCCCGCGGCCACCGCGGCGGCACCCAGTTCGGCGCCGGCCGCGTCGGTCAGCACCACCACGGCGGTGTGCGGGGCGCGGCGCAGCAGTTCGCGCAGCCCGTCCAGCCCGTCGGGGCCGCCGTCGGAGCCGCTGTCTGGGCCGCCGTCCCCTTCGGTGGGCGCCAGGTGACCCGGGCAGCCCGGGGCGGCCAGGTCGAGCAGGACGCAGGCGAACCCGCCGATGGGCAGCCGCTCGCCGCCCTGGCGCTGGGCTCCGCGGCGGGCTGCCGCGGGCGTCGAGGAGAGCAGCGCCGCGGCCTGCTCGACCCCACGGGCCCAGTGCAGTTGGACGTTGGCCCCGCTCTCGGCCACCAGCGTCCTGATCAGCTCGATGTCGGAGGGGCCGTCCTCGATCACCAGCAGGTGGGCGGGCGCCTCGGCGTTCGCCTCCGTGCGACGGTTCGCCGCGGGGGAGGCGGTGGGGCCACCGGGCGGACGGGAGGAATCCGCGCGGGCCCGGGGGTGCGGTATGGGCGTCCCGGTGCCAGGCTCGGGAACGTGGTCGCGGTACGTGTGCACGGCTGTCGTCCGCTTCCCGGAGCGGCCGATCGCGGGTGCGGTGCCGGCTGCGGAGCCCGGCCGGTGTACGGCGGTGGCGGCGGCGTCATCGGCAGTACCGGCGGCGCCGCCGGTAGCGGACGCCCGCCCGTCTCCCGTTGCGGGCATTGGTCGGTCCTCCCTTTCCCCGACTGGCCAACGGCTGAGGTCCGTGTGCAGTGCCCGCCTGGCACCGCCGGTCGGGGAGCTTCTCGCGACCATAACGTGATCTCCGGGGATTTCTCTGACCGAGCGCCGACGGTGTGGTTATTGCCACGCTCTGGGGTGGTGTCGGGGGTACGGTGTGGGCCCTCGTGTGGGGGCTGACGGGAGGTTCGGTGGGGTGATGCGGATCACGCTGGTGCAGGGTGACATCACGGAGCAGCAGGTGGACGTGGTCGTCAACGCGGCCAACTCCTCGCTGCTGGGCGGTGGTGGAGTGGACGGGGCGATCCACCGCAAGGGCGGACCGGAGATCCTGGCCGACTGCCGCAGGCTGCGTGACTCGCACTACGGCCGGGGCCTGGACGCCGGCCGGGCCGTGGTGACCGGGGCCGGCCGGCTGCCAGCCCGCTGGGTGGTGCACACCGTGGGACCGGTCTACTACCCGGCTGCCTACGAGCAGCGGGCCGAACTGCTGGCCTCCTGTTATCGGGAGTCGCTGCGGCTGGCAGCGGAACTGGGCGCGCGCACGGTGGCTTTTCCGGCGATCTCGACCGGGGTGTACCGGTGGCCGATGGAGGACGCGGCGCGTATCGCCCTCGCGGCGGTGGCTGAGTCTTCGGAGTCTGCTGAGGCGGCCGGGCTGGCCGAGGTGCGGTTCGTGCTCTTCGGTGTGGAGGCGTACGAGATCTTCGAGCGGGTGCAGCGTGAATCGGCGTGAATCGATGTGAATCGATGTGAAGCAGCGAGGAAGCAGAGCAGCGTGAGTCGGTAGCAGCAGAGGAGCCGGCCGCGGCCGACGGCATCTCGACGCCCTGTTCGGCGGCTCGTGCGACTGCCCCCATGGTGGCGTGACGGGGCGTCAACACGCCAGAGGAATTCGATAACTCGTTCGAGTGAATCGCGGACTCGGCACGGCGCCCGCACATCCGCCCACCTGCCCGGTCCCCGGGGTGCCGGGTCCCGGCCCGCTCACCCGGGCCCGCCGACCCCGGCCCGCCCCGGCGGGACCGCGGCCGCGCTACGGGGCCAGCGCCGACCACTCCACCGTGACCTCGCCCTGCCGCCAGCGCCCCCGGGCATCGACCAGCGGCCAGCTGCCGGCCAGGGCCCGGCACGCCGCCACCCACCGCTGGCGCGCGCCGAACGCGCCGTACGGCGCCGCGGCGGCCCACGCCCGGTCGAAGTCCGTCAGGAACGTATGCACGGGCCGCCCCGGCACGTTGTGGTGGATCAAGGCCTTGGGCAGCCGTTCGGCCAGGTCGGAGGGGTGGTCCAGGGTGGCCAGCCGGGCTGCGAAGGTCACCGTCCTGGGGCCCTCGGGGCCGAGCGCCACCCAGACGTGCCGCCGCCCGATCTCGTCGCAGGTGCCCTCGACCAGCAGTCCGTCCGGAGTCAGCCGCCCGCACAGCCGCTCCCAGACCGCGGCCACCTCCCACTCCTCGTACTGCCGTAGCACGTTGGCCGCCCGGATCAGCTCCGCGGAGCCGCCGTCCAGCGGCACCTCGAAGCCGCCGCGCCGGAAGGTGAGCAGCGGAGGATCGGCGTACGGCAGCGCCGCCGCCACGCGTTCGGGCTCGATCTCGATGCCCACCACCCGGGTGTCGGGGCGGACCGCCCGGAGTCGCGTGGACAGCTCGACGGCCGTCCAGGGGGCGGCGCCGTAGCCGAGGTCGACGGCCACCGGTGGCCGGTCGGCGCCGAGGAGCGTCCGGCCGAGGGTGTGGGCGATCCAGCGGTCCATCCGGCGGAGCCGGTTGGTGTTGGTGGTGCCGCGGGTGACCGTCCCGACCGGGCGGGCGGAGCGTGCCCCACGGGCGGCGGGCGAGTCGGACGAGGCGGCCATCCCCGCAGCCTACGCGGCGACCGCCGGGTCGCCGGACCCACCGCCCGCGGGCCCGTCCCCCGCCCGCCGACGGCCCGCGGCCCGCCCACGGGCCGTCGGCGGGGCCGCCTTCGCCACCCCACGGATCCACGGCCGTGCCCCGCCCCCGCCTGCCAAACCCCCGTGCGGCCCCGGCAGGACCCTGCGAAGGCCCGAGCGATCTCGGTGGCCCGGGCGGGAATAGCCGTCACCGATGCCACGGTTGTCACTCTGGACGTGTGCCCGCCCGGAGCCACCGGCCCCGGGCGTTCGCGTGCGACGGAACCGTGCAACGGAGCGCGGCCGCCGCCCACCGGCATGCGCGCCAGCCAGTACCGACCGGGGAGCACGAGGAGGCATCAGCCAGGTGACCCAGCACCCCGCACGGGCCGCGGCCCGACGCGACAGGCTCACGCTGCCGTCGACCCGAAACCGGCTCCAGTCGCTGGTGGGCGGCCGAGCCCGCCGCCCCCGGCGGATCGCGATGCTCAGTGTGCACACCTCCCCGCTGCACCAGCCCGGCACCGGCGACGCGGGCGGTATGAACGTCTACATCGTCGAGCTCGCCAAGCGCCTCGCCGAGCTGAACATCGAGGTCGAGGTCTTCACCCGGGCGGTCAGCTCCGAGGACGCGCCCACCGTCCAGCTCGCCCCCGGTGTGCTGGTCCGGCACGTCACCGCGGGCCCGTACGAGGGCCTGATCAAGGAGGACCTGCCCGCACAGCTGTGCGCCTTCACCCACGGCGTGCTGCGCACCGAGGCCGGCCACCGCCCGGGCCACTACGACCTGGTCCACTCGCACTACTGGCTGTCCGGACAGGTCGGCTGGCTGGCCGCCGAGCGCTGGGGCGTGCCGCTGGTGCACACCATGCACACCATGGCGAAGGTGAAGAACGCGGCGCTCGCCGAGGGCGACACCCCGGAGCCCCCGGCCCGGGTGATCGGTGAGACCCAGGTGGTCGAGGCCGCCGACCGGCTGATCGCCAACACGGCCGAGGAGGCCGCCGAGCTCTCCCACCACTACGGGGCCCGCCCGGCCCAGCTCGCCGTCGTCCACCCCGGGGTCAACCTCGACGTGTTCCGGCCCGCCGGCCCCGACCGGACCCCCGGCGCCCGGGGCCGGCACGAGGCCAGGGCGGCGCTGGGGCTGCCGCAGGACGCTTCGGTGCTGCTCTTCGCCGGCCGGATACAGCCGCTCAAGGCGCCCGACGTGCTGCTGCGCGCCGTCGGCGTGCTCCTGGAGCGCGAGCCGCAGCTGCGCGAGCGGCTGGTGGTGCCGGTCGTCGGCGGCCCCTCGGGCACCGGCCTCGCGCGTCCGGAGAGTCTGCACAAGCTCGCCGCCCAGCTGGGCATCTCGGACGTGGTCCGGTTCTGTCCGCCGGTCGGGCAGGCGCAGCTGGCGGACTGGTACCGGGCGGCCACCGCGCTGGTGATGCCCTCGTACAGCGAGTCCTTCGGCCTGGTCGCCCTAGAGGCGCAGGCCTGCGGCACCCCGGTGGTGGCGGCGGCCGTCGGCGGGCTCCCGGTCGCCGTCCGGGACGGCGTCACCGGCACGCTGGTGGACGGCCACGACCCGCAGGACTGGGCGCGGGCCCTGCGTCCGTACGTCACGGATCCCGAGCTCACGGCCCGGCAGGGGCAGGCCGCGGCCCGGCACGCGGCCGGCTTCGGCTGGGCCACGGCCGCCGCGGCCACGGCCGAGGTGTACTCGGGTGCGCTCGCCCGCCCGGACGTCCGTACCGGCGCGCGGCTGCGCTTCGCCTGACCGCGCGCGACGGCACCCGGGCGCCCGGGCCTGTCCGGCCCGCCCGGGCCTGTCCGGCTGCGCACCGCCTCTACCGCCGAGTAACGTCAGCCCCATGGCAATCCGCACCAAGGACGAGTCGCTCACTCTGCTGCGCACCGCGCTCGACGAGGCCGGCGTGGCCTGGGAACAGGCCGTCACCGACCCGTACACGCTGGTGGCCACCCTTCCGGGCAACCGGAAGCTGTCCACCACCTGCGCGCTGCGGGTCGGTGACCACACGCTGTCGGTCAACGCCTTCGTGGTCCGCCGGCCCGACGAGAACCACGAGGCCGTCTACCGGTGGCTGCTGGAGCGCAACGCCCGGCTGTACGGCGTCGCGTACGCCGTCGACGCGCTCGGCGACGTCTACCTGGCCGGCCGGCTGCCGCTGGAGGCGTTGACCCCGGACGCGGTGGACCGCCTGCTCGGCACCGTCCTGCAGAACGCCGACGAGCCCTTCAACACCCTGCTCGAACTCGGCTTCGCGACCGCGATCCGGCGCGAGTGGGAGTGGCGCACCAAGCGCGGCGAGTCCACCCGCAATCTGGAGGCCTTCGCGCACCTGGCCGCCCCGCCGCGGGCCGCCGACGCGGACGCGGACGCCGGCGACACCGACGCAGCAGCGCCCCGTCCGGAGTGACCCGGCCGGAGTGACGGGGCCCGAGTGACCCGGGCCGCGCCGGCCGGCTAGGACGCGACCGGGATCCTGGCGTCCGTGGGCTCCGCGACCGCCGCCGGCGCCGCCACGGGCTGCCGTCCGACCCGCAGGAACGCGGCGGCGGCCACCGTCCCGCACACGCCGCAGGCCGTCCAGACCACCGTGCTGCCCGCGTGCTGGAGCAGGTAGCCGCCGGCCGCCGGCCCGAGGAAGGACGCCAGCGACCAGGACAGCGAGTGGACGCCCTGGTAGCGTCCGCGGGCCCGGGCCGGGGAGAGCTCGGCGACCAGGCCCATCATGGTCGGCGCGGCCATGATCTCGCCGATCGTCCAGACCGCCACGGTGAAGGCGAAGAAGCCGGCGGACGAGCCGGCCAGCGCGGTCAGTCCGAAGCCCCAGCCGGTCAGCAGCGCACTCGCGACCAGCAGCGCCGTCCGGCTGCGGCCCTCCATGAGCTTGCCCATCGGCAGCTGGAGCAGCACGATCAGCAGCCCGTTCAGGCCGATGACCAGCCCGTACCGGGTGGTCGAGATGCCGGCTCGGCCCATGTCGACCGCCAGGGTGGTGCTGCCCTGCTGGGCGACCAGGGCCAGCAGCAGGTTGACCCCGACCAGAGCCATGAACCGGCCGTCCCGGAACACCGTGCCCAGTCCGATCCGCGGCTCCGCCGGGCCGGCGGCGGAGCCGCGGGCGGCGCCTGCGTGCCCGGCGGTCTCGGGCCGGGTCTCGGGGACACGGACGAACACCACCACGGCGCACATCAGCGTGGAGAGCGCGTCCAGCAGGAAGAGCGCGAGGTAGCCGTGGGTGGCGATCAGCCCGGCGACCGCGGCGGAGACGCCGAAGCCGATGTTGATCGCCCAGTAGTTCAACGAGTACGCCCGGACCCGGTCCTCGGCCGGCACCAGGTCGGCGATCATCGCCGAGACGGCGGGCCGCGAGGCGTTGCCGGCCAGGCCGACCAGGAAGGCGACCGCGGCGATCGCCGCCGGCCCGTCCGCGAAGCCGAGCGCCGCCGTGAAGAGCGCCGTCGCCACCTGTGCCACGACCAGGGTCGGACGCCGCCCGAGCCGGTCCGCGAGCACCCCGCCGCCGAGCGAGGAGATCGCCGAGCCGAGCCCGAACAGGCCCGCCACCATGCCCGCGTACGAGGCCGGGTAGCCGCGCTCGACGGTCAGGTAGAGCGCCAGGTAGGTGACCACGAAACCGCCGAGCCGGTTCACCAGGGTGGAGATCCACAGCCACCAGAAGGCCGGGGGCAGACCGCCCACGGCTTCCGCGAGGGTGGCGCGCAGGCGGGTGGGTGCGGGCAACGGGTACTCCCGGTCGGCAGGCTGCCGACCTGGCGGAACACGGTGAACCGCTCAGCGGGCAGAAGATGTGCAGTAAGTGGCTCTAGTGCAAAGCGCACATTACCCAGCGGCCCTCCGGCCCGACCAGCCGTTTTCGGCCTCCACTAAGCTGTGGGCCATGGCTGACACGACCTACCGACTGATCCTGCTCCGCCACGGCGAGAGCCAGTGGAACCAGAAGAACCTCTTCACCGGCTGGGTCGACGTCGACCTCAACGAGAAGGGTGAGAAGGAGGCCGCGCGCGGCGGCGAGCTGCTCACCGCCGAGGGATACTTCCCCGACGTGGTGCACACGTCCCTGCTCCGGCGCGCCATCCGCACCTCGCAGATCGCCCTGGACAAGGCCGACCGGCACTGGATCCCGGTCCGTCGCAGCTGGCGCCTCAACGAGCGCCACTACGGCGCGCTGCAGGGCAAGGACAAGGCCCAGACCCTGGCCGAGTTCGGCGAGGAGCAGTTCCAGCTCTGGCGCCGCTCGTACGACACCCCGCCGCCCGTGCTCGCCGACGACAACGAGTACTCGCAGGCCGGCGACGCCCGCTACGCCGACATCCCGAGCGAGCTGCGCCCGCGCACCGAGTGCCTCAAGGACGTCGTCGACCGGATGCTGCCCTACTGGTACGACGCGATCGTGCCGGACCTGGCCGCCGGCAAGACCGTGCTGGTCACCGCGCACGGCAACAGCCTGCGCGCGCTGGTCAAGCACCTGGACGGCATCTCGGACGAGGCCATCGCCGGTCTCAACATCCCGACCGGCATCCCGCTCGCCTACGAGCTGGACGCCGACTTCAAGCCGGTCACCCCCGGTGGCCGCTACCTCGACCCGGAGGCCGCCGCCGCCGCCATTGAGGCGGTCAAGAACCAGGGCAAGAAGTAGTAGGTTTTGTGATCATGCCCCCGACCTGCGCATACGGCGCGGGGCGGGGGCATTTTCATGACCTGGGCCCTGTGTGGGACCTTAACGCGGCGGGTCCTGCGGCGGCCGGAGTGCTTGCCCGAGAGCTTGCCGGGCCCGGTCGCGGCTGCTCGGCATGAGGTGCGCGTACACCTTCAGCGTTAGTCCCGGGTCGGAGTGCCCGAGGTACTCGCTGACTGCCTTGATGCTCTCTCCTGCGTCCAACAGAATCGACGCGTAGAAGTGCCTCAGGGCGTGCATGCCGTGCTCCCGCGCGGCGGTGTGCTCCCGGCTCCTGGCTTTCGGGATGACGCCCACGGACGCCAGCGCGGGCTTCCAGTGGTCCTCATTCAGCGAGGTACGCCAGACATGGCCACCGTTGGGCCCAGTGAAGATCAGGCGCTTGGTCACGGGCCGGCCGTTCGCCCGCATCCACGGCAGCGTGATCTCAATGGGCGGGAACCGCTTGATGTGCTCCTTGAGCGCTTCCGCCACAGGATCGGGCAGCGGTACGTCGCGGAGCTTGCCGCCCTTCGGGGGCGCGAAGACGGGCTTGCTCAGGCTGAGCTTGAGCTGCTGCACCACGTGCAGGGTCCCGCTGTCGAAGTCCAGCTCATCCACGGACAGCCCGAGGATCTCCCCTTGTCGCAGGCCGCAGCCGGCGCCCATGTCGACCATGGGTCGGAAGCGTTCGACCATGGCAGCCCGCATGGCGAAGACTCGGTCCGGCTGCCAGGGAACGACACGGCGAAGGCCCATCTCGGGGAGCGTCACCGTGCGCGAGGTGCACGGGTTCCGTCGAAGGTAGCCGTCCTCGACAGCCGCAGAAAGGACAGCGCGGACGTTGGAGAAGATCACACGGGCGTACGCGCCGGACATGCCGGACGCTTCGAGCTGCGTGACGAACTCTCGGATGTGGCTGGGCTGAAAGGACCCCAGGGGCCGTGACCCGATGCGCGGGAAGGCGTGCAGCTTGAGCTGAGACTGCATCGAGGCTCGGGTATTCGGGTCTCCGCTCTGGCTCGCGAGCCAGCCCTCCGCGAACTCCTGAAACGAGGTCCGGGACGCGTTCGGGTCGATGTAATCGCCTCGGGCCACGTCTGCCGTGACCTTGATCAGCCACTGCTCGGCGAGTCGCTTCTGTCCGTCGGGGAAGGACTTGCCCTTGCGCTTGCCGTCAGGGGCGATGTAGCGGGCCCGGTAGCGGAGCCCGGTCCCGTAGCGCTCCGTCTTGACTCGCACGGTCTTGCCGTTGGCGTCGGTGTCGGTCTTGTACCAGCGGTCTTGGATGCTGCCGGCCATCGGAGGTGGAGTCCTTTCTCAGCATGGATCAGGGGTGGCCGGTAAGCGGCCACCCCTGGCGGTGTGAGGAGCTTGGTCAGGCCGCGACGCGGTCGACGTTCTTGCGCTGGGTGACGTAGGCCCCTACTTCGGCGGGGTCGTAGCGCACGTGCTTGCCGACGCGGAAGCCGGGAGGGCCCGTGCGCTTCCTGCGCCACTGGTAGACGGTTTCGCGCGGGACACCGAAGATCTCGGCGATGTCGTCGGGAGTGAGGTACCGGTCAGGCAAGTCACTGCGGAGGGCAGCGCGAGCGTCGGACTGAGCAGGACGGGGTCGGCTCATAGGGGCCTCGGTGTTGAGTCGTGTTGTGTCCGGGGGCTTCTCGGGGTGCGTAGGTGTCCGAGGCGCGGATTTCTGCGTCATCGCGTCATCAGCGTCAATCGGGCCTCTGACCTGCGAATTTGGGCGCCTCGGCGGTTGGGGCGTGCGTCATGGGTGTGTCACGGGCCGTGCCACACCCCCATGACGCGGATGACGCGGGATGACGCAGCGTCCGGCGTCTGCGTCACGGCCGTCGGCGCAGGCCAGGGGCCGTTGCTCGGCCCGCGTGACGCGAGTGACGCAGCGTCTTCCTACTTAGGACAAAGGAAGGGTGTCTGTTGCAGTTGGGGTCGCCTTACAGCGAAAGAGGGAGCCGCTGCGCGGCACGACCCTTGGGCGGCTTCGCCGAACAGCAAGAGGAGCACCCGTGCGCGGGCGCCGGTGCTCCTCTTGCTGTTCGAACGGCGGTGCGGGTCAGAACAGCGGGGCCCGCTCCGGCGGGGGCGCGGGGGCGGGGCGGGTCATTTCGAGGTAGCGGCCCTGACTGGTGCGGCCGGTGTCGATGAGCAGGCCACGGGCGGCGAGGGTGGGTTGGAGGCGCTTGAGCCGGTCGGAGAGGACTTTCCCGGTGGTCGGCCAGCCCTTGGGCACGGACCGCAGTTCATCGCCGCTGTAGAGGCGGCTGAGGCAGTGCAGCCACTCGGTGGAGGTCATGCGCTGCGCCGTGCCCGGCTCGATGGTGTCGGCGTGCCGGAGGACGGTCTGCGCAAGGAGGTCGCCCTCGATCACGTCGTCGTTCAGGTCGTCCAGGCTGGCCCGGTACGCGGCGAGCGCCCCGAGACCGGTCGCCGCATCCAGCTGCGCGCACAGGTGCGCGAAGTCCGCCATCCGCAGATCAGTCGGGGTCTCCACCTCCACAGCCCGGACCTTGACCGTCAGATCGAGCAGCGACCCCAGCACGGCCGGCAGAGCCTCCGCGTACTCCGCCCACAACTGCGCCTCGGTGACCCGGACGCCGGGCCGCTCCAGCCGCAGCGGCAGAAGCCGCTCCGCCAGGTCCGGCCGGATGACGCCCACGTCGATGCCGGTCAGGAGCAGGGGCCGGCGGTAGCCGACGCGGAACACGTCCCCGTCGGTGAACAGGGCGCGCTTGACGCTCTCGGCTCCGGTCACGATGCAGCACATCGCGTCGGACAGGTCCGGGGTCATGTGGGAGAGGTTGTCCAGGGCCGTGACCCATCCGGCCGCCACCGCCGCGATCAGGTTCTCCTCGTCCTTCGGCGCCCGGCGCAGGTCACCGCTCATACCCTCGATGACCCTCACCAGCATCCGGCCCCCGCTGGACTTGCCCGCACCCTGCGGACCGGTGAGAAACGGCGCCGGCACCGGCACGGACGGCCCCAGGCAACCGATCAGCCACGCGATCGCCAGGCACTCGGTCGCCGCGGTGGCGAAGTTGCACAGCCCGAACAGCAGGTCGATGCCCTTGCCATCGGTGTCCTTGACGGGCAGGGGCAGTTCGCCGGTGAGCTGGGTGCGCCGCCAGCACACCTCACGCGGGTCCGGGACGGCGACGTCCCAGCCGGAGGGGTGGATGCGGACGGACTGCCCGTCGGCGCGGCCCAGGTCGAGCCACGTCGCCCCGTCGAACCCGGGGGCCACCCGGATGTGGACCGGCTGCACCTCCTCAGACAGGGCCAGCGCCTCGATCAGGTCCAGCGCCTCCTTCAACGCGGTGCCGTTGAACACGCCGATCCCGTCCTTGAACAGGCCGACCATGAGTTCCTGGCGGTGGCTGCCCGTCGTGCCCTGGGAGCGGATCGGACGGGCCACCGGGTGGCCGTTCTTCTGCGCGTACACGGTCCCGTCGGCGGTACGGAAGTACCGGAAGTGCGCTTGCGCGTAGTCCGCGATGACCTCGCGCGCCGGGGTCTTCTCGTCCTCAGCCACGGCTACAGCCCCAACCGGGTCAGGGCGTTGCTCCACGCGTCGGCACAGTGCCGCAGCGATTCGCCCTTGACCTGCGCGGCGGTGAACAGCCGCGCGGTGTGCGCCTCGGTCAGGCACCCGCACCGGCCATGCGTGGACAGCACCGCCAGGAACGCCCCGAACACGGTCGCGTGCACCGCACTGGACGCCTGGGTGATGCGCTGCTCCGCCATGGCGATGCCACGCTCCAGGTAAGCCGGGCTGCGGTGCGGGCACCTCCCGCCCCGGGCCGGGGCGGGCACGGTGACGGCTGCTGGCCGGACCGGGGCAGGCTCCTTCACAACCAGGGCGCGGATCACGTCCGGCAGGGCGGTGAGGGGGCCGGTGCCGAGACCGAGCCACCGGGCGTAGGCCATCGTGGACTTGATGTCCACGCCGGGCCGCACCGCGTTGGCGGACTGCATGACGCCCTGGTAGAGCCAGTGCTCACCCCTGGCGGTGCGCACGATCCGGGTGGCGGGCAGGTCAGTGTGGGCCCACGCGATGGCGTCCGTGTTGTCGAGGTCCACGACGGTCAGGCCCGCGCCGCCGGGGTGGTAGGCCACCGCCGCCGCCTCACGCCATGCCCGCGCCCACGCCGGGGCGCTGATGACGTGGGGGTCGGTGGTGGCGGCGGCCCAGCCGTGGCAGGGCGCCGGGCAGGTGCAGGGGCCGGGGGTCTTCATGTTCGGTCGGCCGCCGCACGCGTTGTTCGCGCAGGCGGGGCAGTTGCCGAACGGCACCTTCCCGGCTCGCAACGGCAGCACGGGCACGCCGTGCGGTGCCAAAGAGAGAGCGGTGGGCAGGTGCTCTCCCCGAATGTCCATCGGTTGGGTCATGCTGGATGTCTCCAGTTCTCTATGACGGTGCTGGATTGGCGGCGGCCCCGGTTCTTGGCGGAAGGGGGCCGCCGTTGTCGTTGCGAGGTCTTCCGTCCGGTCAGGCGGTGCGGCGGATGGGGAAGTCGATGACGGTGGCGAGCCGGACCGGCGGGGTGGCCTGCGGTGCGGGTGCGGGTGCGGGTGCGGGCTCGCGGGCCGGGGGCGGGGTGGGTCCGTCCTGGTGATCGGTGAGGGCGGCGCGTTCGGCGGCGGAGTCGGCGAGCACGGCCCGCACGCGGGCGGAGTCGGCACGCTGGCCGCGCATGCTGATCGCGTAGGCGGTGGCGCCCGCCGCGCCCGGGCCGAAGATCAGGGCAGCGGCGATCAGGTCGGTGGTGGCGCTCACGGGGTTCCTCCGGTTCGGGCGGCAAAGGCGAGGGCGTCCAGGACAGTGGTTCCGAGGGCGGCCATCCGGTGTTCGATCGCCTGCCAGGAGGCGGCGTCGATGTGCATGAGGGCGGCGAGGGCGGCCGGGCCGTCGTGGTCGGCGGCGGCCGAGAATGCCTCGCGCAGGTGGACGGCGGCGAGCGGCCGGATGTCGGGGGTGGTCACTTGGTGCTGCCGATGGCGGTGATGGCGGCGGCGATCAGGTCGTTGACGGGCCCGGCGAGTCCGGTTGAGGCGAGGGTGAAGCCGAACAGGAACACGGCGAGGGCGGCGCCGACCCCGACGCGCTTGGCGTGGATGAGGGCGCCGGTGATGACGGCGAACAGGAAGGCGGTGGAGACGGAGACGATCACTGCGGTTCTCCTTCGGGGCGTCAGGCCTGGTGGTCGGGGGAGGGGTTAGCGGGTGCCGTTGCGGTAGGTGCGTTGCCAGGCGTTGAGCAGGCGCCGACCGGTGCGGATTCGCAGTCCGGTGGTCTTGCAGCGGCGGCAGGGCTTGCCGCGCTTGGGGCGGCCGTTGCGGTCGGTGGTGAGCTGGTGGCCGATGCCGTGGCAGGTCCGGCAGGTGGCGAACGGCTGGGCCGCACACACCACGACATAACCGAGAGTGACGGCTATGAGGCAGGCGAAAGCGAGCAGCGCGGGGGTCATGAGGGGTCCTCCGGGGCTGTTTTTGGGGTTTTCGCAGGTGGGGCGCTTACCGCTTGTGTGCTGGTGAGCGCCCGGTTGGGGTGCTAGCGGGGGTGCTTGCGCAAGCGGGGTGTGGGTGCTTGCGCAAGCACCTGTGCTGGCTAGCTGGCGGACCGCTTCCGGTTACGATCCGCGATGGCGGTGGTGAGGTCGTCGCGGTCGAATCCGCGTCGGTTGACGACCTTGCCGTCGATGCGGCGGGAGATCTGGCCGGGTTCGATGCCGAGCGGCTTGAGGGCGGAGGTGAGCTGTTCGGGGGCCCATCCGCCGTAGGTGTCGGGCCGCAGGGCGGCGAGGGCGGTGGTGAGGGTTTCGGACCAGACGCGCGGTTCCTTGGGCGGCCAGATGGCGGAGAGGTCGTCCAGCAGCGTGGAGTTGGGCTCGGAGGTCTGCGGGCTCTGGCCGGTGGCGTGGCCGGTGAGGGTGCCGGCCGCCGTGCGCATGGCGTGCGCGCGGCGGGCGATCTTCTCGGTGGCGTCGGCGTCGAGGTAGGCGGTGCGCACCGCGGTCGCGGTGGAGGTGGCGCCGACCAGGTAGCCGAGTCCGGCGTCGGTCTCGGGGCGGAAGGTGGTGGCGCGGACGCCGTTCTTGTACGCGGAGGTGCCGAGGATCATGTCGTTCTCGATCTGACCGGCGACGCGCAGGCAGAACCGGATGGAGACGTTGCCGGAGATCCCGGTGGGCAGGGAGTCCTTGTCGGGGCGCTGGGTGGCGAGCAGCAGGATGACGCCGAACGCGCGGCCGATCTTGATGATGAACTCGGCGTCCTCACCGGCCTGCTTGCCGACGGCGGGGTCGGCGAACAGGTTCTGGCATTCGTCGATGATGCAGGCCAGGGGGTGCAGGCCGATGCCCATGTCGGCGATCTGCCGGGTGACGCGCTTGTCGGGGCACAGGTCGCGCGGGAGCTTCTTGAGCGCGCCGGTGCGGCGCATCACCTCCTTGCGCAGCAGCTTCAGTGACTCGGCGGCGTATTCGATGGACTCGGCGTCGATGCCGGAGACGAACCGGTGGGACACGGCCTCGAACGGGTCGAGGTCGCCGGATCCCTTCAGTTCGTGGGTCCACATCTCGGCGCTCGGGTCGAGCGCCACGCCGCTCGCCAGGACGCGGACGGCGCTGGTCTTGCCCTGGCCGGGCTGGGAGCCGAACAGGACGTTGTGCTGGACGAGCGGGACGTTGATCCAGCGGCCGCGCGGGTCGCGGCCGAACGGGATCGGGTTGAACAGGTCGTGGCGGCCGTCCTTGGCGAGCGGCCACACCACGTTGCCGGTCTTGGACAGGTCCTTGTCGCCGACCCACAGGACAAGGCGTCCCTCGTGCTCGTCGGCGTTGCCCTCCGGCCACACGGTGCCCAGCGGGCGCCGCAGGCCGGACGCGAGACGCTTGCGGCGCTCCATGATGTCCCCGGCCGTGACGCCGTGCGGCAGGTCGACATCCGCGCGCCACCCGGGCCCGTCCCGGGTGATCGGGGCGGGGAACGCGATGGCGCCCTTGCCCATCCCCGCGATGCCGAGCGACATCAGCGCGCGTTCCACGATGTCGCTGGTCAGACGGGGGGTCTTGTTCTTCACCACGGACCGGGAGATCAGCGGTTCGTCGGCCGGCGCCCCCAGCTTGCCGAACGCGGCGACGGCGGCGGCCAGCAGCGCCAGATGCGTCCAGCCCGGCGACATCACCCACAGCACCGACAGCGCCACGGCGCCGATGGCCCCGGCGACGGCGGCGATCAGCCCCCGCAGGCGGACCTTCGCGTCACGCTGCCGGGTGAGCTTCAGGTACAGCTCGGCGTCCTCACGTCGCACCGCGACCCCGCGCATTGGGGCGCCCTGCGCGTCCGACACCCACCGGCTCGCGCGGCCGACGGTGCGGGCGAGGCCGCGCGGCGCGCGCAGCGCCAGCTTGGCCCCGTACCAGGGCAGCCGGATGGCGTGGAACGCGGTGACGTACGCGGCCTGACCTGCGGCCCAGCGAGCCGCGGCTTTGAACTGGGCAGCGTTGGAGGCCCACTTGGGCAGCAGTGGCTCACGCCGCCGCTCGACCGGCACCTTCGACAGGCTCAGGGCGGGGTCGTCCACGTAGACGGACGGCCCGTCCTCGTCGTCGTGGTCGTCGTCGGTGGGCACCAGCTCCACCTGCTCGCCGCCGTCGCTGGGCGGGTCGGTGGGCTTGGGCTGGTGGGGCAGGTAACCGGGGCGAAGCGCCCGGACGTTGGCCAGGTCCGCGACGTCGCCGCCCTGGCTGTCGTTGTCGAGGTCGGCTTCCAGGGCGGCGAACAGGTCCTCGTTGCCGTCCGGGTCGGGGATGTTGGGTCCGTGGTTCACTGGGCGTCCTTCCGCACATCTCAGGTGGGTGGAGAGCCCGGGACGGCCGACATGCCGGCAAGCTGAGCGGCCGTCCCGGGATTGGTGCCAGTGGCGCTGTTCTTCTAGTGGTCAGGTGGTCAGGGCTGCTTCGAGGGCCTTGGCGGCCTCGGCGGGCGTGATGGGCGCGTCCAGGTGGCCGCCGTACAGGGCGCTGGTCCGGCGGATGACGTCGGCGGTGGTGGCGGCCGGGCGGTCGCCGTTCCACGGGCCGTAGGTGATCAGGTCGCTCGCGGCGTGGCGGGCCATCCGGTGACGGCTGGCGGCCCGCCAGGCGGCGCGCCGTGCCGCGTTGCGCTCGGTGCGGCGCTTGTTCGCCTCCCACCGGCCCTGCTGGGTGAGGAACTCGGCGTGGAGCGGGTCGCCGGTCGGGCACAGGCGGTCGTCCTGGCAGGGCGCGCAAGCGCCCGTGTGCTCGGCAGCCTTCTGGAACGCGGCCATGTAGGTGATGAACTGCTGGTCACTCACGGGGTCTCCCTCGGTGGTCGCGGGCGGTTCAGGCGGAGGCGATGACGGCGGCGGCGGTCTCGAAGGCGCATGGGATGCAGGTGCCGTAGCGGGCCGGGAGGACGTACCCGGCGTCGCGCCTGCAGTCGGGGCACATCCGCCGGGCGCGGTTCGCGGCGGCGAGGGCGGCGGCCTTGGCGGGGGTCATCGGGCGGACCGGGGCGGCGAGGTCGATTCGGTACAGGAACGCCAGCGCGTGGCCGCCGAAGCGGGAGCGCCATTGGAGCTGGGCGGCGACCGGCTGACCGCCCGGCCGCAGGCCCCGCTTGCGGAGCTGGCGGAGGGTCGCGTAACCGTCCGGGGCTTGGCGCCACTTGTAGGTCGGGATCGTCCCCGTGCTGCTGGCGGCGGCGGTCACGATGCCTGCTCGCCGTCGGTCTCGGTGCCGTCGACGTCCTCGGCCGGCGCCGTGGTCTCGGGGTCGGGGACGGCGTGCAGGTCCGGCCGGGCGTCCAGTTCGGCGCGTTCGGCCTTGAGAGCGTCGCGCAGCTTCCGGGCCTTGGCGGACGACGTGCGGACCGTTTCCCGGATCCGGTCGGCCACCAGCTCATCGTCCGGCCACCCGGCCGTGACGGTGCGGGCCTCGGTCATCAGCTCGGTCGCCGTCCGACTCGGCCTGGCCGCACGGGCCGACGGCGGCACGCTGCCGGTGGCCCGACGTGGCCGACTCGCCACCGCAGCGACGGCCTTGACCGGCCGGACCGGCTCCGCCACGGGCGCGGGGATGGTCGGCTCGGCGGCGGCGGCGGCGGCGGCGGGGGCCGGGGCGGGCGACTCGTAGACCGACCCGAGCGGGTCCGGGTCGGCAGGTTCGGGCAGGTCAGACACCGACCGATTTACGGCGATCTGGGTGTTTTCTGTCGTTTCGGGCTTGTGATGCAGCACCTTGGCCACCAGGTCCGACCCGAAGGCGATCGAGCCGACCGGCAGCGACGAGGCGAGCAGGACCAGGGCCCAGTGGGCGGGTGCCCAGTCGGCCAGCTTGGCCCGGCCGCCGCCGTGCAGGTCGGGCGCGAGACCGTGCACGTAGTTGAGGACCAGCGAGGCGACCGTGTAGCCGACCAGTACCCGCAGCGCGAACGTGCGGTCGGCCCCGGTGAGGATCAGCACGGCGATCAGGGCCAGCGCCATGAGGCCGTCGATCACCAGCGGGTAGACCGTGGCGGCGGTCGGGTCGGCGCCGATCGCGGTCGCCACGTCCCGCAGCGCGTTCCAGGAGACCCGGAACGCCAGAGCGACAACCGCCAGCAGCGCGGCGACCATCCAGAACTTCGCGGCTCGGCTCACGCCGCCACCCCCAGGACCCCACCGGGGCGGGCGGCGCGGCGGGTGTTGTGGAGCGGCACCGGGGCGGTGTTCATCAGGCGCTCGGCGTAGGCGGCCAGCTCCGGGTCCTCCCGGCGCAGGTCCGCCAGCACCGCCACCGCCACGTCCAAGCGGGCCTGGCGCTCGATCGCCGACTCACCGGGCACACCGGCGAACAGCTCCGAGTCCACGCCCAACGCCAGCTCCGCGAACTCCTCCGAGTTCACGGCATGCTGGCCTGCAACAATCGACTTCACGGGACTACCTCTTCCACACGGGGCGGTGGGCCCGAGGGCCGCCGCGCACTCCTTGGCCGGAGCGCGGCGGCCCGTTTTCATGGGCCCAGACCACTCGTCACGCACGAGTAGCCATGGATCCCGACCCGCCCAACACCGGCGCGGGTCGGTCACCAAAGTGACTCGTTCGTTGATCAGCACACTGTTGAATTCTCAAGGGACGGGCGCTTCCTTCGGGGGGCTTTCACCCCACCCCTCCGGGCGCATTTACGCAGGTCAGAGCAGCCTCAAGAAGGCCCCTCTTTGCCGCTCCCGCATCTCTCGGTCGCGACACACTCAACATAGACAACCTGCCTAGGCAGGTCAAGAGGGTTGGGTTTCTCGCGTGTGTTGGGCATCTGCCTTAGCATGGGTGCATGAGCCTCGACCCGGATGACTCCCGCCCGCCGTATCAGCAGGTCAGCAGCTCTTTGCGGGCCTCGATCCTCACGAAGAAGCCCGGCTTCGAAACCGGCGACAAGCTCCCGTCCGGCCCTGAACTTGCCAAGCACTTCGGCGTGGCACGCGGCACGATCGACAAGGCCCTCGACCTACTCCGGACCGAGGGGCTGATCGTGACCCGACAGGGCAGCGGGTCCTTCGTGCGGGAGCGCACGTCGCGCCCGGTCGGCCTTCGCCCTCACCTCGAAGCAGCCTTCGAGCAGCAGCAGGTGACCCTCGACTTCGCAGGCTTCTCCAGCGAGACGCTCCACAACGCCATGCAGGAACCGCTCGACAAGGTGCGCTCCGGGCGGCTGGCCCCGGAGTCCATCACTGTGCGGCTCCTCCTGCCGGACACGTCCGAGTCCATGGCCGTGCCCGTCCTGGTGGATGGCCTCAAGGACGAAGCCGCGCTCCGGGACCGCGCGCGCAACATCGCGCTGACCAACGCTGGCGGCATCGCCCACTCGGTCGAGATGCTGGCGGAGCTTGGTCTCGTCCAGTCGGCCACGGTTCAGGTGAAGGTGCACCGGGCGTCCAGCCTGTTCAAGCTGTACATCCTGAACCGCTCAGAGGCGTTCTTCGGCTTCTACCCGCTCCGGGAGCGAACGGTGGCCATCGACGGCAACGACTACACGTTCTACGACGTCACCGGCAAGGACACCACGCTCTTCCACCACGCATCCGGCCCGGACGATGCCTCGCTCGGATCGCAGTACGTGCAGCAGGCACAGATGTGGTTCGACAGCGTATGGTCCACGATCGCGTACGAGCGCCAGCCGTGACCGCCGTTCCCCCGTCGCTCGCCGACGTGCTTCGACCCGTGAAACACGTGCTACTCGACTTCGACGGCCCGGTCTGCTCGGTCTTCGCCGGGCTGCCCGCGCCGGAAGTCGCGAGACGCCTTCGTCTGGGCCTGTTCGCCTGCGACGAGCAGGCCCCAGCCGGGGGCGAGACAGAGGCTGACCCGCTCGCCCTGCTTCGCCTGATCGCAGATGCCCGCCCGGACCTGACAGCGGTGGCGGACAGCGTGCTTACGTTTCTTGAGACCGAGGCTGTCCGGGTCGGCCACCCGACCCCAGGCGGCGAATCGGTTCTGCGGGCCTGCGCCAGCTCCGTCCGCGCGGTCTCGGTAGTCAGCAACAACTCGGGCGCGGCGATCGAGGCGTACCTCACCGATCACGGGCTCAACAACTACGTAGCCGGCGTCTTCGGCCGGGCGCCGGGCGATCCGTGGTCCATGAAGCCGAACCCGCGTCTTCTCCTGGAGGCGATGGACGCGGCCGGCAGCAAGCCGGAAGAGTGCATCTTCATCGGCGATGCCGCCAGGGACGTTGAGGCCGGAGACGCGGCGGGAGTGGCCACCATCGGGTACGCCAACAAGCCGGGGAAGGATGCGAAGCTTGCAGCGGCCGGCGCGGTCGCGATTGTGCACTCAATGCAACTGATCGCTGACGCCCTAACCTGAGAAGCCGATGGCTCCCTTCAGGAGGAGCCATCGGCCAAGGTCACCGCCCCGCCAGCGAGCTACTGAAGCGTCGACTCCGGATCGGGCAACTGGAAGCCGCCCTCACGCTCCACGCCCTCCACCCCACTCACGGCTTCCAGCGTCGGGATCAAGTCCTCTGGCGCGGAGCCAGCGACAGCTTCGATGCCTCGCAGGACGGAGTCCACGGTCATACCGGCGCGACGGAGAGCCTCCACCGTCTCGTCGAGCCGACCGGCATCCACCACGACGATGATAGGAACGCGGTTTCTCGCGTTCTGTGCTGGATCCTTGACAGATCTCATCCTGCGCTCCTATCTACGGCGCCCCAGATTCTCATCCCAACGGCACCTGCGCCAGTCCAGCGCCCGCATCAGCGCTGGAAAGGGGCAGCACCCTCGCGTTGGCCCTCAACGCGCTCTTGATCTCTGCGACGGTGGCTTCCGGCCGCTGCTCCCACATTAGGGCCGCTACTCCAGCAACGTGCGGTGTCGCCATGCTTGTTCCATCGAGTCTCTTGTAGCCACCATCCCGCCACGCTGAGTAAACATTCACACCTGGCCCCACCAGGCTGACCTCACCCCCGTTGGGGTGCTGACCTCCGCACGAGAAATCGGCGATACCCAGGTACGGGTCCACGGCTCCCACTGCAACGATCGTGGGGCAGTTCGCTGGGCTGCTGACCGGAGCGGTGTACCCGGGCCGGGTGCTGTAGTTCCCAGCGGCGGCAACGATGAGCGTGCCCTTCTGCATGGCGCGCTGGGCGGCTCGCTCGTAGTGCGGCGAGTACCCCTGGCCGGGAGGAATCGCCCGCGTGAGCGACAGTGAGATAACCCGTACGTCCTTCTCGTTCATGGCCCACTCAATGCCGAAAAGGATCTCCGTATCGGTACCGCGGCCTCGATTGTTCAGCACCTTGCCCGCATATAGGTCGACCCCGGGCGCCACTCCGTACCGATAGGCGTTTGCGCCAGCACTCCCGCCGCAAACCGTTCCGCAGCAGTGGGTGCCGTGTCCGTGCCCGTCTTCGACCTCCTCGCCTGGTACGAAGGACCGTGTCGACCGAACCCGGCCCGAAAGGTCCGCATGGTTCGCTGCCACCCCCGTATCCAGAACCGCGATGCCTACACCGTGCCCTAGCTGCGTGGCCTCGGATGCCAGTACCGCACGAACACCCCAGGTCGATGCTGGTCCATCTTGAATCTGAACCACGTGAGCTGCGGACTCATGGGTAAGGGCCTCCTCGTCAATCGTCAGGCCGATGCCAGCCGCCATGCCGTCGCGGTACCCCCGCAGATAGTCCGTGGTTACCGTGCATGCGTACACCGCGCGCTCCGGTTCAATGGCCAGCCCACTGGTCGACGCAACGGTGCTCTCCAGCGCCACCTGTTGTTCCGGGTCGACGGTGATCACAGCCACGCCCAGATCGTCGAACACTAATGAGCCCTGGTGAGCCAGGACACCCGTGTCACCCGCGTCACCGCCGGTTACGTGTTCCACACCAGCCACGCCCGCTCCTTCTTCGAGCGCTCGCAGGCCTGCTGCCATCTCCTCTTGCTCCAACAGCACGAGGAACCTACCGGTGCGCTCGTCCCGCGGGGTTCTCTCGACCGGCCTCTCAGTCGCCGGCACCTCATATCCATTAGCCATGATCGGGCGCTCCTCTCGCAGCCATAAGCGCCACACCATCGAAGGCCCGCTGGAAGAGCCCCAGCTTGAGACGCACGTGAGAGGCTCCACCGCGTGGTTCCCAAATCAACCGTAGGCACGAACCAGTCCGGTCGCACGCCCGCATGCGGAGCCCGTGCCGTGGTCTCATCCATCACCGTTCAGCCAGGTGCGCCAAGGATCCGCAGGCCCTTCTCATCTGCGGCCGGAACGTCCGCGACCGTTGCTGAACGGTGGATCTCAGACCTCGAAAGCGAGTGTGGCGTAACCCGTTACCCAGGGTTTCAGCTGCCACTTCGGAACGACCCCGTCGAGGGACGCGGCCCTTCTTGCGCCACGGCGAGCGAAGGAGAGGCTGCTCCTCTTGTCTTGAGTGAAGTCCGGGGGCGACGTCGCCGGGCCCTCTCTGGGCCCTCCGAGGGCGACAAGCAACGGCCAACAACGACCGCTGATGACCGCCCGACCGCAGGTCAGCGGGAGTCTGTGTCCCTCTGACCTGGTCAAAAAAACGGGCCCTCCAGACCCAGGGCAAGAAGTAGGGCGAGAAGTAGGCGAAGAAACGATCAGGCCCCTCACCGGCGCGTATCCCGCCGGTGGGGGGCTTCGTCGTGCGCGGGCCGCCACAGGCCCGGCGGGCTCAGTGGCCGCAGCAGCCGCCGCTGACGCCGCCGCACTGGCAGGGGGCGCCGGACTGGCAGCCGCAGCCGCAGCCCGGGCCGCAGCCACAGCCGGCCGCGAGGACGGGCAGCAGGCCGGCGACGGGCGGCTCGGTGATGCTCTTGGGCGGGGTGGTCGGGGTGGCGGTTGCCTTCATGACGCTGGTGCCCTCCTCGTCAGGGCACGTGGCACGTGCCTGCCCTTCGAGTGAACCCGGGCCGTGACGGGGCGTCAACGGGCGCATGGAAGTGGGGGCACACCCATCATGTGCGCCCCCACGTCGGCCCGGTGGTCAGTCGACCTCGGCGGCCGCCTCGGTCGCCGCGACGAACTCGGTGACGTGCTCACCGGTCACCAGGAACACCACGCGCTTGGCCACCGACACCGCGTGGTCGGCGAACCGCTCGTAGTACCGGCCGACCAGGGTGACGTCGACGGCCGTCTCGATGCCGTGCTGCCAGCGGTCGTCCAGCAGGTGCGAGAAGAGCTCGCGGTGCAGCGCGTCGATGGCGTCGTCGTCCCGCTCCAGCTCCAGCGCCTTGTCGACGTCCTTGGTGGCGATGACCTGGCCGGCCTTGGCGACCAGGCGCTGGGCCAGCTGACCCATCTCCAGCACGATCGGGTGCAGGTCGGCGGGCACCGCGGTCTCGGGGTAGCGCAGCCGGGCCACCTTGGCGACGTGACGGGCGAGGTCGCCGCAGCGCTCCAGGTCGGCGCTCATCCGCAGCGAGGTGACCACGATCCGCAGATCGGTGGCGACGGGCTGCTGGCGGGCCAGCAGGTCGATCGCCCGGTTCTCCAGCTCGTGGTGCAGGTCGTTGACCTTGTCGTCGGCGGTGATCACACTCTCCGCCAGGGCCAGGTCCGCGTCGAGCAGCGCCGTGGTGGCCCGGCCCATGGCCGAGCCGACCAGCCGGGCCATCTCGACCAGGCCGTCGCTGATCGAGTCGAGTTCCTCGTGGTACGCGTCGCGCATGCTCTCTCCTCCTGGACGCCGACGCGGGGGTCGATCGGTCCATCAGTAGCTGTGTCGGTGGCGGTGCCGACCGGACGTTCCGGATCGCTCGTACCCTCGGACGGCCCGGAACGGCCGCTGCTGGTGGCGCGAATGGTAGCCGCGTCACCGCCCACACGGGCTTGCATCACCCAGACTGAGCCGTTCGGGCGACCACCCACGGCCGGTCCGGTGAATCGGCGGCAGCTTGAAGGTGAATTCTCGGCAACGTGAGGCCGATGCCTTGATCGCACCCGTACGGGACCCGGTCGGCATGCGCTTACGCTGGCCGTATGGACGTGAATGTGGCCGCCGCCGCAGCCTGCGCCATAGCCGGGCTCGGCGTCGGCCTCACGGCCGCCATCGCCTTCCGTTGGAGTGAGCGCGAGCAGGCGAAGGGCAGTAGGGGCGGCAGGACCAACAGCAGGACGGGCACCGCCGGGCCGCCGGTCCAGGAACCCGCACTACCGCCGGGCGTGGACACCGTGCTCTCGGTGCTCCGCTCGTGCGCGATCGTGCTCGGCGAGGGCGACGAGGTGGTCAAGGCCAGCTCCGCCGCCTATGCGATGGGACTGGTCCGAGGCGGCGCGATGGCCGTCGACCAGATGCTCTCGCTGGCCCGCGCCACCCGCCGGGACGGTGAGATCCGCCAGGTGGAACTGGAGGTGCCCCGCCCCGGCGCGGCCCGAGCGGCCGAGGCGCTGGCGGTCTCCGTCCGGGTCGCCCCGCTCGGCTCCCGGCTGGTCCTCGTGCTGGTCGAGGACCTCACCGAGCGCCGCCGGATCGAGGCGATCCGGCGGGACTTCGTCGCCAACGTCTCGCACGAGCTGAAGACCCCGGTGGGCGCGCTCTCGCTGCTCTCCGAGGCCGTCGCGGACGCCTCCGACGACCCGGAGGCCGTCCAGCGGTTCGCCGGCCGGATGCAGATCGAGGCGACCCGGCTGGCCAGCCTGGTCCAGGAGATCATCGACCTCTCCCGGGTCCAGGACGACCGGCTGCTGCCCGACCCCGAGCCGGTGCCGGTGGACGAGCTGATCGCCGAGGCGATCGACCGCTGCCGGCAGCCCGCCGCCGCCAAGCAGATCCTGATCGCGGCCGGCGGCATCGGCGACCTCTACCTGGACGGCAACCGCGGCCAGCTGGCCGCGGCCCTCGGCAACCTGGTCGAGAACGCCGTCAACTACAGCCCGCCGCGCACCCGCGTCGCCATCGCCACCCGCCGGATCTCCAGCGCCGCCGCGCTGGGCGAGGCGGACGGCGAGCTGATCGAGATCTCGGTGACCGACCAGGGCATCGGCATCTCGGAGAAGGACCGCGAGCGGATCTTCGAACGCTTCTACCGGGTCGACCCCGCCCGCTCCCGGGCCACCGGGGGAACCGGTCTAGGCCTCTCGATCGTCAAGCACGTGGCCGCCTCGCACCGCGGCACCGTGTCGGTCTGGAGCGTCGAGGGCCAGGGTTCGACCTTCACCCTGCGGCTCCCGGCCGGCCAGGCCCCGGACCGCCCGTCATCCATCACCCGTTCCGACGCGACCGCGTCGAACCCCCTTCCTGCCCCGGAGGCCCGATCGTGACCCGAGTACTGGTGGTCGAGGACGAGGAGTCGTTCAGCGACGCCCTCTCGTACATGCTCCGCAAAGAGGGCTTCGAGGTGGCCGTGGCCGCCACCGGCCCGGACGCGCTGGAGCAGTTCGAGCGCAACGGCGCCGACCTGGTGCTGCTCGACCTGATGCTCCCCGGCCTGCCCGGCACCGAGGTCTGCCGTCAGCTGCGGGTGCGCTCCAACGTCCCGGTGATCATGGTCACCGCCAAGGACAGCGAGATCGACAAGGTGGTCGGCCTGGAGATAGGGGCCGACGACTACGTGACCAAGCCGTACTCCACCCGCGAGCTGGTGGCCCGGATCCGGGCCGTGCTGCGCCGCCGCGGCGAGGACGGCAACGGAGACGGCGGCGGCGCCACACCCGGCGCGCTGGAGGCCGGCCCGGTCCGGATGGACGTCGACCGGCACGTGGTGACGGTGGACGGCGCCAAGGTCGACCTCCCGCTCAAGGAGTTCGACCTGCTGGAGATGCTGCTCCGCAACGCCGGCCGGGTGCTCACCCGGATGCAGCTGATCGACCGGGTCTGGGGCGCCGACTACGTCGGTGACACCAAGACCCTCGACGTCCACGTGAAGCGCCTGCGGGCGAAGATCGAGCCCGACCCGGGCGCGCCGCGCTACCTGGTCACCGTCCGCGGCCTGGGCTACAAGTTCGAGCCGTAGCCGAGCCGGCGGCCGCCCCGGCCGCACGCACACCGAGAGGGCCCCCGCTCAGCGGGGGCCCTCTCGGGCGTCACACGGGTCAGTGACCGGCGGCGGGGCTGCTCGACGCGGTGCCGGTCGGCGTGCCGGTCGCGGTCGCGGCGCCGGAGGCGGGCGCGGAGGCCGAGCCCGACGGCGGGACCGGAGCGGTCGCCGACGCGGAGGCCGTGGCGGACCCGCTGGCCGAGGGGGCCGGGGCGACCACCGGCGAGGCGGACGGCAGGACCTCGGCCTTGGGGCCGAAGCCCGCGTACAGGCCGACGGCCGGCTGGACGGCGGCCTCGGCGCCGACCTTCCCGGCCACCGCGAAGGTGAAGTTGGTGGTGGCGAACCCGCCGGTGCTCAGCTTGGCCGAGGCCACGCGGGCGTTGGGCTGCTCGGGGCCGCCGATCAGCACGGCGCCACCGGCCGGGATCACGATCTCGTTGACCGGGGCGCCCTTGGCGTCGGTGAAGGTGGCGGCGGCGTCGCCGACGGTGATCGACTTCAGCGACTCCGGCGCCTGGCCGGTGTTGCTGATGTTGACCGTGACGGTGGCGGGTACGGCGGCGGACTCGCCCGCGCCGGCCGCGGTGCGCGCCGGGGTCACCACCACGATGTTGTTCAGCCGCAGGTTGTCACCGAGCGAGGTCGCCGCGTTGTCCGGCTTGATCTCCAGGGTGTCCGGCGTGTTCCCGGCGGCACAGGCCGACAGCGGGACGATCGCGGCGAGGACGAGGGCGGCGATGGCGCCGCGTCGAAGGCTCCGGCTCACGGCGGCGACTTCTCCTTGGGTGAGATCACGGTGGATGTGGATCACGGATGTGGATCACGGTCTGTGGTCAGCGCTCAGACTACCCACCGCAGTTATCCGCTTCTCACGGGGTGGCCCCGTGTCGCGGGCCGGTCGCCGGGGAGCGCCGGTCCGGGCGGTTCGGACCGTGGTCGCAGGGCCGGTGTCCGCCACCGGCCGGGACGTGGCGCAGGTCACTGCCGGGGCGCGGCGCGAGTCGCGGCAAAAACTCAAGATCAAACCATGGTTTCGGGAGTGTTGCCAAGGGTTTCGTCGACCTCTCGGACCGCCTCCGACCTGCGGGAAGCTCTCCTCGAACACCGGTCGCAGCATGTGATGGGGGTGATTGTCAAGCCCCGAGACCCGCCCTGACCTGCGAAAACGCCCTTCGGGTCGGCAGAAAAGCGTGTTATTCTGGAAAGCCACGGAAGGGGTCCTGTCACATGACGTTCAAGGTTGGCGACACGGTGGTCTACCCCCATCACGGGGCTGCGCTGATCGAGGCCATCGAAACTCGCCAGATCAAAGGTGTGGACAAGACCTACCTGGTGCTGAAGGTGCAGCAGGGAGACCTGACACTGCGCGTGCCCGCCGAGAACGCAGAGTTCGTCGGTGTGCGTGACGTAGTCGGTCAGGAAGGTCTCGACCGGGTCTTCGAGGTGCTTCGTGCACCGTACACCGAGGAGCCCACGAACTGGTCCCGCCGCTACAAGGCGAACCTCGAGAAGCTCGCTTCGGGTGATGTCATCAAGGTCGCCGAGGTCGTGCGCGACCTGTGGCGCCGCGAGCGCGAGCGCGGCCTGTCGGCCGGCGAGAAGCGGATGCTCGCCAAGGCACGCCAGATCCTGGTCAGCGAGCTTGCGCTGGCCGAGAACACCAACGAGGACAAGGCGGAGACGCTGCTCGACGAGGTCCTCGCCTCGTAGTCACAGCCCTCTGCATGCCACGGCGCCCGATGCGGGTGCGCCACCCAGGACGCGCAGTCGTCCCCGGTGGTGCAACAGCACCTCGGGCGCTTCGGCATGTCCGAGGACGGCCGCCACTGCGGGTGGCCATCCACTAACGTGCAGCCGGAAGGGGGTCGTGCCGGGCGCCCGATGCGCACGGCAGGGCCATACCCACTGCGACTGAGGAGCGAAACCTGAACGCCACAGCACAACTCGCGGCGGCGGCGGTCGTCCCCGCCGCGGGCCGGGGGGAGAGGCTCGGCCCGGGGGCCCCGAAGGCCCTGCGGGAACTCGGCGGGGTGCCGCTGCTGGTCCACGCGGTACGGGCGCTGGCGCGCAGCCGGGCGGTCGGCCTGGTGGTGGTCGCCGCTCCGCCCGACGGCGTCGCCGAGGTGGCCGCGCTGCTGGACAGCCACGGTCTGGCCGGCAAGGACATCCGGGTGGTGGCCGGCGGCGCGACCCGGCAGGAGTCGGTCCGGCTCGGCCTGGCGGCCATCCCGGCCGAGGTCGGGATCGTGCTGGTGCACGACGCCGCCCGCCCGCTGGTACCCGTCGAGGTGGTGGACGCGGTGGCCGCGGCCGTCCGCGCCGGGGCCGGGGCGGTGGTGCCGGCCGTCCCGCTGGCCGACACCGTGAAGCGGGTGAGCCCGCAGCCCGACGGCGGGCCGGAGCCGGTACTGGAGACCCCGGACCGGGCCACCCTGCGCGCGGTGCAGACCCCACAGGGCTTCCTGCGCGCGACCCTGCACGAGGTGCACGAGAAGGCCCTCGCGGAGGAGGCCGAGGGCGGCCTGCCGCCGGTCACCGACGACGCCGGGCTCGTCGAGCGCTTCGGCGGCCGGGTGGTGGTGGTGCCCGGGCACGAGGAGGCCTTCAAGGTGACCCGTCCGCTGGACCTCGTGCTGGCCGAGGCCGTACTCGCCCGAAGGAGGGCCTCCGATGGCTTCTGAGCGGACCGCGCCCGTCATCCCGCTGGTCGGTATCGGCACCGACGTGCACGCCTTCGAGGCGGGCCGCCCGCTGCGGGTGGCCGGCCTGGAGTGGCCGGACTCCGAGTACGGCCTGGCCGGCCACTCGGACGCCGACGTCGCCGCGCACGCCGCCTGCGACGCGCTGTTCTCCGCGGCGGGCCTGGGGGACCTGGGCGCGCACTTCGGCACCGACCGGCCCGAGTGGGCGGGGGCGGCCGGGGTGACCCTGCTGGCCGAGGCCGCGCGGATCGTACGGGCGGCCGGCTTCGAGATCGGGAACGTGGCGATCCAGGTGGTCGGTGTCCGCCCGAAGATCGGCAAGCGGCGCGCGGAGGCGCAGGCCGTGCTCTCGGCCGCCGTCGGCGCGCCGGTGTCGGTCTCCGGCACCACCACCGACGGACTGGGTCTGACCGGCCGGGCCGAGGGCCTCGCGGCGCTGGCCACCGCCCTGGTGTACCGGCTGGGTTGACCCGATCCGGTCGTCGGCGAGTGTCCGGCGGACCGGCGGGGGGCGGGGTGGGTAGCTTGGCCCCGTACCAGTCCGTTCGTCCACTGAGAAGAGGTCCAGATGGGTGCCGTACTCCCCGACCGGCTGAAGGAACTGCTCGACGGCAAGACCTTCGCCGTGGTCGCCACCACCCAGCCCGACGGCAGCCCGCAGTCCTCGGTGGTCTGGGTCAAGCGGGACGGCGACGACGTCCTGTTCTCCACCGTCCAGGGCCGTCGCAAGCACCTCAACATGGCCAGGGACGCGCGGGTCAGCCTGGTGGTCAACCCGCCGGACCACCCGTACACCTACGCCGAGGTGCGCGGCGAGGTCCGGATGACGGCCGAGGGCGGCCGGGAGCTGATCGACGAGCTCTCCCGCAAGTACCGCGGCGAGGACTACGGGTTCGACGGCCCCGAGGACGTCCGGGTGGTCGTCCGGCTCGTCCCGAGGAAGGTCGTCGGCAACATCTGACGCGCGCTCGGCCCTCGGGGGCGCCGTGGCCGGAATCTCCCGGAGCGGCGCCCCCGAGGGCGTTCCGGGGCGGCGCCGGCGCGGGCGGCCGCCCGGCGCTGAGCCCGTACGGCCCGGCGCACCCGTGCTGACCTGCGTAATCGTCGGTGGAATCGGCAGGTCGACAAACCGGTTTGTATTCGTATCGCTACGCTAGGCTCCGCGGTGTCCCGCAGTGCGGGCATCGCGATGTGGCATGAACCGGTCCGCAGCGCGCCGGAAAGGTGGCGGGGCACCCCCCGCAGCCCACTACGCTTGACGCTGTGAGCCTTCGCCTGTACGACACCAGCACCCGCCAGGTACGCGACTTCGTCCCGCTTGTACCGGGCTGTGTCTCCATGTACCTGTGTGGCGCGACCGTCCAGGCTGCCCCGCACATCGGACACATCCGGTCCAACCTCAACTTCGACGTGATGCGCCGTTGGTTCGGCTACCGCGGCTACCAGGTCACGTTCGTGCGCAACGTCACCGACATCGACGACAAGGTGATCGCCAAGGAGCGCGAGCTCGGCACCCCGTGGTGGGAGGTCGCCTACACCAACGAGCGCGCCTTCAACGACGGTTACGCGGCGCTCGGCTGCCTGCCGCCGTCGGTGGAGCCGCGGGCGACCGGGCACGTCCCCGAGATGATCGAGATGATGCAGGAGCTCATCGCCCGGGGCCACGCCTACGAGTCCGGCGGCAACGTCTACTTCGCCGTCACCACCTACCCGGACTACCTGGCGCTCTCCAACCAGGAGCTGGAGAACCTCCGGCAGCCGTCCAGCGCGGGCGAGACCGGCAAGCGCGACCCGCGCGACTTCGCGATGTGGAAGCGCGCCAAGGAGGGTGAGCCCAGCTGGGCCACCCCCTGGGGCCGGGGCCGGCCGGGCTGGCACCTGGAGTGCTCCGCGATGGCGCACAAGTACCTGGGCCGGGCCTTCGACATCCACGGCGGCGGGCTGGACCTGATCTTCCCGCACCACGAGAACGAGATCGCCCAGTCCAAGGCCTTCGGCGACGACTTCGCCAACTTCTGGGTGCACAACGCCTGGGTCACCATGGCCGGCGAGAAGATGAGCAAGTCGCTCGGCAACTCGGTGCTGATCTCCGAGATGGTCCAGCGCTGGCGGCCGATCGTGCTCCGCTACTACCTGGCGGGCCCGCACTACCGCTCGATGATCGAGTACAGCGAGGAGTCGGTCCGGGAGGCCGAGACCGGGTTCGCCCGGATCGAGGGCTTCATCCAGCGGGTGATCGAGAGCTGCGGCCCGGTCGACGCCGCACCGGAGGTGCCGCTGTCCTTCGCCGAGGCGATGGACGACGACCTGGGCGTCCCGCAGGCCCTGGCCGTGGTGCACACCGCCGTCCGGCAGGGCAACAGCGCGCTCACCGCGGGCGACAAGGAGAGCGCGGTGGCGCGACTCGCCGAGGTCCGTGCGATGCTCGGTGTACTGGGTCTGGACCCGCTCGACGAGCAGTGGGCCGGTGCGGACCACGGCGACGACCTTCGCGGTGTGGTCGACTCGCTGGTCCAGCTGGTGCTGGAGCAGCGCCAGGCGGCCCGCGCCCGTAAGGACTTCGCCACCTCGGACGCCATCCGGGACCAGCTCGGCAAGGCCGGTCTGGTGATCGAGGACACTCCGTCCGGCTCGCGCTGGACCATCAACAACCAGTAACCCCGTACTCGTCGGGGTGAGGGTGGGCCGCACCGGCGCCGGTGCGGCCCCCCGTATGACGCAGAAGAGACAGGAAGTACAGCCATGGCCGGCAACAGCCAGCGCAGGAACCGCCGCAACCCCACTTCGAAGAAGGGCGCGAGTGTCGGTACCGGCGGCCACAGCCGGAAGGCACTCCAGGGCAAGGGCCCGACGCCGCCCGGTGAGGCCCGCAAGGGTCACCCGAAGCAGCGCGCCGCCAACGCGGCCCTCAAGCGCGAGCGTGACGCCAAGTCCCGGGCCGGCATGCGCCGGGCCGGTGCCGGTGCCCGCGGCGGGCGCGGCGGCGCCGGTGCGGCGGAGCTGGTGGTCGGCCGCAACTCGGTGGTCGAGGCGCTGAAGGGCGGGGTGCCCGCCACCGCGCTCTACGTGATGCAGTTCATCGAGACCGACGACCGGGTCCGTGAGGCCTTCCAGGCCGCCAACGACCGCGGTGTCCCGCTGATGGAGGCTCCGCGCCCGCAGCTGGACCAGATGACCGGCGGCCTCAACCACCAGGGCCTGGTGCTCCAGGTCCCGCCGTACGAGTACGCGCACCCGGACGACCTGCTCGCGGACGCCGCCGACAACGCCGAGCCGGCGCTGATCATGGCTCTGGACGGGGTCACCGACTCCCGCAACCTCGGCGCCGTGGTCCGCTCCGCCGCCGCCTTCGGCGCGCACGGCGTGGTCATTCCCGAGCGCCGCGCGGCCGGTATGACGGCCGGTGCCTGGAAGACCTCCTCCGGCGCCGCCGCCCGGCTGCCCGTCGCCCGCGCCACCAACCTGACCCGCGCGCTGGAGGCCTACCAGAAGGCCGGCCTGATGGTGGTCGGCCTGGCCGCCGACGGCGAGGCCGAGATCGGGGACCTGGAGCTGCTGTCCGGCCCCGTGGTGATCGTGGCCGGCTCCGAGGGCAAGGGCCTGTCCCGCCTGGTCGCGGAGACCTGCGACATCCGGGTGCGGATCCCGATGCCGGGCGCCACCGAGTCGCTGAACGCCGGTGTCGCGGCGGGGATCGTGCTCTACGAGGCCGCCCGACTGCGCGCCAAGAGCGCCTGACCCGGCTGCCCGGGCCCGCACCGGCTCCGCGAGGTGCGGTCCGGTGCGGTCCGGGACAGCCCTGTGCAGTACGGCCGGCTCTGCTGATCGCCTCCGTTGACCGTCTCTGACGGCTGTTCGGAACGGAACCGATCGGGTCCTTTCGGGCCCGGTCGGTTTTCTCATGATCACTTCAAATCCCGTCCCGGAATCCACCCGGGAGAGTGTCCTAAGGGGCCGTCACCCGGTTAGAGGGGTGTGGACACCAGAACACCTCGGCGCCCCGGGCAGGGCGGCACGGCGGGAATAGACTCCGGGCCCGCCCTCAACACGGTCAAGGTGCCGTCCGACCCGGCGAAGCTCAGCAGCACCCAGGCCAGCTTCCGGGTCAGACTGGTCACCCCGGTGGATCCGCTGATCGACGCCCCCGCCGGTGCGGCCTTCGGCGACCCGTACGGCATGCAGAGCGGCGGCAACCCGTACGCCAATCCCTACCGCGCGGCCGGTCTCGGTACCCGCCCCATGGTCACCCCCCAGGTCGTCCTGCCGAGCACCGAGGTGCCGGCGATGGCCGGTATCGGCGGCACCCCGCGACGCAAGGGCCGGGTCACCGCCGTCACCTGGAGCGGCCAGGCCGCCCCCGGCGACCTGGCGGCCACTCAGCTGCTCGAAGCCGTCCGGCTCAGCACCGTCCCGGCCCCCGCCGGGGAGCTCGCCGCCGACGACACCCAGCGGCTCCCGCCGATCCCGTCGTACGGGCGCGCGGTGCCCCGGCAGCCCGGCGCGCCCGGCGCCGGTGGGTACTCCGAGGCCGCGGCGGCCGCCGGGCGGGCCGGCAACGCTTCCTGGGCCCCGTACGGCGAGCTGCCGGAGGTGTCGGCCTCCAAGGCCGCCGAGGCCAAGCACCTGCGGGAGCCGGGCCGCCGGGTCGACCTCGGGCTGGTCCTGCTGCCGCTGCGTGCGGTGCTCGGCTCGCTGTCCGTCTACGCCGGGTTCAGCAAACTCTGCGACCCGGTGTACTTCGACGGCGGCGACCGCGGCTCGATGATGCGCTGGCTCTCCGCCCTGCACCCGTGGAAGGCCGCCTCGCCGCTGCTGGACTTCGCGATGGCGCACCCGGTCGGCTCGGGTCTCGCCGTGGCGTTCACCGAGATCGTGGTCGGCGTGCTGACCATCCTCGGCCTGTGGCAGCGGCTGGCGGCCGGCGCGGGGATGCTGCTCTCCGCGGCGCTGCTGTTCACCGTCAGCTGGCGGGCCGTCCCGGTCTACGACGCCCCCGACCTGATCTTCCTCGCCGCCTGGAGCCCGCTGCTGATCGCCGGGGCGCCGTTCGCCTCGCTGGACGGCCGGATCACCCTGAACGCCTGGCGCCGCTACGGCACCCGGGCGCCCGAGGCGCTGCGCCGCCGGGTACTGCGGCGCGGCGCGGTCGTCACCGCGGTGGTCGTCGGGCTCACCCTGCTGGTCGGCTCGATGCTCGGCGCGGCCGTCCGCACCGGCAAGCAGCAGACCCCGGTCAAGTCGCCGACCGACTTCGGCTCCCCGCTGTGGCCCGGCAACAGCGCCCCTGCCAAGCCCTCGCCCAGCCCCACCCCGTCCCCCGCGCCGTCCCGGCCGGCGAGCTCCCCGCCGTCCGCCTCGCCCTCCCCGGGCAAGAGCAGCGGCAAGGCCAAGCCCTCGCCGAGCACCGGCGGCGCCGGTCACGCGCCGACCGGCGCCGGCGGCACCGGTGGCGGCAGCTCCGGCCACGGCGGTTCCGGCACCGGCTCGGGCGGCACCACTCCGCGGAGCACCACGCCGACCGCGCCCGGGCTGATCGGCGGCGTGCTCGGCAGCGGGCCGGTGGAGCTGCCCAAGCTGGGGCTGGAGCGGCAGACGGAGCAGCAGGTGGTCTGACGGCCGGCCGGGCGCCGACCTGGTGTCAGACGGGAGGCCCCCTCCGGGACTTGGTCCGGAGGGGGCCTCCTGCGGTGCTGGGGGGCGTCCAGGAGGGTGCTCAGGAGTGGCTGCGGGCCGCGGCCAGCTCCTTGGCGGCCTCGGTGAGGTCCTTGGCGGTGTCGATGGCCCGCCAGTAGCAGCCCTGGGGGAGCTGGTAGCCGGCCAGCTGCTTGCTGCGGGCCAGCTGCGGGAAGGTGGTGCGCTCGTGGTCACCGACGTCCGGCAGCAGCTCGCGGAAGCCGGGCGCGAAGACGTACAGGCCCGCGTTGATCAGGAACGGCGAGGGCGGCGCCTCGATGAAGTCCAGCACGTTGCCGAACTGGTCGGTCTCCACCGCGCCCCACGGGATCCGCGGCCGGGCGAGCGCCAGGGTCGCCATCGCGTCCCGCTCGTGGTGGAAGGCGGCCATGTCACGCAGGCTGAACCGGGTCCAGATGTCGCCGTTGGTGGCGTACCAGGGCTGGTCGGGGCGGGGGAGCGCACGGGAGGCGTACTTCAGCCCGCCGCCGCGGCCCAGCGGTTCGGTCTCGACCACGGTCGTGACGTTGAGCGGCAGATCGGCCTTGTCCAGCCACTCCTGCAGCACCTCGGCGAGGTGGCCGCAGGAGATCACCGCGTCCGTCACGCCCTCCGAGGCCAGCCAGGCGAGCTGATGCCCGACGATCGGGGTGCCCGTGCCGGGGATCTCGACCAGCGGCTTCGGACGGTCGTCGGTGTACGGGCGGAGCCGGGAGCCCTGACCGCCGGCCAGGATCACGGCCTGGGTGACGGTGGGGGCGTGCGGGCTGGGGCGGGTCGAATCTGCGGTCATAGCGGACACAATAGGGTCCGCGCGGCGCGGACCCCACCGGCCGTCGCGGCCCGCCGGGGCGGACCGCGGTGGTGGTCGGTCAGCCCACCACGCCGGAGGCGAACGAGCCGTCGCAGACCGGACGGGCGAAGGAGCGCGCCCGCTGGACGTCGCCCTGGTACTTGCGGACGGCGGCCCGGCCGAGCTCGGCCGACAGGGTGCTGCAGTACGGCGTGAGCGAGGGCTTCTCGCGCATGGTGCGCTCCAGCAGGTCGAGCGCGGTGCCCGGGTTGTGGCTGCGGAGCTCCTCCATCAGGTCGGCGCGCAGCGCGTCCTGGGGGGCCATGCCCTGGGTGTTGGGGGAGGTGGCGGCGCGGCCGATGGTGCCGTCGCCGCTGGATGCCGCGACCACCTGCTGGTCGAGCCCGGTCGGGGGAGCCCACGGGACCCGGGTGACGGCGAGCGTGCCAGTGGTCACCAGGACCACCGGCAGCGTGAGGGCGACGGTCTGGCCGATGCGGCGAACGAGCTGTTTCACGCACAGGAGCGTAGCGGTGGGTGGCGGTGGAGATGCACTCCGTTACCCCAATGAGTGACACGTGTCCCGATTCGTTCCACCGTTGTGTTGACGCAAGGGGCGGCGGGTGGACGCCGGTTGACGTCCCGGGCGCGGCGGGCGGCGGGCGGCGCGGGCGGCCGGGGGCTGGACCGCGGGGGCGGCTTCGGACACGACCGCGGGGACGACCTCGGGGACGGCCGAGCCCCGGCCGGATGATCCGGTCGGGGCTCGGCCGGTGGGCCGGTGCCGCGGGCGGGTCAGGAGCTCAGACGGGCACCCGTGCTGGTCGAGAAGACGTGCGGCTCGCCGCCGTTCGGGACCACGTTGATGGTCGCGCCCTTCTCCGGGATCTGGCGGCCGTGCACGCGCACGACGATGTCCTTGTCCTCGCCGGCGACCTTGGTGGTGCCGTAGACGAAGCCGTCCGCGCCGAGCTCCTCGACCACGTTCACGGTGACCGCGACGCCCTCGATGCCGCCCGCGGGGACGATCTCGAAGTGCTCCGGGCGGATGCCGACGGTCACGGTCTTGTCGGTGCCGACGCCGGACAGGTCCTCGCGGGAGACGTTGATGACCGAGCCGCCGAACTTCACGCCGCCGTCGACCAGCGGGACCTCGATCAGGTTCATCGCGGGGGAGCCGATGAAGCCGGCCACGAAGAGGTTGGCGGGGCGGTCGTACATGTTGCGCGGGGTGTCGACCTGCTGCAGCAGACCGTCCTTGAGGACCGCCACACGGTCGCCCATGGTCATGGCCTCGGTCTGGTCGTGCGTCACGTAGACCGTGGTGATGCCGAGGCGGCGCTGCAGCCCGGCGATCTGGGTGCGGGTCGACACACGGAGCTTGGCGTCCAGGTTGGACAGCGGCTCGTCCATCAGGAAGACCTGCGGCTGGCGGACGATCGCACGGCCCATCGCGACACGCTGGCGCTGGCCGCCGGAGAGCGCCTTCGGCTTGCGGTCCAGGTAGTCGGTGAGGTCGAGGATCTTCGCGGCCTCTTCGACCTTGGTGCGGATCTCGGCCTTGTTGACGCCGGCGATCTTGAGCGCGAAGCCCATGTTGTCCGCGACGCTCATGTGCGGGTAGAGCGCGTAGTTCTGGAACACCATCGCGATGTCCCGGTCCTTGGGCGGCAGGTGCGTGACGTCGCGGTCACCGATCCGGATCGCGCCGCCGTTGACGTCCTCCAGGCCGGCGAGCATGCGGAGGCTGGTGGACTTGCCGCAGCCGGAGGGGCCGACCAGGACGAGGAACTCGCCGTCCTCGACGTGCAGGTCCAGCGCGTCCACCGCGGGCTTGTTGCCGCCCGGGTAGAGCCGGGTCGCCTTGTCGAACGTGACAGAAGCCATGACTGTGTCTCCTTCACCGGCAGGAACGTGCCGGACGATCCGAGTAAAGGTTGGATTGTCGCGCCGCCCGCCCACAGTGGTCTGGACCACTGATGTGAGACGACTCCTCGTGACGGTACCCGGCCGTTCATCCGCTTGTCAGCCCCACGGGTGGCCGATTTCGGCATCGGTCCGATCACAACCTGGACAGATCACCCAAACCCCCGCCGCACCCGATATCCAGCGGCACCGCCCAGCCCCGTCCCGGTACACTGCCCCTGGTGCCGCCGTGGTCCGCCGCGGACGGCTACCGTGCCTCCTTAGCTCAGCTGGCCAGAGCACCGCTCTTGTAAAGCGGGGGTCGTCGGTTCGAACCCGACAGGGGGCTCCGCGTTCGAAGCGTCGCGAGACGCGTAAAGGGCCAGCTCACGAGGGAGATCCTCGGAGACTGGCCCTTTGTTGTTGTTCGAGCGGAGCGGTCCCGCACCGGCGGTGCCACCGGCGGGCCGGAGGCCGCCGACGGATCGCCCTTCCCGAGCCCTTGCGGACTGCCTCGCCGTTCGGCCGGCGATGGCCCGGTCGTGGTTGCCGGGTTGACGAACCTCCACTCGCGTTCCGCTTCAGGAGTCGTTCGAACGGGGTGTCGACCGCGGGGGGCCCTCGGAGCGGGCGTTCCGCTGCACCGCGTGCAGGTGGACAGCAGCGGTGGCGCTCTGCCCCGGCCTGATCCGTCTGTACATAGCCAGGGCTCATGGAGCACGGCCTCCCCGCGGGTGGTGTCCACTTTCCAGGCCAGACAGGGGCGGTAGCCGTCCAGGGGAAGTCTCATGGAACGCCTGCTGTTTCCCGGTGACGCCCAGCTCTGGTACGAGGCCCTTCGCTCGTTCGGTCATATCGCCTACGGCGGCGCCGACTTCGGCAAGGCGGTCGCCACGAGCGGGCGTATCACCGGGGGCGACTACGGGAGTTGGCGCGACGAGTGGCTGGCCCCGGCCGACCGGGTGGCCGGCCCTGGACGCGGGCCACCCGGTGAGCGCCCGGGACGGCTTCCGGCGGGCCTCGAACTACTACCGGTCGGCCGGGCCCGGCTAGCTCCACCGGGCCGACAGCTCGGGGGAACCCCGCCCGACCGTGGTCATGCACAACGGCTTCGACGGCACCGCGGAGGAGGTGCACTTCTTCGGAGCGATGGCCGGCGTCGAGCGCGGCTGCACCGTGCTCGCCTTCGACGGTCCCGGCCAGCCAGGACCGCTGCACCGCGAGGGGCTGATCTTCCGCCCCGACTGGGAGAACGTGGTGGGGCCGGTGCTGGACTTCGCCATGAAGCTGCCCCAAGACCTTCCTGGAGTTCACGGCGGAGGAGGGCGCGGACGCCCACTGCCAGGCCGGCGCTCAGCGGCTGGCCCTGGCCCGGATATACGACTGGCTGGACGACACACTCGGGGGCAGGCGGGACACCGCGCGCGTACTGGCCGACTGAGACGGAAGCCGAGACGGACGGTCGAAGGCCGCTCTGCCCCGGTCAGGGCACTGCAGGCGGTACGGGACCGACGCCACGTCAGTCGCCCTGCGGGTGGTTGAAGCGTCTCGACCAGTTGGCGAGACTGCCGAGCTCACAGCGTCGGCGACGGCGTGACCTGGTCGTGGAGACTCCGCCACGCGCGGCAGGCTGCTGCCGATACCGGGGCTCAAGCTCTACCGTCGACGTAGTTCGGTTCCCACGACCCAACAAACGTCGGAGTCCGGTATGGCCAGCTACGAAGCACACGCCCAGGCCGCGAGCGACACCCTGGCGCGGATCAAGCTCACCGGGATGGGTGTCAGCGGCGAGCTACGCGCGCAGGTCGCACAGGTCGAAGCCCTGCTGGCGCTCGCCGCGGCCGTGGCCGGCCGTCGGACGGTGGCGTCGTCGCCGCAGTACCCGCCCCAGGGGATCACCGACTCCCGCTGACACGAGCGGCCGCCCTCCGGCGGCGGCGTGCGGCAGCACCCGCCGAGTGGTCACTCGAGGCGAGGGGGACCGCCTGGCCCGAAGCGCTGGGCGGGTACGGTGCGCGCGAACACGCCCCGGCCGGAAGCGGCACGGGGCGTCCTCGTCCCGTCCCTTCGTCCGTGCCATGACCAGGCGGGGTGGTTCAGTCGGACGCGGCGCTCGGGTGGGCTGTGCCGAGGATGACGGGGTCGTTGGCGAGGTCCTCCAGCAGGGCGTCCAGCTTGAAGCGGTCGACCGAGGACATCAGGAAGACGTGGACGTAGCTGCGGCGGGTGGTCTCGTCGCGGGGGTCGGGCAGCACGTCCTGGCAGGACAGGGACCACTTCGCCACCAGCTCGGGGCTGGGCTTGCGGAACCGTACCGTGATGGCGCCCGGGGTGCGGGCCGGCCAGAGCTCGATGCCCCGCTCCTGCTCCAGGAGGTGGAGCTGCCGGTCCAGGTAGGCGGCCAGGTCCTGGGCCTTGCGGATCCGGTCGACCTGGTCCTGGTAGGAGTGCCGGGACAGGTGGTCCCAGAGCACCAGCGGGGAGAAGCCGTTGCGCGATCCGGCGAAGGTGGTGTCGGGCGCGCCGATGTAGTCCGGCTGGGACGGCGGGGAGATCTGGTACTTGACCTTCGTCATGTAGATGCCGCACGGCCACGGTGCGCCGGGCCACTTGTGGCCGCTCATGGCGATCGAGGAGACCATGTCGAGGTCGCCGAACTCCCGGGTGGGCAGGGTGATGCCGAAGTCGAACTCCGGGAGGTCCGTGTCGGGGGTCCAGCCGAACCGTGCCGGGTCCTCGGCGGCCATCCGCAGGAACGGCGCGTACCCGGCCCCGAGGGCGCCGTCCACGTGGATCCAGAAGCGTCGCCGCAGGTCGACCAGCGGTTCGCCGGTGCTCGGGTCCTTGCCGTACGTCACCTCGCCCTGGATCAGCCGGTGCTTCTCGAAGATCGGCAGCAGGCGTTCGCAGACCTGCCGGACGTCGTCGTGGGCGCCCTTGAAGGTGCTGCCGAGGTTGAGGCTGATGAAGATCGGGTGCCCCTTGGCGGCGAAGAACTCCACCAGCGCGGCCAGCGCGTCGACGTCGATCTCGCCGGTGCCGTCCCAGGAGTGGCCCGAGGGGCCGCTGCGGGAGGGCACCTCGGTGGGCCATTCGTTCGGCTCCGCCCCGGCCGCGGGCAGCGGGCACTCGTCCGGGTACATCTCCGTGCCCACGGCGTGGAAGGTCTCGACGCCCAGGACGCGGACCGCCTTGGCGAAGGAGTAGTGGGTGTCCTCGGAGTAGAACGCCACCGGGCGGCGGGCGTTGGGGTTGTTCGGTTCGAGCGGGGCCTGGACGTACCGCAGGGCGCCGGACGGACCGGTCGGCGGCTGGATCAGCGCCTTGCCGCTCAGGTAGTCCCGGGCGTTCCAGAGCGCGTACATGTTGCCCTCGGTCGAACCCATGGACAGCACGTATCCCCAGTACGACTCGGGGTCGCCCGCGTCGTACGGCCGCTGGGCGTGCCACAGGGCGGCGTAGTAGTCGAGCACCGCGCGCTCGACGACCTTGGTGTTCGGCTTGTAGCCGCCGCTCTGGAACGGGTCGCCGAGGTTGTTGATGTTGTGCTGCATGAACCGGCCGAGGTCGAAGGCGCAGTCGCCCATCTCCTGGGTGGCCTGGTAGCCGAGCAGGGACCGGCGCTTCCTCGTGAGGTACCCGTCCATCACGTCGAGAGCGCGCAGGCGCCGCTCGTTGCCCAGGCCGTCGGCCGGCAGCGCGAAGTCGGCGGCGGACGGCTCCTCGGCCGGGCCCGGCGACCCGAGGAGGGCGGACACGTCCAGGGACGGTATGCGGACGTCGAGCTGCGCGGGGTCGTCGTGGCCCGCGGGCACGGTCAGGGTGTCGGTTCGGCTCATGGCGCAGCACTCCGGGTTCGCTGGGTCGGACGATCCGCCGGGCGAGTCCGGTGGGTTGGCGATGGCCGATCCGATCGACGGCCAGGATGGAACCTGTGACGCCCACAGGGGAAGCAATCCGAACAAAATTCGGAATTGACGGGCAAGGCCTTGCGAATCATCGGTACGGGGAGAGACCCTGGGCCTCGTGCCGAACATTCCTCAAGCGCGCCGGGCGCCCCTCGACGACGTGGACCGGGCGATCCTGCGCATCCTCGCCGACAACGCCCGTACGCCGAACAACGCGCTCGCGGAGGCGGTGGGCATCGCGCCTTCGACCTGTCTGGCCCGGGTCCGCGCGCTGCGCGAGGCCGGGGTCATCCGCGCGTTCCGGGCGGAGATCGCCCCTGCGGCGATCGGGCTGCCGCTGCAGGCGATGATCTCGGTCCGGCTCCGGGCGCACACCCGCGAGCAGAACGAGAGCTTCCGCGACGCCGCTCCCGACATGCCCGGTGTGGTGGCGGTGTTCCACATGGCCGGATCCGACGACTACCTGCTGCACGTCGCGCTGGCCCACCCCGGTGCCCTGCGCGACTTCGTGGTGGACCACCTCACCACCCACCCGGCGGTGGCGCAGACCCGGACCAACCTGATCTTCGAGCAGATCGCCGGCCGTCGGCAGCTGTCCCCCGGCCCGTGACGACGGGGGCGGTCCGGGTGGTCCGGTGGTCCGGGCGTTGCGGGTGGGTGCGGGCCGGTCCTGACTCGGCAGACTAGGACCGACGGCGGGGCTTGCCGCGGGTGGCGGCCTTGGGCTTGGCCCCGCCGGATCCGCCGCGTGAGCCGCGGCCGGCCGATGCCCCGCCCGACTTGCCGCCGGCCTTGGCCCCGCCCGACTTGGCCCCGCCGGACTTGCCGGCAGCGGGCTTGCGCTGTGCGCCGCCGCCGGTCTCGGGGCGCTTGCGCTGCTTCGGCTCGGCCGGGGGCGTCGGCTGGGTGCGGGAGCTGTTGACGGTCCGCCCGCGGACGATGCCGATGAACTGCTCGACCAGGTCCGTGGTCTCGTCCTGCGGCCACGACAGCGCGATCCGCGACTCGGGGGCGTCCGAGACCGGCCGGTAGGTGAGGTCCCGGCGGTGGTGCAGGCGGGCGAGGGACTGCGGGACGACGAGCACGCCCACTCCCGCCGCCACCAGTTCGATGGCGTCGGCCGTGGTGGCGGGGCGTTCGTTGGCGGGCCGTCCCGGCAGCCGCTCCCAGGCGAGGGTGTCGTCGAGGGGGTGCAGCACGAGCTCGTCGGCGAGGTCCTCGGTGGACACCTCGTCGACCGCGGCCACCACGTGGTCCTTGGGGACGACGACCACCGTCGTCTCGGTGTAGAGGGGGATGGCGCTGAGGTCCGCGTGGTCGACCGGCAGCCGGACGAAGCCCGCGTCGGCGTCGCCGCCGCGCAGCGCGCCGTACACCTCGGCGGCGGTGGCCGCCACGAGGTTCAGCGGGATCTCGGGCAGCCGCTCGTTCCAGATCCGCACCCACTTCGTGGGCGTCACCCCGGGGACGTACGCGAGGCGGAACGAAGGGGATGCATCCGAGCCAGTCACTCCGCCAGGTTACCCGCCGTGGTCGGAGGTAGCGCACGCGCTCGATACCCTTGCAGCATGACGTCGCACAAAACCCCCCAGACGATGAAGCCCGCAACTGCGGCGAAGAAGCTCGGCGTGTACCTCGAGGCCACCCCCGCCGAGTTCCAGGAGGGTGTCGTCTCGCGCACCGAGCTGACTGCGCTGCAGGCCGACCCGCCGGAGTGGCTGCTCGAACTGCGACGCAACGGCCCGCACCCCCGACCGGTGGTCGCGGCGAAGCTCGGTGTCTCCATTGCCGGTCTCGCCCGCGGTGGGGTCACGGACGCCCTCACCACCGAGCAGATCGACGCGCTGAAGGCGGACAGCCCCGAGTGGCTGCAGCGGGAGCGCGCCACCCAGGCCGATGTCCGCAAGGAAGCGGTGCGGATCAAGGAGAAGAACGCGGAGCGCGCCGAGCAGACCGGCCGGCCGCGTTCCTGACCACTCGGTCCGCGGCGCGGGCGGCCGATGGTGACGGCGACGGTGTCGGTGAACGGGTCGGCGTGCTGGTCCCAGACCTGTTCCCGCAGGTCCTCCTGCGCCGAGGAAATCCGGGCGAGAGGTCGAGCTGCCGGCCCTCGCGGATGACCGTGTGCCCTGGGGTGCTCGCCGGCCGGACCGCGGCCGCACTTCTCGCCGGAGGCCTGCTGCCGCGCCGCCGGGACGCGTAGCGCCGGGGGAGGGACGCCGCCGGTGGGCGGGCGGTCGGGGGCGGTCGTACGGTGGACCGGGGGCCCCTTAGGAGGAGGTCACGATGCCTGGTTCGGTCACGATCGGTCACGCCGAGGCACTGGTGGCGCTGAGCCACGTGGATGCCGAGCGGTTGGCGATGGTGCTGCGGGAGATGTCGTCGATGATGGAGAAGCCGGGCCCGGAGCAGCTCTCCGACGCGCAGGTGATGGCGCTCAGCGAGGGGCGGCCACAGCACCGGGGTGAGCTCACGGAGTGGTGCCGCAGCCTGTCGGAGTACCTCAAGACGCACCTGTGACGGCGGCGGGTGTCCGGCGAGTGGTCGGCCGGCCGGGGCAGCGGGCCCGCTGCCCCGGCCGCCGTCGTTCCTCCCGGGCATTCCTCCCGGGCATCCCCTCGGGGTGTCGGACCGGGGCGGTAGTTTGCGGGTATGGAGATCTCCTGGGTCGCGGTCGACACGCCGCTGCCGAGCGGCCCGATGCAGCTGGCGGTGACGCCGCTCGGGGTGGCCCTCTCCTCCTACGTGGGGGAGTCGTCGGCCGGGCTGCCGATCGGTGTGCCGCGCTGCACGGACGAGCGGAAGGTCGAGGCCGTGCGCAGCCGGCTGGCGGAGTACTTCGCCGGGCGGCGAAGGGAGTTGGGGCTGCCGATCGACTGGCGGTTCGCCTCCGGGCCGCACCGGGTCGTGCTGCAGCGGCTGCTGGCGGACACCGGCTACGGCCGGACCGTGACGTACGGCGAACTCGCCGCCAGCAGTGGGGTCTTCGAGGACGTGGTGGAGCCCGGGCTGGCGGCCAGGACGGTCGGCCAGATGATGGGTGCCAATCCGCTGCCGTTGCTCGTGCCGTGCCACCGGGTGGTGGCGGCGGACGGCATCGGCGGTTTCGGCGGCGGGCCGTCCGGGATCGAGGTCAAGCGCTGGCTGCTCACGCTGGAGGGCGTGCTGCCGCCGACTCTCGACTGGGACGGGCCGACCGGGGGCTGAGCGCCCGGCCGGTCCGTCGCCAGCGGGTCAGACCAGGCCGAGCACCGGGGCCCCGTGCTCGAACGCGGGCACCGGCGCGGCCGTCTGCTCGCGGGCGGGCGCGGGCGCCTGGCGGGGCAGCAGGGTCTGCCGCGGCAGCACCGGCTGGACGCCGGACACCAGGGTGTAGTCGGCGCCGAGGAACTCGACCTCGGGCAGTCGGACCGGGGCCTCGCCGAGGGCCAGCTGCACCGCCGCCCAGGGCAGGTTCAGGCCGCACAGCCGGAGCTGGTGCAGGCCGCCGGACGGCCGGGTGTTGACGTCCAGCACGACCGGGCGGCCGTGGTGGTGGCGGAACTGCACGTTGGAGAGGTACGAGACGCCGAAGGCCTCGATCAGCCGACGGGTCGGCTCCAGGTAGGCGGCGTCGGTGGTGAAGTGGCGCCGACGGCCCCGCTTGGCCCGGCCGACGGCGGTGAGCAGCCGGCCGTCCGCGGCGGCGAGGCAGTCGACCGAGACCTCGGGTCCGTCGAGGTACGGCATCACCAGCAGGTCGGCGGGCTCGTCCGAGGCGGCGAGTGCGGCCGCGACCTGGTCGAGCTGGACGGTGGCGTCCGGGGCGCCGGCCAGTCGGCGCAGGCCGAAGGGCTCGCGGGTCAGTATCCGGAAGCCTTCGCCGCCGGCGCCGGTGGCGGGCTTCAGGCAGGGGCGGCCGCCGTCGGCCTCGATCTCCTCGACGGCGGCGAGCAGGTCGTCGGCGGTACGGACGTGCCGCCACAGCGGGGTGGGCAGGCCGAGGGTGTCCATCGCCGCGTAGCCGTTGGTCTTGGACTCGAACACGGCGATGGCGGCGGCGGAGGGGCAGACCAGGGCGGTGCCGATGGCCTCGAACTCCCGGCGCCGCACGGCGACGGCGAGCTGGCCGAGCCGGGGGACGAAGACGTCGATCTGCCGGCGGGCGCAGAATTCCAGCGCGAATTCCACATAGGCTTCGGGGCTGAGGCGATCGGGTTCGAGCGAGCCGAAGTCGGCGGCGGCGAGCACCGGGGAGTCCGGGTCCGTATGCGTGGCATGGATCTCGACCGGGCGCGGGGCGGCGCGCAGCTGATCGATGAAGAAGACATTCTCGGAGTAGGTGCGGTTCAGCCAGACGCGTACGGGGGCGCTCACAGGGTCTCCCAGGACATGGGCACAGCAGTGGGGAGGGCGCAGTCGGGCCGCCGACCGGCCATCGCCTCTGCCGCGCCCTTGAGGTGGCACCTTAGCGGTCGCCGGGGCCCTGGTGAACGGTGGGTCGGCGGTTGTTCCGGGCCGCGGGCGCGGGCCGCGGCCGGGGGGCCGTCGGGCCGGCCGGAGCGAGCCCGGACGGATCCTCAACTTTCTGATGGCAGTTGGTTGTTGGGGAATTGTTTCGGCAGTGTTCCGGCGCGGCTCGAAGGTTGCGGCAGTGTGAACGTCGGGCGGCCTGCGCGGGGGCGGCGCGCGGGCGCCGGAGCGGGTAGCGGAGGGGGCGCCGTCGGGGCGCGTCGCGGGCGTCGCCGGGGTGCGGTGCGGCCCGTGGAGCCGAGCCGGAGAGGGATTCGAGCGAATGCTCGAATGACAATCGGCTGAATGTGCTTGTCGTCCTATTTATCCTGACCTATTGATCACTCGTATGAGTGATTGCGGATCTCACTCGAATGGCCCCAGCATGAGTGGTGCAACGGGATGCCTCATTGCGTCACGTGCTCCAAATGCTTTCACGGGGAGGGGCTCCTTTCGATGTCGACCGAGACCGATATCGGTATTCCCGCACAGGGCGGGCCGCCGTCGGCGCAGCAGCGGTCCAGCCTCGGCACCGCAGGCGCGCGGAACCTGGCGACCACCACCAAGTCCGAGCCGCAGATGCAGGGCATCAGCCCCCGCTGGCTGCTCCGGATGCTCCCGTGGACGCAGGTCTCCGGCGGTACCTACCGGGTCAACCGGCGGCTCAGCTACGCCGTGGGGCGCGGCCGGGTGAGCTTCGTGAAGACCGGGGCCGAGGTGCGGGTGGTCCCACCGACCCTGCGCGAGATCCCGGTGCTGCGCGGCTTCGAGGACGAGGCGTTGCTGGCCGAGCTGGCCGCCCGGTTCGCCCAGCGCGACTTCGCGCCGGGCGAGGTGCTGGTCGAGCAGGGCCGGCCGGTCGACGAGGTCTTCCTGATCGCGCACGGCAAGGTCGACAAGGTCGGCACCGGAAGCTACGGCGACGTGACCGTCCTCGGCGTGCTGGCCGACGGGGACCACGTGGGCGACGAGGCGCTGGTCCAGTCGGACGCCACCTGGCCGTACGCCGTCCGGAGCACGACGGCCGGCACACTGCTCGCCCTGCCCTGGCCCGCCTTCCAGGAGCTGGCCGACCGCTCGGAGGCGTTGCGCGACCAGATCCTGTCGCACCTCGCCGATGCCCGGCAGCCGCAGAACAGGCGCGGTGAGGCGGAGATCCCGATGTCGGCCGGCCACGCCGGCGAGTTCGAGCTGCCCGGCGCCTTCGTGGACTACGAGCTCAAGCCGCGCGAGTACGAGCTGAGCATCGCCCAGACGGTGCTGCGGGTGCACAGCCGGGTCGCCGACCTCTACAACCAGCCGATGAACCAGACCGAGCAGCAGTTGAAGCTCACCATCGAGGCCCTGCGCGAGCGCCAGGAGCACGAGCTGATCAACAACCGCGAGTTCGGCCTGCTGCACAACGCGGACTACGACCAGCGGATCCAGACCCACTCCGGCCCGCCCACCCCGGACGACATGGACGAGCTGCTGAGCCGCCGCCGGGGTACCAGGTTCTTCCTGGCCCATCCCAGGGCGATCGCGGCCTTCGGGCGGGAGTGCAACCGCCGCGGCCTCTACTCGGGCTCGGTCGAGGTCGAGGGCCGACAGGTGCCGACCTGGCGGGATGTGCCGATCTTCTCGTGCAACAAGCTGCCCATCACGGACGGCCAGACCAGTTCGATCCTCGCCCTCCGTACCGGTGAGGACAAGCAGGGTGTGATCGGCCTGCACCAGACCGGCATCCCGGACGAGTACCAGCCGGGCCTCTCCGTCCGGTTCATGGGCATCGACGAGAAGGCGGTCATCTCCTACCTGGTCAGTGCCTACTACTCGGCGGCGATCCTGGTGCCGGATGCCATCGGCGTCCTGGAGAACGTCGACATCGCCCGCCCGCGCGACTGACCCGGGGCCGGGCCGGTGCGCTCCGTCCGGCGCGCCGGCCCGGAGGACGCCGTGGAGCGGACGGCAAGCGGATTTGCCGGCGGGCGAGCGTCCCGACCGGAGCGGAGTCGGCCCGTGCCCGGGCCGACCGTACGGCGGCCCGGTGCGGCGGCTCGGCGGAGTCGCCGGCGCCCGACGCGCGGCCGACCAGAGTGGGGGAGGGACCAGATGGGGATCTTCGCGCTGGAGCGTGATCATCGGGAGGGCAACGAGGCCGCCGAGGTGCTGGCCCGGACGAAGGCCGCAGTGGATCCGGCCCTCAGGGCCGCCGTCGGCACCCTGCCGGAGTCGATGCGGCTGGTCGCCGGCTACCACTTCGGCTGGTGGGAGGCGGACGGCGCGCCGGCCGGCGCCTCCGGTTCGGGCAAGGCGATCAGGCCGGCCTTGGTGCTGGCCGCCACCCAGGCCGTCGGCGGCGGGCCGGGCCCGGCCGTCCGGGCCGCCGCGGCAGTGGAGCTGGTGCACAACTTCACCCTGCTGCACGACGACGTCATCGACCGGGACCAGACCCGCCGTCACCGCCCGACGGCCTGGCGGGTCTTCGGTACCACCGAGGCGATCCTGGCCGGCGACGCCATGCACTCGCTGGCCCTGCGGATCCTCGCCGAGGACGGACACCCGGCCGCGCCGGGCGCCGTCCGTCGACTCGCCGACTGCGTGGTCGAGCTCTGCGCGGGCCAGCAGGCCGACTGCGCCTTCGAGCAGCGCAGTGACGTTTCGCTGGCCGAGTGCCTGACGATGGCCGAGGCCAAGACCGGTGCACTGCTGGGCTGTGCCTGCGCGCTGGGCGCGCTCTACGCCGGCGCCGAGCCGTCCGCGGTCGAGGCGATGGACGCGTTCGGCCGGGAGATCGGTCTGGCCTTCCAGCTGATCGACGATCTGATCGGCATCTGGGGCGACCCTGCGGTCACCGGCAAGCCGGTCGGTGCCGATCTGGCCGCGCGGAAGAAGTCGCTGCCGGTGGTCTTCGCGCTCGGTTCCGGGACGGCGGCCGGTGCCGAGCTGGCCGAGCTCTACGCCCTCGACCGGCCGCTGAGCGCGCTGGAGCTGGAGCGGGCCGCCCAGGCGGTGGAGCGGGCCGGCGGCCGCAGCTGGGCGCAGGGCGAGTCCTGCGAGCGGATGGCCGCGGCGATCGCCCACCTGGCGGCGGCCGTGTCGGCGCCCTCGTCGGCCGACGAACTGCTCGCTCTGGCGGAACTGGTCACCCGCCGTACGCACTGACGGCGGGCGAGGCGAGACGAGGCGAGCCGACGGCCGGGTCCGGGCGGGCCTGCTCCCGCCAGGGCCCGGCCGGCCCGTGCCCGCCGCCCGCGCCCGCCTGCCCGCGTCCGCCACCCAGTGCCCGCCGCCCGCGCCCGCCGCCCGCGCCCGCCGCCCGCGCCCGCGGGCCGCGTCAGCCTGCTGTGACCGCAGGCCGCATGCACCGCCCCGTGCTCGCTCGCCGGTCCAGGTCAGGAGGCGTCCCGGTCGAGGATCCGGCGCTCCTTCTCCGGGTCGATGCCGAGCGGCAGGTCGCCCTGTGCCCACGGCCGGGTGGACGGGCCGCGTTCCTGCAGCCAGGCCCAGGTGTCCCGGACGGTGTCCGCGAGCGGGCGGTTGTGCAGCCCGGCCGCGACGGCGCGTGAGGTGTCGGGCCGCCAGGTGCCGTGCCAGTCCGGGAGGTCGGGGGCCCAGAGCGGCAGCTCGACCCAGGGCTGGACGCCGGCCGCGAGCAGGGTGGTGTCGTCCGTCCAGGCCAGCTCGGCGTCGGAGCCGGTGGCCCGGATGCAGTGCTCGAGGAACTCGCCGTAGGTGGTCCGGCCGGGCGGCGCGGTGGTGACGTACCGCCCGGTCTCCCGGCGTTCCAGCAGATCGAGGCCGAAGGCGGCGAAGTCCCGGGCGTCGATCAGCTGGACCGTGCGGCCCGGGTCACCGGGGGCGAGTACCCGTCCGCCGAGGGCTATCCGCTCCAGCCACCAGGGCAGCCGGCCGACCGGTTCGTGCGGGCCGATCAGCAGGCCGCAGTTGAGGATCAGTGACCGCTCGCCGAAGTTCTCCAGCAGGGCGCGTTCACAGCCTGCCTTGAGGGCGTTGCCGTGCGGCTGGTCGGGCGGGGTGTCGGCGGGGCAGGGGTGGGTGGGCGAGGACTCGTCGACGAGTGCGGCGGGCCAGTCGGTGAAGGCGTGGACGGAGGAGACGAAGGTGTAGTGGTCGGTGTGGTCGCGCAGCAGCCGGGCCGATCGGGCCACGTCGTGGGGCTGCTGGCCGGCCGAGTCGACGACGGCGTCCCAGTGGCGTCCCGCCACCAGGCGCGCCAGGTCGGCCGGGTCGGTCCGGTCGCCGTGCACGGCCTCGACGCCGGGCTGGTCGGCGCCGCTGATCCCGCGGTTGAAGGTGGTGACCTCGTGGCCGCGGGCCAGCGCCTGGGAGACGTAGGCCCGACCGAGGAACTTCGAGCCGCCGAGAATGAGGATCTTCATGCCTCCAGCCTCTCCGGGCCGGGGCCCCGCGATGCCTCCGTTCACTCGTGGCGGACCACGCGGAGAGCGAACTCACGGATCGTCAGACAGGTCGCGGGGGCGGCCCGGGGTCCGACATGCCGTACGGACGGGTGACGCACACCATCCCGTCTGTACTGGTATGTCTTGATTATCCGACTCGGCCCGCCATCCCAGAGGAGTCCTCGCCATGGGCAACCCGGCGCTCGTCGACCCGGAGACCGTACGGAGGACCGCCGCGGAGGCCTGGGTCTGGGGTCTCGCCCTGACCGAGAACTACCGGACGATGTACCCGCAGGCGATCGACGAGGCGGACCCGAGGTACGTCGGCGGGTTCGGGACCTTCCGCCACTACTCGCAGCCGTTCACCCCGGCCGACACCGACGTCGTCACCCCCAACAACGACACCCCCTACTCCTGGGCCTGGCTCGACCTGCGGGCCGAGCCGTGGGTGGTCGAGGTGCCCGGGGCCGACCGCTACTACGTCCTGCCCCTGCACGACCTGGACACCAGCTACGTCGGCTACCTCGGCTCGCGCACCACCGGCCAGGGCGCGGGCCGCTACCTGGTCACCGGGCCCGGTTTCACCGGCGCCGTCCCTCCGGGCTTCGACAAGGTGCTGCGGGCCGACACCCAGCTGGTCGGCATTCTCGGCCGGACGTACCTGGCGGGCCCCGAGGACGTCCCGGCGCTGCGGGAGATCCAGTCCGGGTACGTGCTGAAGCCGCTCAGTACGCACCTGGGCACGCCGGCCCCGGCCGCGCCGCCCGAGCCGGTCTGGCCGGTCTGGCGCGAGGAGGTCCGGGAGACCCTGGAGTTCTTCTCCTACCTGGACTTCCTGCTGGGCTTCTTCCCGGTGCTGCCCGCCGAGGCCGGGCTGCGCGGACGCCTGGCCGAACTCGGCGTGGGGCTCGGCGACTTCGAGCCCGCCGCGCTGCCCGCCCAGGTGCGCGAGGCGATGCAGCAGGGCATCGCGGACGGCCGGGCCACGCTGGACCGGGCGGCGGCCGACGCCCAGGACTCCACCGGCTGGTTCGGCACCAGGGCGGAGCACGGCAGCGACTACCTGACCCGGGCGATCGGCGTGCTGAAGGGTCTGTACGGGCTGCCGGCCGAGGAGGCCTGGTACGCGGGCTGGCTCGCCGACGACGAGGGCAACCGGCCGCCGGACGCCTCCCGGCACGACTTCACCCTCCGCTTCGCCCCCGGTGAGCTGCCGCCGGCCCGGTTCTTCTGGTCGGCCACCATCTACCGGCTGCCCGAGCGGCTGCTGGTGGCCAACCCGATCGACCGCTACTCGATCGGCGACCGTACGCCCGGCCTGGTCCGCGACCCGGACGGCGGACTGACCCTGCACGTCCGGCGCGAGCGGCCCACCGACCCGGTGGCCGCCGCCAACTGGCTGCCCGCGCCGGACGGGCCGTTCTCGGTGGCGATCCGGGTCTACGGCCCCGACGCCGCCGTCCTGGACGGCCGCTGGCAGCGCCCGCACCTGACCGTGCGGCACTGAGCCCGGGCCCGCCCGGGCCGTATCCACGCCGTACCGAACCCGAGGGAGCGACATGTCCCAGCCGGCCCTGGAGACCCTGGCAGCCGATGCCTACATCTACGGCTACCCGCTGGTGTACGACCTCAGCACGGTCGACGCCTTCCGGACCGAGGGCATGGGCTCCATGCCCGCCGCCGAGTTCAACCGGTTCGGGCACGCCGACCGGCTGGCGCAGGCCGGCACCGACTTCGTCTCGGTCAACAACGACACCGTCTACTCGGTGGCCCAGCTGGACCTCTCCGGCGGTCCGCTGCTGCTGCACGTGCCGGACACCGACGGCGCCTACTACGTGCTGCAGTTCGTCGACGCCTGGACCAACAACTTCGCCTACCTGGGCCGGCGGGCCACCGGCACCGCCGAGCAGAGCTGGCTGATCACACCGCCCGGGTGGCACGGCACGCCGCCGGACGGCGTCCGGGCCGTGGTCTCCCCGACCGTGGTCGCCACCGTGGTCGGGCGCAACGCCTGCGCCGGCCCGGCGGACCTGCCGCGGGTGCTCGACCTGCAGCGGCAGCTGACGCTCACCGCCCTGGAGCCCGGCGGCGTGTACGCGGGCCTCCCGGAGCCCGACCCGGCCGTTCCGGAGGAGATGCGCTTCTTCGAGCAGCTGCGGTTGTGGATGGCGGCCTTCCCGCCCGCCACCGCGGACGCCGAGTACCAGCGGCGGTTCGCACCGCTGGGGCTGCTGGACGAGGGCCGCTCCCCGTACCTGGGCGCCGCGCCGGACTGGACGGCGGCGCTGGTCAAGGGGCTGGCGGCGGGCAAGGAGCGGATCGAGGCGGCCAGCCGGCCGCCCGAGGGCCTGAACGCCGGCGAGTGGACCGGCAACCTGCACCTGTTCGACTACAACCTCGACCACTTCGGCCCCGGCACGCTCGACGACCCGCAGTGGCGGATCCCCGACCGGCGGGCCGCCTACCTCACCCGCGCCGTGGCGGCCCGGGTCGGCCTCTGGGGCAACCACGCCTACGAGGCCGCGTACTGCGGCGTCTACCACGACGCCGAGGGCCGGCTGCTGACCGGCGCCCGCTCGTACACCCTGCGCTTCGACGCACAGCCGCCGGTGGACGCGTTCTGGTCGATCACCATGTACGACGTTCCCGACTACTTCCTGGTGGCCAACCCGATCGACCGCTACTCGGTCGGCGACCGTACGAGCGGGCTGGTCCGCGGTGCGGACGGCTCGCTCACCCTGGTGCTCCAGCACGAGCGGCCCACCGACCCGGACGAGGCGGCGAACTGGCTGCCCACCCCGGCGGGGGAGTTCCGGCCGATGGTCCGGATGTACCAGCCGGGCGCCGGGGTGCTGGACGGCTCGTACCGGCTGCCGCCGATCCAGCCGAGGTAGGCCGCCGAACTGCGGGACCTGCCGGACCCTGCCGGGCCCGCCAGGTCGGCCGATGTACGGAGGGACGATCCATGGGTGACGCGATCGGACAGATGCTGGCCCCCGCGGTCGGTATCGCGATCAGTCCGGTGCCGCTGATCGCCGTCATCCTGATGCTGGCCACTCCCCGGGGACGGGTGAACGGCACGGCCTTCACGGTCGGCTGGGTGGTGGCGCTGGCGGCCGTCACCACCATCGTGGTGGTGGCCGTTTCGGGGCTGGACACCAGCGGCCCGGAGCCGGCCTGGTCCTGGTGGGTCAAGCTGGCGGTCGGCGTGCTGTTCCTGCTGATCGGGGCCAGGCAGTGGCGGGGCCGGCCGCGCGAGGGGCATGTCACCGCGCCGCCCGCGTGGATGCAGGCGATCGACCGCTTCACCCCGGCCAGGGCGGCCGGCCTGGCGACGGCGCTGGTGGCGGCCAGCCCGAAGAACCTGGTGCTGGCGGTCTCCGCCGGCGTGTCGATCGCCACCAGTGACGCGTCGCCGGGAGGGAAGACGGCGGCGGCCGTGCTGATGGTGCTGGTGGGTTCGCTGTGCGCGCTGATTCCGCTCGGCGTCTACCTCTTCGGGGGCGCCGGGGCCGCGAAGGTGCTCGGCGAGTGGAAGGCGTGGATGTCCACCCACAACAGCGCGATCACGACGGTGGTCCTGGTCGTCCTCGGCGCGAAGTACATCGGCGACGCCGTCTCCGGCCTGGCCACCTGACGGCCCGGGCAGCTCAGGCCCGCTCCCAGGCCCGCTCAGGGCCCGGGCGTCCCGCCGCCCGCGGCGGTGGCCGGGGCCGACTGCGGGGCCGGGTCGGCCGGGTGCGGGCTCGCCTGCCCGGCCGGTGCGGACGACGGGGAGGACGACGGTGCCGGGGACGGCGGGGTGGACGGTGGCGTGGACGGCGTACCGGAGGCGGGTGCCGGTGCCGGTGACGTCGGTGCGGGACCGTCCGTGGGGGTGACCGGCGGCGGTTCCACGGGGGTGGGCGCGCCGGTCGGCTCCTCGCCGCCGCGGTGGCGGGGGCCGCCCTCCAGGGTGACCACCGCCTCGGAGGGAGGCACCGCGATCCGCGCCGTCCACGCCCCGGGCGGGACCCGGTCCTCGTCGACCGTCACGGTGAGGGTGATCCGTTGCCCGGGCGCCAGCGTGCCGTAGTCCCGGCTGAGGCGGAGCCAGTCGGCGTCCACCACGGCGTGCCAGGCGATCGTGGTGCCGCCCGAGTTGGTCAGCGTGATCACGGTACGGCTGCCGTACTCCTGCGCCTCGACCGTCAGCCGCCCGGCCGGAGCGGTGCCATCGGCGCCGGGAACGGAGGTCCCGGGGGTGGGCACCCGAGGTGGGACGGGGACCGCCAGGACCGGGAGCATCACCCCGCGAACCGCCGGGAAAGACGTTTCTGCAGTCACGGCACCCACCAACTGCACGTCACCCGACACCGCAGACACCCCCGACACCGCCGGGACCACCGGCACCACCGGCACCACCGGCGCGGAGGCCGGCTGCGCCGGGCCCTTCGCGGGACCCTTCGCCGAGCCGGAGGCCACCCGGACCGAGGAGACCGCCGCCGACGCGTCGGAGCCACCACCGTCCCGGTCCGCCGCCCACAGTGCCACCACCGGGGCGGTCAGTACCGCAGCGAGCACCCCGGTGGTCACCACCCGCTGACGGACCACCAGCGACCGTCCCGCCGACGGTGCCCGGTGCCGAGGGAAGCCGCGCTGGTCGAAACGCGGCTCGGACGGCTCCCCGCCCGGCTCGGCGGTCGGTGTCGTCACCCGGCGCCCGGCCGCGGCCCCCGCCAGGAAGGCCGCCCCGGCGGCCCCGTCCGGCAGCTGCGCCGCGGTGCCGCCGAGCCGGACCGGCACCGGAGCCGTCAGCAGCGGCAGGCCCGGCAGCCCGGACAGGCCGGCGCCCAACCCGCCGCCCACCCGCTCGGCGGTACCCCGGCAGGTCGGACAGTCCACCACGTGCTGCACCAGCTCGCGCCGCAGCGCCGGCCCCAGCACCCATTCACGCCGGCTCTCCGCGCCGACCCCGCCGAGCCGGACCAGCACCGGACAGCTGCCCACCCCGAGCACCAGCAGTGCCGTCCTGGTCCGGCCCACCTCGGCACCGGCCGCGGACAGCAGCTCGTCCACCTCGCGGCCCGAGCGGCCGAGCACCGCGGCCACCTCGGCGGTCGACAGCCGGTGGCGGACCGCCAGCTCCAGTGCCTCACGCTGCTCCGGATCGGTGCCCGCGGCCTCGGGCCAGGCCAGCGAGGCCAGTTCCGCGCGCCGACGGCCGGCCAGCGCCGGGCCGGGCGGCGGGTCGGCGGGCGCGCCGGTGCCGCGTTCGAGCCGCTCCAGGCAGCAGTGCCGCGCCAGCGCGTACAGCCAGGCCCGCCCGAGCGCGGGGTCGGCCGGCCGGTCACCGTGCCGCAGCGCGAGATCGCGCACCTCGCAGACGGCCGCGACGGCGGCGTCGTGCTCGCACAGGACGGAGAGGCAGTAGGTGAAGAGCCCGTCGACGCAGCGGTCGTACGTCCGCAGGGCGGGGGAGCCGGCGGGGGCGGGGGAGGCAAGCCTGGTGGTCACCCTCCGACGGTAGGGAGCCGGGTCCTCGCACCCCCGGGATTCCCGGCGCTTGTCCTTCTTTCGGGTAACAGGACGGTGGTGTCCCGGACAGTCGGGGGCCGGCTCCGGGCGGCTGTCGTGCTCACGCCGCGGACGTTCGGCCGCCACTGTCGTACCCACCCGCTACGGTTGGCCGCATGGCAGCCCGCACCAAGACCACCGCCAAGCCCCGCCCGGCGTACCGCTGCACCGAGTGCGGCAACCAGCTCCCGAAATGGGTCGGCCGCTGCCCCGAGTGCAACGCCTGGGGCACCGTCGAGGAGTACGGCGCCGTCCCGATCAGGACCACGGCGGCCGGGCCGGTCAGCTCCCCGGCCAAGCCGATCGGCCAGGTGGACGGTCAGGTCGCCACCGCCCGCACCACCGGCGTGCCGGAGCTCGACCGGGTGCTCGGCGGCGGCATCGTCCCGGGCGCCGTCGTGCTGCTGGCCGGCGAGCCCGGGGTCGGCAAGTCCACGCTGTTGCTGGACGTGGCCGCCAAGGCGGCGACCGCGCAGCACCGCACCCTCTACGTCACGGGCGAGGAGTCGGCCGGCCAGGTCCGGCTGCGCGCCGACCGCATCGGCGCACTCTCCGACCACCTGTACCTGGCCGCCGAGTCCGACCTCGGCGCGGTGCTCGGCCACATCGAGGCGGTCAACCCCGGGCTGCTGATCCTGGACTCGGTGCAGACCATCGCGTCCGCCGAGCTGGACGGCGCCCCCGGCGGCCCGGCCCAGGTCCGCGAGGTGGCGGGCGCGCTGATCCGCGCCTCCAAGGAGCGCGGCATGGCCACCCTGCTGGTCGGCCACGTCACCAAGGACGGCCAGATCGCGGGCCCGCGGCTGCTGGAGCACCTGGTCGACGTGGTGCTCAGCTTCGAGGGTGACCGGCACGCTCGGCTGCGGATCATCCGCGGTATCAAGAACCGCTACGGCGCGACCGACGAGGTCGGGTGCTTCGAGCTGCACGACGAGGGCATCGCGGGCCTCGCCGACCCGTCCGGACTGTTTCTGACCAGGCGTGACAAGCCGGTGCCCGGCACCTGCCTGACCGTCACCCTGGAGGGCCGCCGCCCGCTGGTCGCCGAGGTGCAGGCGCTGATGGTCGACTCGCAGATCCCCTCGCCCCGCCGGACCACCTCCGGCCTGGAGTCGCCCCGGATCGCGATGATCCTGGCCGTGGTCGAGCGGCACGGCGGCGTCAAGCTCGGCAAGCAGGACATCTACACGGCGACGGTCGGCGGGGTGAAGCTCACCGAGCCGTCCGCCGACCTGGCCATCGCACTGGCGGTCGCCAGCTCCTCGTCCGACACCCCGCTGCCCAGCAACCTGGTGGCGATCGGCGAGGTCGGCCTGGCCGGCGAGGTCCGGCGGGTCACCGGCGTACAGCGCCGGCTCGCGGAGGCCCACCGGCTCGGCTTCACCCACGCCCTCGTCCCGCCGGACCCGGGCAAGGTGCCGGCGGGCATGACGGTGGTCGAGGTCGCCGACATCGGTGAGGCCCTGCGCGCCATCCCGGGCCGCCGCCGCGGCCCGGCCAAGCCCCGCGGCGAGGCAGCCGGAGCCCCGGTCGCAGGCGCCCGCGCGGCCCGTCCGGCGGCTGTCCCGGTGGCCGTTCCGGCCTTCCCGGAGGAGCTGATGGAGGGCTGGGAGCCGGTCGACTCCGACGAAGTGCGCTGACTCATGCCCCGTTAATGCCGCACGCAGTTAGACTTTGCCCTGTCTAATTGGCAATAAGTGCAGTACTGCGCCTATTTCCAGAATCACCGAGCGACACAGACAGACCAGCGAAGACCAAGCGACAGACCGTCGGGCGCCGTGCCACACGGTCCGGGGCGACCGGAGGAGTCACGTGGCAGGCAGCGACCGGGCGGACAAGTCCTCCCGCGAGGAGGCCCTGCTGCGGGCCTCCCTCAGTGCCATCGCGCCGGGCACGGCGCTACGGGACGGGCTGGAGCGGGTGCTGCGCGCCAACACCGGCGGGCTGGTCGTGCTCGGCTTCGACAAGAGCGTCGAATCCCTCAGCACCGGCGGCTTCGTGCTCGACGTCGAGTTCACCGCCACCCGGCTGCGCGAGCTGTGCAAGCTCGACGGGGCGGTGATCCTCGACAAGGACAGCACCAAGATCGTCCGGGCCGGGGTGCACCTGATGCCCGACGCGACCATCCCCACCGACGAGACCGGCACCCGCCACCGGACCGCCGAGCGGGTCAACCGCCAGACCGGGTACCCGGTGGTGGCCGTCTCGCACTCGATGCGGCTGATCGCCATGTACGTCAACGGCAGCCGCCGGGTGCTGGAGGACTCCACCACCGTGCTGTCCCGTGCCAACCAGGCGCTCGCCACCCTGGAGCGGTACAAGCTGCGCCTGGACGAGGTCGCCGGCACGCTCTCCGCACTGGAGATCGAGGACCTGGTCACCGTCCGGGACGTCTCCGCCGTCGTCCAGCGGCTGGAGATGGTCCGGCTGATCGCGGCCGAGATCGCCGGGTACGTCCTGGAGCTGGGCACCGACGGCCGACTGCTCTCGCTGCAGCTGGACGAGCTGATCGCCGGCGTCGAGCCGGAGCGCGAACTGGTCGCCCGGGACTACTTCCCGGAACGGGCCGCCAAGAAGGGCCGCACCGTCACCGAGGTGCTCTCCGACCTGGAGGCGCTCACCCACGCCGAGCTGCTCGACCTGCAGACGGTGGCCAAGGCGCTCGGGTACACCGGCACGCCGGAGTCGCTGGACTCGGCGGTCTCACCGCGCGGGTACCGGCTGCTGGCCAAGGTGCCGCGGCTTCCGAACACCGTCATCGAGCGGCTGGTCGAGCACTTCGGCGGCCTGCAGAAGCTGCTCGCGGCCAGCATCGACGACCTGCAGACCGTCGAGGGAGTCGGCGAGACCCGGGCCCGCTCGGTACGGGAGGGGCTGTCGCGGCTCGCAGAATCGTCCATCCTGGAGCGCTACGTCTGACTGGAGCGCTACGCCTGACCAGCGCTTGACGGCGCGTGGCGGTGCGCGAGGACGCCCGGGGCCCGGTGACGGTGGGGCTGCGGGCGCGGTCGGCGCGGCCGGTCCGGTGCCGGGGCCCGGCCGGTCCCGCGGGTGCCGTCAGACGCGGTCGGCGTGGGCGGACCGGTCGGCCGGGGGCGCGGACTTGGTCGCATAGAGCAGGGTGAACAGGGTGACGTCGATGGCGTCCTCGTCCGCGCTGTCGCCCTCCTCCGCCAGCTCGTCCAGGATCACGCCGAGCTGGTTGCGCAGCCGTACCACCCGCTCGGGGCGGAGCCGCATGGAGAAGTGGCTGAACTGGGAGGACGCGCGAGGCCTGCCGTCCGGCCCGGGGGGCAGCTCCAGCCGGTCGGTGAGGTACTTGAGCTCGAAGTCGGAGCGGACCAGGTCCATCGCGGCCAACAGGGCGCCCAGTACCTCCGGGCGCTTCGACGTCTCGTCGGCGAAGACCTCGGGGGCCAGGCGCAGTGACTTCTGCGCGTTGCGGTAGCGGCTCTCCACGATGCCCGAGACCAGGCGGGTCTCGGCGACCATGATCAAACCGACCTGCTCCAGCTGCTTGATGTGCCGGTACAGCTTGGTCGGGGTGTCGCCGAGCTCGGCCGCGATCTCCTTGACGGACAGCGGGGACGGCTCGCGCTTGTAGAGGGCGTTGAGGATCGCCAGCCGGACGGGGTCCGCGAGCGCCTTCAGGGTCGCAACGTCCTTGATCTCGCGCTCTTTCACCTGATCAGACACGTTCACACTTTCTCAGAACGTCAACGCTTGCGCAATCAATCACGCATCTGCAACCATTCACGCAAGCGTGAATGGTTGCAGATGCGTGAGCATCTACGTTTGAGTGAAAGGCGGGGGCATGGCCAGCACGGCAAGCGCGGCACGGTCGACGGACGCGAGCACCACAGAGACCGTCAGCACCACGGCAGATGCCGGCAACACCAGCGCCACCACCTGCACCACTGGACCCGTCACCACCAGCAACCTCGGCCCGGCGCCCGTCCCCACAGCCAGCCCCGCGCCCGTCCCCACGGCAGGCCCCACGGCCAACCCTGCGCCGCACTCCCCCACCGGGCCCGCTGCCGCACCGCCCGCCCTCGTCCCGCTGCGCCGCAACTGGCGGTTCCAGCTGCTCTGGGGCGGCGCCGCCTCGGCGATGCTCGGCACCTGCATCGCCGACACCGCCTACCCGCTCCTGCTCCTGGCGATGACCGGCTCGCCCTCGCTGGCCGGGGCCTTCGGCGCCGTCCAGTTCACCGTCTCCCTCCTGCTCGGCATCCACGGCGGCGCGGTCGCCGACCGCCACGACCGCCGCCGGATCCTCCTGATCGCAGACTCGGCCCGGCTGCTGGCCGCACTCAGCATCCCGGCCGCGCTCCACCTGCACCGCCTGACGGTCGCCCACACCCTGCTGGTCGGCGCGGTGCTCGGCGCCACCATGGCGTACTCGGGTCCGGTCCGGATGCTGGTGCTCCGCTCCGTCGTCCCGCCCGAGCAACTGCGCCAGGCGCTGGCCCAGGACGAGTTGAGGGTCAGCGGGGCGTCGCTGATCGGACCGCCGCTGGCCGGGATGCTGCTCGGCATGGGCCGGGCCGTCCCGTTCCTGGGCACGGTGGTGGCCTCGCTGCTGGCCGTCTGCGCGGCGTGGGCAGTTCGCTTCGAGAGCCGTCCGAACGCGACCGCCGGGGGAGGCGGCCGGTCCGGCGGGGCGATGGCGGGGCTGCGGTACCTGCTGGCCGACGCCCAGCTGCGGGTCACTCTGCTGGTGCCGTTCCTGCTCAACCTGGCCGGGGCCGCGATGCTGCTGCCGGTGATGGTGCTGCTGCGCAACGGGGGTACGTCCAGCGGTGGGATCGGCCTCGCCCTCGCGGGTGAGGCGGTCGGCGGGCTGCTCGGTGCGCTGGTGGTGCGCCGACTGCACCGGCTGATGCTCCCGGGCCGCCTGCTGGTCTCGGTCGCCTGGGTGAGCGTGCCGCTGTTCCTGGTACCGACGCTGGCGGGCGGTCCGGTGGTGGTCTTCGTGACGCTGGCGTCGATGATGCTGGGGGTGCCGGCGTTGCGCGTGATGGTGGACGTGCTGATCTTCCAGCAGGTCGCGGAGGAGCTCCGGGGCCGGGTGATCGCGGCGACCATGACGGTCTTCATGCTCGGCATGCCGGCGGGGACGTTCGGGGCCGGACTGCTGCTGGACCACCTCGCGCCCGAGACCACCCTGCGGCTGTTCGCCGCGCTGCTGGCCCTCGCCCTGGTGCCGCCGACCCTCAGCCGGGCGCTCCGCCGCGCGCAGTGGCCGGCCTGACGGCCCGCCCGGCCCGCCGGGCTACGGCTGACCCGACAGCCCGTCGCCGAGCACTCGGCCGCTCCCCGTCCCCGTCGACCGCGGCCCCCCTCGACCTGGCACCCTCGCGCCCGCCCCCGCCCTTGCCGTCGCCCCGGCCCGCCCTCCGCGTCGGGGCGTTGGTGCTCCAACTGCCCAGCAGTCGAAGCACGGTGTCGTCCGGGCTGCCGGATCGGCGATGAGGACCACGAGGGACCGGCCCTCGTCCCCGGGCAGTCCGATGGTCTCGTAGTGCAGCTCGAACTCGCCGACCACGCGGTGCCGGAACTGCTTGCTGCCCCAGGTCTTCTCGCGTACCTCACGGGCTGCTGCCCAGCGAGCAAGGAACTCGGCGCTGCCGACGGAGAGTTCGGCGATCAGGGCGGCGAATCCGGGCTGACCGCCGTACCGGTCGGCCGAGAACCGCAGGAAGCCCACAGTCTGCCGGGCCACGTCCGCCCACTGCGGGTAGAGCTCGCGGGCGGCGGGGCCGAGCAGGATGTGGCGGGCCGGGTTGAGGCCGTCGACGGTGCGCCGGCCGGGTCCAGGATCAGCGCGCAGGCCGGCCGGTTGGCTGCCAGGACCGCCATCCCTGATCTTCGCGGGGAATCCCGGCTTTCAGGCCGGGCGGGAATGCGATCCCTGGCACAGGCCCGCCACCCTTGGCGCGCACCGGTCCGTCCGATCGGGGCTCAGGCGTCCAGGCGGATGGAGGTGCGGGCGACCAGCGGTCCGCCGGCCGGGCCGGTCAGCTCGGCCTGGACGCGGTAGGTGTCCGGGGCGGCGGTGCTGCCGTCGGCGGACGCGCACTGCGGCTTGCTGCGGCTGCGGTCCCAGCTGAAGGTCTCGGTCAGGCCGCTGCCGGCGGAGACCTGGACCCAGGTGTTCTGACGGTCGGTCGGGCAGTCGCCGGATGACCAGAACCGTTCGCCGTTGCTGGCGGTCAGGGTGATGGTCGAGGCCGTCCGGCCGAGGTCGACCCGGCAGTTCGGGCCGGCCGTGTTGCGGACCGTCAGGGTGACCCGGGGCCTGTCCCTGGGCTGGTAGGCCGGCTGGGCGCTGGCGAGTTCCAGGGCGATCTGTGCGGCGGTGCAGATCGGCAGGGCGAGGATCTCGGGGGTGTTCACCTGCGGGCCGCCGGTCGAGCCGGTCGCACCGGAGGCGCCACCGCCCGTACCGCCGGAGCCCGTTCCCGTGCCTGCGCCCGCACCGGTGCCGCCACTGCCGCCCGTACCGCCGGCGCCGGTCGTCGAACCCGTGCCGTCCCCGCTGCCGGTGCCGCCGCCGGTGGTCAGGCTGACGTCGCCGCCACCGCCGCCGGAGACGCTGCCCGAACCGCCGGTGCCCGAACCGCCGGTACCGCCGGGGCGGGTGGTGATCGCGGAGCCGGTCGGGGAGGCCCCGGGGGTGATGGACTGGGCCGGTGCGGGCTGCGCGCCGTGCGGGGGTTTGCTGCCGCCGTCCGAACCGGACGTCAGCCAGACGATCAGCGCGAGCACGGCGATCAGTGCGGCGAACACGACAAGGCGCCGCCGCCAGTAGATCGAGGCCGGCAGCGGTCCCACGGGTTGACGCAGAGAGGGCACGGGCAAACTCTACGAGACTGTGTGCACCCGTTGATGCATCAACACTGCACCGGGGTCACTTCCTTCACATGATCCGCCATTTGCTCCGGTCGAGGGAACGCGAACGGTCGGCGAAAGGGGGCGGACGGCTGCCGGGTGCTCGCCCTATAGTCGCCCCATGGCCACGGACCAGCACCCCGTACTCGACCCGGCTCGCATGATCGCCGAGGCGCGACGCGCTTTCTTCGTGATGTTCGCCTTCCTGGTCGTGCTCTGGGCGGTCCAGATCGCCAACTGGGCAGGCGACGGCGCCCTGGTGCGCGAGTACGGCCTCGTCCCGCGCGACACCGGGCGGCTGGCGGGCATCCTCACCTCGGAGTTCCTGCATGTGAACTGGCAGCACCTGGAGGCCAATTCGGGTGCGCTCTTCATCTTCGGGTTCCTCGCCGCCTACCGGGGCGTCAAGAAGTTCCTCGGCCTGACCGCGCTGATCACCCTCACCGACGGCGGCGCGGTCTGGTTCTTCGAGCACGACCACACGGTGACCGTGGGCGCCAGCGGGCTGGTCTACGGCTACTTCGGCTACGTGGTGCTGCGCGGCTTCTTCGACCGCAACCTGATCGACAGCCTGATCGGCCTGGTGATGGGCGCCTCCTTCGCCTACCTGCTCACCAGCGCCGTTCCCGGTACCCCGGGCGTCAGTTGGCTCGGCCACCTCGGCGGGCTGGTCGGCGGCCTGGCCGGCGCGTGGATCTTCCGCGACCGCAGCGCCCGCGCGGCCGCCCGCGCGGCGGCGGGCGAAGGCCGGACCCCGGCCGTCCCCGCCTCCGTCGCCCCCGCATCCGCCGCCACCCCGCCCGCCCGGACGGCCCCCAGCCCCCGCGCGGAACTGCTCAAGGAGCTCGACGACCTCGGGCTCTGAACCGTCCCGCCCGCGGACGCGGGTCCGCCGGTCCCGGCCCGGCGCCCCTTCCCGCCGTGGGAGGATCGAAGGGCCATGGTTGCCATCACCGCCGTCATCCCGGCCCCGCTGCTCCACACCACCGTCATCGACTGGTACGAGGCGAACGCCCGCGACCTGCCCTGGCGGACCCCGCACGCCTCCCCGTGGGCCGTCATGGTCAGCGAGTTCATGCTCCAGCAGACCCCCGTCAAGCGGGTCCTGCCCGCGTACGCCGCCTGGCTGGAACGCTGGCCGACCCCCGCCGACCTGGCCGCCGACGCACCGGGCGAGGCCGTCCGGATGTGGGGCCGGCTCGGCTACCCGCGCCGGGCGCTGCGCCTGCACGCCGCCGCCGTCGCGATCACCGAGCAGCACGCCGGCCGGGTGCCCGAGGACCACGCCGCCCTGCTGGCGCTGCCCGGGGTGGGGGAGTACACCGCCGCCGCGGTGGCCTCGTTCGCGTTCCGGCAGCGGCACGCGGTGCTGGACACCAACGTCCGCCGGGTCCTCGCCCGGGCGGTGACCGGAGTCGAGTACCCGGCGCAGGCGACCACCGCGGCCGAGCGCCGGACGGCCACCGGGCTGCTGCCCGACACCGCCGAGACCGCCGCCACCTGGGGTGTCGCGGTGATGGAGCTCGGTGCGCTGGTCTGCACCGCGCGGAGCCCGGAGTGCACCGGCTGTCCGCTGCTGCGGCACTGCGCCTGGCAGCGGGCCGGCCGGCCGCCGTACCAGGGCCCGGCCCGGCGCGGGCAGACGTACGAGGGCACCGACCGCCAGGTCCGGGGCAAGCTGCTGGCCGTGCTGCGTGAGGCGCACGGGGAGGTGCCGCAGGCCCGGTTGGACGAGGTCTGGCCCGAGCCGGTGCAGCGGGCCCGGGCGCTGGACGGGCTGGTCGCGGACGGCCTGGTCGAGCCGGTGGCGCCCGGGGTATACCGGCTGCCGCAGTAGCCGTACCACCGCCGCGGCACGGTCACCCCAGCACCGCCCCACGATCGGTGCCTCGACGCCCGAAGGCGTCCGAGGACGCCCGAGGACGCCCGAAGGGCCCGTCCGGAGAAGATCCGGACGGGCCCTCGGCGTGCGGTGCCGGCGGTGGATCAGGCCGCTTCGAGCTGCGGCTCGGCCTTCTGCCCTGCGCCGCGCAGCGGGATCTCCCGGAGGAAGACCGCGGCGGCGACGGCGATCAGGCTGATCACGGCGCCCCACAGGAAGACGGTGTGCATGCCGTTGGAGACGGCGTGGTGCGCCAGGTCCTGGACGGCCGCGGGCGCCGTCTTCAGGCCGGTCGGGTCGAGGGCCTGCTGGCCGCCACCGGCGCCCTGGCCGCCTCCGGCGCTCAGGGTCTCCTTGACCTGGTTGTTGAACAGCGCGCCGAACAGGGCCACACCGAAGGAGCCGCCGATGGTGCGGAACAGGGTGGCGGAGGAGCTGGCCACGCCCATGTCCTTGAGCTCCACGCTGTTCTGGGCGACCAGCATGGTGATCTGCATCAGGAAGCCCATGCCGGCGCCGAGCACCACCATGTAGCAGGAGGAGGCGAAGCGGCCGGTGTCGGTGCCGAGGGTGGAGAGCAGCAGCGAGCCGCCCGCCATCACCGCGGTGCCGATGATCGGGAAGATCCGGTACTTGCCGGTCTTGGAGACGATCTGGCCGACCACCAGCGAGACGGCGAGCATGCCGAACATCATCGGCATCAGCAGCAGGCCGGAGTTGGTGGCCGAGGCGCCCTGCACGATCTGCTGGTACAGCGGCAGGTAGGCGACCGCGCCGAACATCGCGAAGCCGACGATGAAGCCGATGATCGAGACCATCGTGAAGTTGCGGATCTTGAACAGGCCGAGCGGGATCACCGGCTCCTCGGCGCGCTGCTCGACGTAGCAGAAACCGATCAGCGAGGCGACGCCCAGCGCGGCCAGCCCGAGGATCTGCTTCGAGCCCCAGGCGTACTCCTGACCGCCCCAGGTGGTGATCAGGACCATCGAGGTGATGCCGGCGGTGAGCAGCAGCGCGCCCAGGTAGTCGATCTTCGCGGTGGAGCGCATCTTCGGCAGGTGCAGGGTGACCACGATGAACGCCAGCGCCACCGCGCCGAGCGGCAGGTTGACGTAGAACGTCCAGCGCCAGCTGAGGTGGTCGGTGAGGAATCCACCGATCAGCGGGCCGCCGACGGTGGCCAGGGCCATCACGGCGGCGAACATGCCCTGGTACTTGGCGCGGTCGCGCGGCGGGACCAGCGCACCCATGATCGACATCACGCCGACCATCAGGCCGCCGGCGCCCAGGCCCTGGAGCGCCCGGAAGGCGATCAGCTGGGTCATCGAGTCGGACAGGCCGCACAGGGCCGAGCCGACCAGAAAGATCACGATGGAGATCAGGAAGACGCCCTTGCGGCCGTAGAGGTCGCCGAGCTTGCCCCAGATCGGGGTGGAGACGGCGGTGGCCAGCGTGTACGCGGTGACCACCCAGGCGATGTGCTCGGAGCCGTGCAGCTCGCCGACGATGGTCGGCATCGCGGTGCCGATGATCAGGTTGTCGAGCATCGCCAGCAGCATCGCGATGACCAGCCCGATCATCACCATGCGGATCTCGCGCGGCGACTTCGGCTCAGGCTCGGTCGGTCCGGTGGCCGGCGGTTGGTCCGCCGCGGCCTCGGCCTGCTGTTGTGACATGGTGCTTCTCCCCGGAAGAGCGGCTCGGCCGCGTCCTCCGCGGCTCACTTACTTGACGACCGGCTAGTGAATCGTCGGCTCGCACGGTAGGTTGTCTACTAGCCGGGCGTCAAGCCAGTTTCGGTGTGGGCCCCGTGGGCAGGGAGAATGCACCCCGAGGCGCGCTTCGAACAGCCGAGCGTGCCGCCCACCGTCGCCGTCACGAGGCAGGCCGCCAGTCATGAGCACGACCCAGAGCCCCCGCAGCGACACCCGCGCGCGGATCCTCGACGTGGCGTTGGAGCTCTTCGCGGCCCAGGGGTACGAGAAGACCTCGCTGCGGGAGATCGCCGACCGCCTCGGTGTCACCAAGGCCGCGCTCTACTACCACTTCAAGACCAAGGACGAGATCGTCCGCGGCATCGTGCGCAGCATGGCGGCACCGATCGACGAGGCCATCGCCTTCGGCGAGGGCAAGCCCTGGTCGCCCGAGCTGCGCGACGAGCTGGTCCGCCGGTTCGCCGCCGGGATGGCCGAGCGGGCGCCGCTGCTGCGGTTCTTCCACGAGAACCAGCCCGCCCTCCGGGAGTCGGAGGCCGGGCTGGAGTTCAAGGATCGGATGGTCGCGATGATCCGGCTGGTGCACGGCCCGGACGCGACCTTCCACGACCGGCTGCGCGCCACCATGGCGCTGTTCTCGATCAACTCGGCGTTGTTCCTGCTCAAGCACGACGACAGCGACACCTGCGGGCCGCACTCCGGCGGCCCGCGGGTCGGGACCTTGGAGGAGGCCATGGCGGCCGCGCTCGAAGTGGCCCTGGAGATCTCCGGCCGGATCACGCCGACGGCCGCCCAGGCCTGATCTCAGGCGTGGGCGGCCCCGGGTCGGGCGGTCCGGCGGAGGATCAGACCCCGGTGGCCCCGTGCGACTTCAGGTACGAGACCGGGTCGATCACGGCGCCGTACTTGTTCGCGGTGCGGATCTCGAAGTGCAGGTGCGGGCCGGTCGAGTTGCCGGTGTTGCCGGACAGACCGATCTGCTGGCCCGCGGACACCTTCTGGCCGGCGTGCACGCCGAGCTTGGACATGTGGGCGTACTGGGCGAACTTGCCGTCCGCCAGCTTCAGCACGATCTCGTTGCCGTAGGCGCCGTCGGGGCCGGCCGAGACGACGGTGGCGTTGCCGACCGCGAGCAGCGGCGTACCGACCTTGACGGCGTAGTCCTCGCCCGTGTGGTAGCCGGCCGCGTAGGAGTGGTTGACCGTGCCGAAGGGGTTGCTGTGCGCCGCGCCCGCGACGGGGGTGGACCACTCGGGGGCCGGGGCGGGCGCCGGGGCCGGGGCGGGAGCGGGAGCCGGGGCGGGAGCCGGAGCCGGAGCGGGAGCCGGAGCTGCCTCCGGGGCGGGAGCGGGTGCCGGGGCCGGTGCGGCCTCGGCCACGGGGGCCGGCGCCGGCTCGGCGGCCGGGGCGGGCGCCGGGGTGGCGTCGAGGTTGCTCGCCACCGCCACGGCGTCCTGGGAGGAGACCGACTTCGGCAGCTTGTAGGCGGCCGGGGCGGCGATCTGGACGACGGCGGCCGGGGCCGCCGGGGCCGCGGCGGTGAACGCCGAGCTGCCCGGGGTGGTCGGGTGCACGGTCTGCGCGTGGGCGGCCGAGGCGGGGATCAGCATGGCGCTGACGGCCAGCACGGCCGCGCCGCCCCAGGCGACGGTGGCGCGACGGTCCTGCAGTCGGCCCAGCACGGCGCTGCCGTTCGCACCCTGCAGGTGCGCCAGGGCGGGGATGCCGCGCAGGGCCGGGGAGGACCCGACCGCGGTGAGCAGCCTGCGGCCGGTGCGGGGGAGAGAAAGCATCGGTGACAACCTCGCGGTCGGGGGTCAGCGCTTCGTGGAGCCGCTCGGCTCGACGCACTGGGGGGACCACTCAGGTGTAACCGTCACCGTGGGCAACCCAAAACGGTGTGACGTACTACGGCGGCTAGTGCCCGGCGCCGGGAGAGCGTCGGCCGGCCGGAGCGACGATCTTCCGGTGGGGCCCGGGGATCCGCCGCCGATCCGCTCCGCGGGTTGGCCCGGCGGACGGGGCCGTCACCGGACGCTCACAGCCGCGCCGGTCCTACTATCCGCCCTCGTACCGGTGTCACGGCCTGTGACCAGTACCACCGGCGGGGCCCGCGCAAACCCCCGGATCTCATCCGAAAGCGACCTGCGACACCCCTCTCGGCGCGGTCCCGTCCCAGCCCGCAGCCCGCAGCCCGCAGCCCGCAGCCCGCAGCCCGCAGCCCGGCGCCCGGCGCCCGGAATCGGTCCGGGGCGGCCCGAACACTGCGTCGTCCCCGGCCGGAGCCGGCGGATCGGCGATGATCGGGGGATGACCGCAGCCGCACACCGCCCCGACGAGGTGCCCCCGCCCACGGATCCCGCCCGCCGGTTCGCCGCGCTAAGGGGCTGTGACCGGATCCTGTCCGGCGCGCCGCCGCGCACTCTCAGGGAGCGCCTCGCCGCGCTGGCCGAGGGCGCGGAGGAGCTGTACGACCTGGACGAGGGGCCGGACTTCTACGGCAACGGCATCGTCCGGGCGCTGGAGCGGCGGGTGGCCGGCCTGCTCGGCCTGCCGGAGGCGGTCTACTTCCCGACCGGCACGATGGCCCAGCAGGCCGCCCTGCAGTACTGGGCGGACGGTGCCGGCCGCACCGTCGCCATGCATCCGCTGGCCCACCCCGAGGTGCACGAGCACCGGGCCTACTCGGTGCTGAGCGGCCTGCGGACGGTCTGGCCCACCAGCGCGCCGCGGTTGCCGACCGCCGCCGAGCTGCGCTCGGTCGGCGAGCCCTTCATCACGCTGATGCTCGAACTCCCGCTCCGGGACGCCGGCTTCGTGCTGCCCACCTGGGTCGAGCTGACCGCGGTGGTCGAGGAGGCCCGTCGGCAGGGTGCGTTCGTGCACCTGGACGGTGCCCGGCTCTGGGAGTCCGGGCCGCACTTCGGACGGTCGCTGCCCGAGATCGTGGCGCTGGCCGACTCGGTCTACGTCTCCTGCTACAAGACGCTCGGCGGGACCAGCGGGGCGCTGGTCGCGGGTGACGGGGAGTTCGCCAAGGGGGTGCGGATCTGGCGGCACCGGTACGGTGGCCGGCTCTTCCAGCAGTGGCCTGCCGTGCTCACCGCGCTGGCCGGCCTGGAGAACGAACTGCCGCGCCTGGACTCGTACGTGGCCAACGCGAAGGCGGTGGCCGCGGCTCTGGCGGAGGTGCCCGGCGGCCGGGTCAACCCGGATCCGCCGCACACCCATCAGTTCCAGTTCTGGCTGCCGTACCCGGCCGAGGCGCTGAACCGGGCGAACGTGCGGCTCGCCGAGGAGCAGGGTGTCGGCCTGTTCGGTACCTGGGACGAGCCGGGCCCGCTGCCGGGGTTCTCGATGACCGAGGTGACCGCCTCCGCCGCCGCGCTGGACTGGACGCCCCGCGAGGTCACCGAGGCGGTGGCGCTGTTCCTGGAGTTCGCCCAGGTGTAGGACCTGCCCCGGGCAGCACCGCGGCCCCGGCGGGAGAACCCGCCGGGGCCGCAGCTGTTCAGTGCTTCAGCTGACCTGAGGTCACTTCACCGGGTGGACCCGGATGATGGTCTCCAGGTTGTTCCAGCTCTCCCACAGCACCTCGATGCTGGTGTGGGTGTCCGGAACCTTGACGCTGCTGTACTTGGTGGCCTCGTCCCAGTACTTGTTCGTGTGGTCGTTGAAGACCCGAACGTTCTTGGAGGACGGGATCTCGGTGAGCACGTCGGCCTTGTGGAGCTTCAGGCCGTCGGTGCGCTCGTAGCCGAAGGTGGAGTCGTAGCCCTGGATGCGCGGACGCATGTAGGTGCCGTCGGCCCACTTCAGCGGGGCCGGGTGGGCGTCGATCGGGATGATCAGACCCTGGCCCGGGTGGTTGGTGACGTTGTTGTCGGACTGCGACTCGTCCCACAGCCAGATCAGAACGCCGTTCTGGTTGGCGTAGTGCTCGACGGTGTTCGGCTTGGCGGCCGAGCCGAACACGTACGGGCCGGTCTTCAGCGTGGTGTCGTAGGACACGTACTGACGGTTCTCCACCAGGTAGTGCTGGGCGTAGTCCTTGGAGAACTTGCCCGAGATGCGGGAGAAGCCGGTCGCGGTCCAGCCGTTGTCGCCGCTCTCGGCACCGTCGGTGAAGACGGCCGCGTTGTCAGCGGTGACCTTGATGTCGTCGACGGCGAGGCCCTTGAGGTGCACGCCGCCGTCGGTGACGTTGTGGAAGCGGAACTGGATGCTCTTGCCCGCGTAGGCGTCGAGCGGGAAGACCAGGTCGCCCCAGGTGTTGTTGGTGGTGCCGTTGATCGCCGGGTGGTTCGCACCGTCGACCGGCAGCGCCGCGCCGTTGAAGGTACCGGCGACGGCGGTCCAGTTCTTGCCGCCGTCGGTCGAGACCTCGCCGTAGGCGTAGTCGTAGTCGGTCTCGAGCTCGTACCAGGCCTTGGCCGACAGGCTGGCCGAGGTCTTGCCGGTGAGGTCGATGGTGCGGGCCAGCGAGACGTTGAGGTCGTCCGCGCTACCGCTCCACCACTCGTTGGCGCCCGCGAACGGGGTGTTGATCTCGGTGGTGACGGTCTTCTTGGGGAGGTCCACCACGATGGCCTGCGGCCGCTTGGTGTTGTACTCCACCGGGCCGAGCCAGTGCAGCGAGTCCTTGCCGGCCTGCGCCTTGTCGAACTTGAGCCAGCCGAGCTGCAGCTTGCTCCAGACGTCGAGGTCGTTCGGCTTGTCGCCGATCTCGTTCTTGCCGGTGCCCAGCCAGGAACCGGACGACATCAGCGACCAGAAGCCGACCGAGTTGTCGTTGCCCGAGCCCGAGGTGTCGTAGAGGTCCGGCAGACCGAGGTCGTGGCCGTACTCGTGCGCGAAGACGCCCAGGCCGCCGTTCTCGGGCTGCATGGTGTAGTCGCCGACCCAGATGCCGCTGGTGCCGACCGGGGTGCCACCGAGCTTGTTGCCGTCGGGGCCGGCCTGGCCGGAGAGCGCACCGTAGGCGTAGGAGCGGTGGGCCCACAGCGCGTTGGTGCCCTGGGCACCGCCGCCGGCGGACTGGTCCTCACCGGCGTGCACGATCTGGAAGTGGTCGATGTAACCGTCGGGCTCGTTGAAGTTGCCGTCGTGGTCGAAGTCGTACCGGTCCCACTGGTCGTAGCCGGCGATCACGGCCTTGATCTGCGCGTCCGTCTGGCCCTTGGCCTTCTGGTCGGCGACCCAGGCGTTGATGCCGTCACGGATCAGGTCCTGCGCGTTGTTGCAGACGTGCTGGCCGCAGTAGTCCGAGCCGTAACGGGCCTCGTTCCACGGCACCTTGACCCAGTCGGTGACCTGGCCGTCGACCGAGTACCGGCCGGAGGACTGACGCTCGTAGAAGGTCTTCAGCGAGTCGCCGGTCTTCGAGAAGTACAGGTCCTGGTAGTGCTTCTGGTTGTAATCGGCCTGCCAGGCAGTGGAGTTGTTGGTGCTCCGGTCCGGCTGGGCGATCTGGTTGTGCGCGGGGCCCGGGTCGCCGCCGTACTTGACGGTGCCGTCGGGCAGCTTGGTGGTGTTGTCCACCTGGTCGCTGAAATCGACCAGAATCGTGAAAATCTTGTCCGTGCGCTCGCGGGCGAGCTCCACGTACTTGTCACGACCGAGCTTGATGCTGGTGCCGCCACCGTGCGACTCGATCTGCGCGGTGCCGTTCACCAGCTGGTCGACCGCGGCCTTCTGCTCGGCCTCGACCTTCCCGGAGAGCGGGCCCGGCAGCGAGTCGTCGAGCTTGGTGGTCAGAGCTGCGTCCGCCGGGTCACGCGGAGCCGCGGCCGGGGCGGCGACTGCCGTTCCCGGGAGCATCCCCGCACCGAGCGCGGCCACGGCCGCGACGGCAGCGGCGGCAGCGGCGGCCTTCCTGGATATCTTCAACGTGGTGACGTCCTCCCCTTACCGGCATAGCTCTTGGCCCGCCGGTGAACCAATGAAAGACAGGTGGACGACATTTGATCCAAGAGCTTGTAAAAAAGAAAGACCTTGACCATGACATGGTCACGGCGCTATCCTCCGGACCCCTCGGATCGGCTGATAGTCCGTCAAATCGGCTTCAATGCCCCATGGTTCAAGGGTCCATCGTGTCCGCACGAGTGCCCCGGAGGCGTCCCGGGGCCGGAAAGTCCGAATTTTCACAGCAATTGGAAACGTAAACAGTTTTGCAACTGAAAAGGCCGCGGTCCCGACGTGAAGTCGGGACCGCGGCCTTTTCTTGGTGCAGCTGTTACTTCGTGAGATCCGGACCGGCGGTGCTCACCGCGGCCGGGGTGTCCGCCACCGCGGACTTCTCCTCGCCGCGGAAGGTGAACTTGGCGTCCTTGCCCTCACCCTCCACGCCGACGACCACGATCTGGCCGGCCCGCAGCTCGCCGAAGAGGATCTTCTCGGACAGGTGGTCCTCGATCTCGCGCTGGATCGTACGACGCAGCGGACGGGCGCCCAGCAGCGGGTCGTAGCCGCGCTTGGCCAGCAGCTTCTTGGCCTCGACGCTGAGCTCCAGGCCCATGTCGCGGTCCTTCAGCCGGCCGTCCACCTTGTCGATCATCAGGTCGACGATCTGGATGATGTCTTCCTCGGACAGCTGGTGGAAGACCACGATGTCGTCGACACGGTTCAGGAACTCGGGACGGAAGTGCTGCTTGAGCTCCTCGCCGACCTTGGCCTTCATCCGCTCGTACCCGCTGGCGGCGTCACCCGTGGCCGCGAAGCCCAGGTTGAAGCCCTTGGAGATGTCCCGGGTGCCGAGGTTGGTGGTCATGATGATGACCGTGTTCTTGAAGTCGACCACGCGGCCCTGCGAGTCGGTCAGACGACCGTCCTCCAGGATCTGCAGCAGCGAGTTGAAGATGTCCGGGTGGGCCTTCTCGACCTCGTCGAACAGGACCACCGAGAACGGCTTGCGGCGGACCTTCTCGGTCAGCTGGCCGCCCTCCTCGTAGCCCACGTAGCCGGGCGGGGAGCCGAACAGCCGGGAGACCGTGTGCTTCTCGGAGAACTCGGACATGTCGAGCGCGATCAGCGCGTCCTCGTCGCCGAACAGGAACTCCGCCAGCGTCTTGGACAGCTCGGTCTTACCGACACCGGACGGGCCGGCGAAGATGAACGAGCCACCGGGGCGCTTCGGGTCCTTGAGGCCCGCACGGGTGCGCCGGATGGCCTGGGAGAGCGCCTTGATGGCGTCCTTCTGGCCGATGACGCGCTTGTGCAGCTCGTCCTCCATGCGCAGCAGCCGGGAGGACTCCTCCTCGGTGAGCTTGAAGACCGGGATGCCGGTGGCCGTCGCCAGCACCTCGGCGATCAGCTCCTCGTCCACCTCGGCGACGACATCCATGTCGCCGGCCTTCCACTCCTTCTCCCGCTTGGCCTTGGCCTGCAGGAGCTGCTTCTCGTTGTCGCGCAGGGACGCGGCCTTCTCGAAGTCCTGCGCGTCGATCGCGCTCTCCTTCTCGCGGCGCACGTCGGCGATCTTCTCGTCGAACTCGCGGAGGTCCGGCGGCGCGGTCATCCGGCGGATGCGCATCCGGGAGCCGGCCTCGTCGATCAGGTCGATCGCCTTGTCCGGAAGGAAGCGGTCCGAGATGTACCGGTCGGCCAGGGTCGCGGCGGCGACCAGCGCGGCGTCCGTGATGGACACCCGGTGGTGCGCCTCGTAGCGGTCCCGCAGGCCCTTGAGGATCTCGATGGTGTGCGGCAGCGACGGCTCCGCGACCTGGATCGGCTGGAAGCGGCGCTCCAGCGCGGCGTCCTTCTCCAGGTGCTTGCGGTACTCGTCGAGGGTGGTGGCACCGATGGTCTGCAGCTCACCGCGGGCCAGCATCGGCTTCAGGATCGAGGCCGCGTCGATCGCACCCTCGGCGGCGCCCGCGCCGACCAGGGTGTGCAGCTCGTCGATGAAGAGGATGATGTCGCCGCGGGTGCGGATCTCCTTGAGCACCTTCTTCAGGCGCTCCTCGAAGTCACCGCGGTACCGGGAGCCGGCCACCAGCGCGCCCAGGTCCAGCGTGTACAGCTGCTTGTCCTTGAGCGTCTCCGGGACCTCGCCCTTGACGATCGCCTGGGCCAGGCCCTCGACCACGGCGGTCTTGCCGACGCCGGGCTCGCCGATCAGCACGGGGTTGTTCTTGGTGCGGCGGGACAGCACCTGCATGACCCGCTCGATCTCCTTCTCGCGCCCGATGACCGGGTCGAGCTTGGCCTCGCGGGCGGCCTGGGTGAGGTTGCGCCCGAACTGGTCCAGGACCAGCGAGGTGGAGGGGGTGCCCTCGGCGGGGCCGCCGGCCGGGGCCGACTCCTTGCTGCCCTGGTAGCCCGAGAGCAGCTGGATGACCTGCTGGCGCACCCGGTTCAGATCGGCGCCCAGCTTCACCAGGACCTGGGCGGCGACGCCCTCGCCCTCGCGGATCAGGCCGAGCAGGATGTGCTCGGTGCCGATGTAGTTGTGGCCGAGCTGAAGGGCCTCGCGGAGCGACAGCTCCAGGACCTTCTTCGCCCGGGGGGTGAAGGGAATGTGACCGGACGGGGCCTGCTGGCCCTGGCCGATGATCTCCTCGACCTGCTGGCGGACCGCCTCGAGCGAGATCCCGAGGCTCTCCAGCGCCTTGGCGGCGACACCCTCGCCCTCGTGGATCAGGCCCAGGAGAATGTGCTCGGTGCCGATGTAGTTGTGGTTGAGCATCCGGGCTTCTTCCTGAGCCAGGACGACAACCCGCCGCGCGCGGTCGGTGAACCTCTCGAACATCGTTAATCGCTCCTCAGAGCGGTCGGTCAGTTCGGGGTCCGTCCCCGCCCTGTCCTTCCGCATGCTAGTCCCGCTCAGCGGCGCGGCCATGGGCCTCTCCCGCCCGTCGCCGGACGAGAAGAGTCAACCCCACTCGCGTGGGGAATCATGCAGCGCGACCAGCCGACACCAGTCCCAACCTGATGCTGGGAGACGGTGTTCCCACAGGTGGGCCTGATGCACCCGATACCGCTACGCCATCGGCGAACAAGCACTGCCGAGGACGGGGCGGCCGGTCTCGCGTCCTGCTCCGGTCGGGGCCGTTCGACCCCTCCCGCCTGCATTCATACCCGGTATTCCGACGAGTTTCGCGCAGTTTCCCGGGTGGCGGTGTTCGCCTGGCGAGAAGTCCGGTGGTCGATCCGCCCGGCCCGGCCACCGAGCTGACGATGACTCGACCGGGCCACGAGCCGCACCCGAGCCGCCGAGGGCCCGGGGCGGCGGCGCAGACACCCGATCAGGTGCCCCGCGCGTGACCGCTTCGCCCTTACAGCGTTGCACAGCCCATCGCCGTCCCGCCGCTCGTGGACGCGCCGCCGGCGGCCAGAGCGGCTGGAACCGCCCCGCGCAGCGGCGGCCGGGTACGGGCGGCTCGGCCCGCGCCCGCAGCGGGCGGCCCGGCCCCGGACCGGGGCCCGGCGGCCTGCTGTGCCCGCCCGACGGCCGGCGGGCGCCCGCGCACGCGACCTGACGGGCCCGGCGCCGGCGTCCCGGAGACCCGCGAGGTCAGGAGGCGTGTGCCTTCTCGTAGTCCTCGCGCACGTTGCTGGGCACCCGGCCGCGGTCGTTGACCTGGTAGCCGTTCTCCTTCGCCCAGTTCCGGATCTTGGCGGTGTCCGGCTGCCCGGCCGAGGCCCGGCCCGCGGCCCGGCCGGTGCTGCGGCGGGGCGCGCTCAGCCGGCCGCTCTGCTTGCGGCCCTTCTCGACGTACGGCGCCAGCAGACTGCGCAGCTTCTCCGCGTTGTCGCTCTTCAGATCGATCTCGTAGGCAACACCGTCCAGCGCGAACGTGACCGTCTCGTCCGCCGAGCCGCCGTCGAGATCGTCTTCCAGAATGACCTGAACCCTCTGTGCCACGGGCTTCCCTTTCCGTGTTAACGACTCATTGCCTGGAGAAAGGAAACCGCCTTTTCCCGGAAAACACAAACCCTCGCCCGCTCCTCAGGGGTGCCGACATGCGCCGGAAGGCAGTGCGGTGACCGTCTCCACTCAGTAGAGTCGCAGCAGCATCCGGGAGTTGCCCAGGGTGTTCGGCTTCACCCGCTCCAGGTCAAGGAACTCCGCGACACCTTCATCGTACGAGCGCAGGAGTTCTTCATAGACTTCCGTGGCGACGGCGGCCGGGTCTGACGTACGATCGTCGGTTTCGCCGATCTCGACGAAACCATGTTTCTCGAAGAAGTCGACCTCGAACGTCAAGCAGAAAATCCGACGGACTCCCAGCCAGCGCGCGGTCTGCAGCAGCTTGTCCAGGACGAGGTGCCCGAGGCCGTGGCCCCGGCAGGACGGGTCCACCGCCAGGGTGCGGACTTCGGCCAGGTCCTCCCACATCACGTGCAGCGCCCCGCAGGCGACCACCGCACCGGTGTCGTCGCGCTCGGCGACCCAGAACTCCTGTACCGATTCGAACAATGTGACGGTGGGCTTGTCCAGCAGAATGCCGTCCCGCGAGTACGCGTCGATGAGCCCTCGTACGGCCCGCACGTCGGTGGTCCGCGCCCGGCGGATGGTGACCTCCATGGCCGGACGTTATCGTGCGGACGGCTCCCCGGTCTCCCCCGTATCGGCCTGCGGAGCATCCGTGCGCACGGTATCGGAGTGCGGCGTTTCGGACTCGGCCGGGAACGGACCGGCCACCCGCAGGGCGTCGCGAAGGGCGTCCCGCTGCTCCGGCGACATCAGACCGAAGAAGTGCACCAGAGCGGCGGCCGGATTGTCGCTGGTCGCCCATGCGTCGTTCATCAGCGCCGCGGTGTATGCCTCGCGTGAGGAGACCGGCTCATATCGATACGCCCGGCCCGCCTGCTCCCGGCGCAGCCAGCCCTTTCGGTACAGCTTGTCGAGCACGGTCATCACCGTCGTGTACGCGATATCGCGTTCCGACTGCAGATCCAGCAGAACCTCGCGAACGGTGACCGGGCGGTTCCACTGCCACACCCTGGTCATGATGTCGTTCTCGAGTTCTCCGAGTTGCCGCACCATAGTCCGGCCAGGATAGGGCTGTTTCGGACAGAATCGCCGGTGCCGGAAACGCCACCGGCGCGCCGCCACCCGCAGGGGTGACGGCGCGCCGGCCGGTGTTGCTATTCGCCCGCCGCGGACCGGGCCGCCATGGCCTCGGCGGCGGCGTCCTCCTTGGCCCGCTGGGCCCCGCCCTGGCTGCGGATGATCGCCCGCACCAGGAATCCGAAGCCGATCGCCATGACGAGCGGCGGCACGATCGCGCTGACGTAGTCCATCAGGTCACTCCTGGGTCTGGTCGGCGTCGGCGCCGGCGGCCGGCTTGGCCTCCGCACCGCGCTGGTCGGGCTTCACGATCGGGAACAGCACCGTCTCCCGGATGTTCTTGCCGGTGAGCAGCATGATCAGGCGGTCCACACCGAGGCCGAGGCCGCCGGTGGGGGGCATCGCGTACTCCAGGGCGCGCAGGAAGTCCTCGTCCACCTGCATCGCCTCGACGTCGCCGCCGGCCGCCAGCAGCGACTGGGCGGTGAGGCGGGCCCGCTGCTCGACCGGGTCGACCAGCTCCGAGTAGGCGGTGCCGATCTCGGTACCGAAGATCACCAGGTCCCACTTCTCGGCCACCCCCGGGACCGAGCGGTGCTGGCGGGTCAGCGGGGAGACCTCGGTCGGGTAGTCCCGGATGAAGGTCGGCTTGATCGCGTTGTGCTCCAGCAGCCGCTCGATCATCTCCAGGACGATCTGGCCGTGGCCCCACTCCTTCTCGTAGGGCACGCCGGCCTCGTCGGCGAGCTTGCGCAGCTCCTCGACCGGGGTCTCGGGGGTGATCTCGGTGCCCAGGTGGGCCGAGATGCCGGGGTAGACGCTGACCTCGGCCCAGGGCTCGGCCAGGTCGATCTCGTGCTCCGCGCCGTCCGGGCCGATGCCGCGCACGACGGTGGTGCCCAGCGCGTCCCGGGCGGCGTTGACGATGGTGGCCCGGATCAGCTCGGCCTGGGTGTCGTAGTCGCCGTACGCCTCGTACGACTCCAGCGAGGTGAACTCGGGGTTGTGGGTCGAGTCCGCGCCCTCGTTGCGGAAGTTGCGGTTGATCTCGAAGACCTTCTCCGCGCCGCCGACCACCAGGCGCTTGAGGTACAGCTCCGGGGCGATCCGCAGGAAGAGGTCGATGTCGTAGGCGTTGATGTGGGTGGTGAACGGGCGGGCGTTGGCGCCGCCGTGCACCGGCTGCAGCATCGGGGTCTCGACCTCGATGTAGCCGCGCTCCTCGTAGGTGCGGCGGATCGAGCGGACCACCTTGCTGCGCAGGTAGAGGATCTCCCGCGCCTCGGGGTTCACGATCAGGTCCACGTACCGCTGGCGGACCCGGGCCTCCGGGTCGGTCAGGCCCTTGTGCTTGTCCGGCAGCGGGCGCAGGCACTTGGCGGTGAGCTCCCAGCGGTCGACCATCACGGACAGCTCGCCGCGCTTGGAGGTGATCACCTCGCCCTCCACACCCACCTGGTCGCCGAGGTCGATGTCGGACTTCCAGGCGGCCAGCCGCTCCGGGCCCAGCTTGTCCAGGGAGAACATCACCTGGAGGTCGCCCGAGCCGTCGCGCAGGGTGGCGAAGCAGAGCTTGCCGCCGGTGCGGGCCAGGATGACCCGGCCGGTCACGCCGGCCCGCTCGCCGGTCGCGGTGTCCGGCTCCAGGTCGGGGTGCTTGGCGCGCAGGTCGGCGATGGTGGTGGTCCGGGGGAAGCCGACCGGGTACGGGTCGACGCCGGCCGCCCGGAGCCGGTCCAGCTTCTCGCGCCGGACGCGCATCTGCTCGGGAAGGTCGTCGGTCGTGGGGACGGTGCTCTGATCGCTCACTCCACAAGGGTAGCCAGCCGAACAGCCCGGACCGCCGCGGGATACGGCGGCGGGCCCGGGGGAGTCGCGCGCGGGCCCGCCGGGGCCGCCGCGCGGTGGCGGCGGCCGGAGCGGTGCGGTTTCACGGCGGGCCGGTTCGGACGCGTACGAAGGTCAAATCCGGCTATTGTTCACAAAGAGTGCACCGTGGGCGAATGTTCACCGGGTCGCGGCCTGACGGAAAGGCCCCCGGATGCGCCGGGTCGGCGAATCCGGGGGCCTGGTGCGCGAATGGGGCCGTCGCCGCTGCGGGCCCGCCGTGCGGTGGCTCGCGGTACCGGGTCAGCCGGTGCCGGTGGCGAGTTCGGTCTCCTCCTCCGCGGTGCCCTGCGGGGCCGTGCGGGGGCGGCGGCCGAACAGCTCGGCCGGGGTGGGCATCCGGCGGGACTGCGACTGCTGCGGCTGCTGCGGCTGCTGCGACGACTGCGACGACTGCGACGGCTGAGGACGGGCGGGGGCGGGCGTCTTGGGGGTGCCTGCGGTGTTGCTCATCGGGATCCGTCCTCCAACTGGGGTGGCCGCGGTGTACGAGCTCGCGGTGAAGGTGGGTTCGGTGGCCGGGTCGGGCACCGCCGTCAGATGGCGTGTTCCGGATCCGAGCGAGAGCCGTTCGCGGACCTCGGCCTCGGCCAGCGCGTGGCAGCGCCCGGCCAGCCGGGAGCGGCGGGAGCGCTCGGCGGGGCCGCAGGGCCGGCGGATGAGCGAGCGCAGCGCGGCGAGGTCCTCGGCGGTCGGCAGGTAGCCGTCGGCGACGGCCTCCTCCAGCCGCTCCAGGTAGCCGGCCGCGCTCCCGGGCAGGGCGGCCCGGTAGCGGGCCAGGTCGGCCAGGAGGAAGGCGCGCAGCCTGCCGCCCTCCGAGACGGCCTCCTCGATCGCCTCGGTGAGCCGCAGGGACTCCTGGACGTCCTCGGCCCAGAGTTCGGGGATCGGCCCGGGCGGCCGGAGCCGGTCGGGCATGGCCGGGTGGAGAGCTTGGGCGAGGGCGCGGCGCAGCACGCGGACTTCGTCGGCGCTGAAAGCCATGCCGCCGCGCGATCCGTGAGGCGTAGGCATGGCTTGACAGTACGTGGCGTACGTCCGATTCATGGCGATTGTCGCCGCATTTGTGCCGATTGGCCGATGGTGGGTTGATCCGATCGGTGGGCGCGGGGCCCGTGGTGACGCCGGGTCAGGCCGCCGTGGCCGGGCGGTTGCGCTCGAAGATCAGGCGCAGACCGATCAGGGTGAGCCAGGGCTCGTGGACGTCGATGGTCTCGGCCTCGCCGAGCACCAGCGTGGCCAGCCCGCCGGTGGCGATCACCTGGACGTCGTCCGGGTCCTTGGACAGCTCCCGGGCCATCCGGTTGACCAGGCCGTCGACCTGCCCGGCGAAGCCGTACAGAATGCCCGACTGCATGCCCTCGACGGTGTTCTTGCCGATCACGTTGCGCGGTCGGGCCAGCTCGATCTTGCGCAGTTGGGCGCCGCGGACGCCGAGCGCCTCGACCGAGATCTCGATGCCGGGGGCGATCGCCCCGCCCACGTAGTCACCGCGCTCGTTGACCGCGTCGAAGGTGGTGGCGGTGCCGAAGTCGACCACGATGCACGGTCCGCCGTACAGGTGGTTGGCGGCCAGCGCGTTCACGATCCGGTCGGCGCCGACCTCCTTGGGGTTGTCCATCAGGACGTGTACCCCGGTCTTCACCCCCGGCTCCACGATCACCGCGGGGACGTCGCCGTAGTACCGGCGGGTCACCTCGCGGAGCTCGTGGAGCACGGCGGGCACCGAGGAGCAGATCGCCAGCCCGGCCACCCGGTCGTCGGCCGAGACGATCGGGTGGGAGCCCATCAGACCCTGGAGCAGCACCGCCAGTTCGTCCGCCGTGCGGCGCGGATCGGTGGAGATCCGCCAGTGCTCGACGATCTCCTCGCCGTCGAACAGGCCGAGCGTGGTCTGGGTGTTGCCGACGTCGATCGTGAGGAGCATGGGCTGCTTTCTGCGGGTGAGGTGGGCCCCTCCTGCGCGTTCGGGCCAGGAGGACGAGTCAGGCGCGAAGGTCCAGGCCGATGTCGAGGATCGGCGAGGAGTGGGTCAGGGCGCCGACGGCGAGGTAGTCCACACCAGTGTCGGCGACCTCGCGCGCGGTGGCCAGGGTCAGACCGCCCGAGGCCTCCAGCCGCGCCTTGCCGGCCACCAGCTCGACGGCCCGGACGAGCTGCGGCACGGTGAAGTTGTCCAGCAGGATGAGGTCCGCCCCGGCGTCCAGCACCGGCTGGATCTGCTCGACGGTGTCGACCTCGACCTCGACCGGCAGCTCCGGGTACAGCGCCTTGACGGCCTTGAAGGCCTCGGCGACGCCGCCGGCCGCGACCACGTGGTTGTCCTTCACCAGAGCGGCGTCGGACAGCGCCATCCGGTGGTTGGCGCCGCCGCCGCAGCGCACCGCGTACTTCTCCAGCGCGCGCAGGCCCGGCGTGGTCTTGCGGGTGTCCCGGACCACGGCCGAGGTGCCCTCCAGGGCGTCCGCCCAGGCCCGGGTCGCGGTGGCGATGCCGGAGAGGTGGCAGAGCAGGTTCAGCGCGGACCGCTCGGCGGTCAGCAGGTCGCGGGTACGGCTGCGCACCGACAGCAGCACCTGGCCGGCCTCGACCCGGGCGCCGTCCTCGACGTGCCGCTCGACCTCGAACTCCTCCTCGCAGACCAGCGAGACCACGGCCTCGGCGATCCGCAGGCCTGCCACGACGCCGGCCTGACGGGCCGTGAAGTCGGCGGTCGCGACGGCGTCGGCCGGGACGGTGGCGACCGAGGTGACGTCCTCGCCGCCGGCCAGGTCCTCGGCCAGCGCCAGCGAGGCGATGTCCTCCACCTCGACCGGGTCCAGGCCGGCCTGCTCCAGCAGCTCGGCGAGCGCCGGGTCCAGGCCGCTCTCGTACGCCTCGCCGTCGCCGCAGGCGCAGCCGTCGCCGCAGCCGTCCTGGTCGGCCAGCGGGAGTTCGTCGTGGTCGTGGCTCATGTAGCGCTCCTTGCGAGGGGGTCCCCGGCGGCGGCCGGGGGAGGCATCGGGGGGTTACTGGGGCTCGACGGCGCCGACCGGGGTGCCGTCCGCGGCCAGGGTGGTGACCACGTGGCGCTGCCAGTGGGCGTCGTCGCGCTCCGGGAAGTCCTCGCGCCAGTGGCAGCCGCGGGTCTCCGCGCGCAGGGCGGCGGCGGCCACCAGGGCGGTGGCGACCAGGTGCAGGTTGGTGGCCTCCCAGGTCTCCACCCGCGGGTCGGCGGGCTTCTCCTCGGCGGCGTGCGCGTGCGCGGCCTCGGCGAGGCCCGCCAGCCCGGCCGCGGCGGCCGCCATCGAGTCGGCCGAGCGCAGCACCCCGGCGCCCCGCGACATCAGCCGCTGGATGTCGGCGCGCGCCTCGGGGGCGAGCAGCGGTACGGCGTGGGCGGCGCGGGCCCCGGCCACGTCGACCGTGCGCTCGGGCAGCTCGCCGGCCCGGCTGCGGGCGGCCAGGTCGGCGGCGATCCGCTCGGCGAAGACCAGGCCCTCCAGCAGCGAGTTGGAGGCCAGCCGGTTGGCGCCGTGCACCCCGGTGCAGGCCACCTCCCCGCAGGCGTACAGGCCCGGGACGGTGGTGCGGCCGTGCAGGTCGGTGCGGATGCCGCCGGAGGCGTAGTGCGCGGCCGGGGCGACCGGGATCAGCTCGGTGACCGGGTCGATGCCGTGCGAGCGGCAGGAGGCGAGGATGGTGGGGAAGCGCTCGGCCCACATCTCGGCGCCGAAGTGCCGCCCGTCCAGGTACATGTGCTCGGTGCCGTTGAGCTCCATCCGCCGGGTGATCGCCTTGGCGACGATGTCCCGGGGCGCCAGCTCGGCCAGCTCGTGCTGCCCGATCATGAAGCGGACCCCGTCGGCGTCCACCAGGAACGCGCCCTCGCCGCGGACGGCCTCGGAGACCAGCGGCTGCTGGCCCTCGGCCTCCGGGCCCAGCCACAGGACCGTCGGGTGGAACTGGACGAACTCCAGGTCCGTCACCTCGGCCCCGGCGCGCAGCGCCAGCGCCACGCCGTCGCCGGTGGAGACCGCGGGGTTGGTGGTGGCGGAGAAGACCTGGCCCATGCCGCCGGTGGCGAGCACCACCGCGCGGGAGCGGATCGCGCCGACGCCGTCGCGCTGGCCCTCGCCCATCACGTGCAGGGTGAGGCCGGCCGCGTGGCCCTCGGCGTCGGTCAGCAGGTCGAGGACGAGCGCGTGCTCGATCAGCTCGATGCCCGGGTCGGAGCGGACCGCCTCGACCAGCGCCCGCGATATCTCGGCGCCGGTGGCGTCGCCGCCCGCGTGCGCGATCCGGCGCCGGTGGTGGCCGCCCTCGCGGGTCAGCAGGATCTCGCCGTCGGCGTCCTGGTCGAAGGCCGCGCCGGTGGCGATCAGGTGCCGGACGGCGTCCGGGCCCTCGGTGACCAGGGTGCGCACGGCCTCCTCGTCGCACAGCCCGGCCCCCGCGACCAGGGTGTCGGCGAGGTGCTGCTCGGGGGTGTCGCCGGGCCCCAGGGCGGCGGCGATGCCGCCCTGGGCCCAGCGGGTGGAGCCGTCGTCCAGCATCGCCTTGGTGACCACCATGGCCCGCAGGCCGGCCTGGCGGGCGTTGAGCGCGACGGTGAGGCCGGCCACGCCGGAGCCGACCACGACGACGTCGGTGGTCGTGGTCCAGCCGGGGGCGGGAGCGGTCAGGCGGTACGACGACATGGCTTCAGTTGCTCCTTCAGTGCGCGGCGGTCGGGGCCGCGCCGTCGGCATCACGGTACGCTCCCCGGTCCTGCGCGGAGGGTGCCACCTGGTCGCCGCGGAGCAGGCCGCTGCCCTCCGGGGCCTCGGCGGCGTCCGGGCCGATCGAGGTGATCCGGTTGGCGCCGTCGACGAAGACCACCTTCGGCAGGTACGCCTTGGCCTCGGCGGTGTCCATCTGCCCGTAGGCGATCAGGATCACCAGGTCGCCCGGGTGGACCAGCCGGGCGGCGGCGCCGTTGATACCGATCACGCCGGAGCCGCGCGGCCCGGCGATGGTGTAGGTCTCCAGGCGGGCGCCGTTGGTTATGTCGACGATGTGGACCAGCTCGCCGGGCAGCAGGTCGGCCGCGTCGAGCAGGTCCTCGTCCACCGTGACCGAGCCGACGTAGTGCAGGTCGGCCTGGGTCACGGTGGCCCGGTGGATCTTGGACTTGAGCATGGTGCGGAGCATCTGGTCACGCCTCCTGTGGTGAGTGCATGCCTACTTCGGCTTCGGGTGGGGTCTGAACGGACAGGTCCTACCGGACGATGATGCGGACGTTGTCGATCAGGCGGGTGGAGCCCACCTTCGCGGCCACGGCCAGCACCGCCTCGCCCTGGAAGTCGTCCGGCGCCTCGGTGAAGGAGTCCGGGTCGATCAGGGCGAGGTAGTCGGGGGTGACGCCGTCGGAGGCGTCGAGGGCGGCGGCCGCGGCCTCGCGGACGGCCTTCGGGCCCTGCGCACCGGCGTCCCGGCCGGCGAACAGCGCGCGCGACAGCGCCAGCGCCTGCTCCCGCTCCGGTTCGGACAGGAAGCGGTTGCGGGAGGACAGCGCCAGGCCGTCCTCCTCGCGGACGGTCGGAACGCCGACGATCTCCACGTCGAAGTCCAGGTCGGCGACCATCCGCTGGACGATCGCCAGCTGCTGGGCGTCCTTCTCACCGAAGAACGCGAAGTCCGGGTCGGTGATGTGGAGCAGCTTGGCGACCACCGTCAGCATGCCGTCGAAGTGCCCGGGACGGACGGTGCCCTCGAACCGCTCGCCCATCGGGCCCGCGCTCAGGCGCACCAGCGGCTCGCCGTTCGGGTACATCTCCTCGGTGGTCGGCGCGAACACCACGTCCGCGCCCGCCTCCTCGGCCAGGCGCAGGTCGGCGGCCAGGTTGCGCGGGTAGCGGTCCAGGTCCTCGCCGGTGCCGAACTGGAGCGGGTTGACGAAGACCGTCACCGCGACCCGGCCGTCCCGGCCGACCTGCTTGCGGGCGGCCCGGATCAGCGCGGCGTGGCCGGCGTGCAGGGCGCCCATGGTCATCACCACCGCGTTGTCCACGGGCTGCTCGTCCGGCCAGAAGGCCGCCTCGAAGTCCGCCACGGTGTGGGTGAGCTCGGCCTTGTGGACCTTGGCCGCCGCCTGCTTGCCGCCGCGCTGGTTCTTGCCCGCCATCAGGGGTTCTCCTCGTTCAGTACGTCCAGCAGGGCCGCCGCCGGCTCTGCCTTGAGCGATCCGCCCCGGACCGCCCGTTGCGCCGTGGCCCGGGCCATCGCGCGGTACGCCTGCCCGATGTCCGGGGCAACCGTAGCGAGCTGGTCCAGGTGCCTGTGCACCGTACCCACGTCTCCGCGGGCGACCGGGCCGGTCAGCGCGGCGTCGCCGGAGCGCAGGGTGTTGTCCAGGGCCGCGCCCAGCAGCGGGCCGAGCAGCTGCCCGGGCTCGGCCACACCGGCCGTCCGCAGCAGCTCCATCGCCTGTGCGACCAGGGTGACCAGGTGGTTCGCGCCGTGCGCCAGGGCCGTGTGGTAGAGCGCCCGGACGTCCTCCGGCACCCACTCCGGCTCGCCGCCCATCTCCACCACCAGGGCCTCGGCCACCGGCCGCAGCTCCTCGGGGGCCGTCACCCCGAACGGGCAGCCGGCCAGCCGGGCCACGTCCACCGAGGTGCCGGTGAAGGTCATCGCCGGGTGCAGGGCGAGCGGCAGGGCGCCGGCCCGGGCGGCCGGCTCCAGGACGGCCACCCCGTGGGCGCCGGAGGTGTGCACCAGGATCTGTCCGGGCCGCACCGCACCGGTCGCGGCGAGGCCGGCCACCAGGTCGGCCAGCGCGTCGTCCGGCACGGTCAGCAGGACCAGGTCGGCGGCGGCCAGCACCTGTGGCGGGGAGACCAGCCGCACCCCCGGCAGCAGGGCGTCGGCCCGCCGCCGTGAGGTCGCGGACACCCCGGAGGCGGCCACCACCCGGTGGCCCGCCAGCTGCAGTGCCGCCCCCAGCGCGGGGCCGACCCGGCCCGTCCCGACCACCCCGACACCGAGGCGGGCAGGCCGGTTCACCGGGTCCAGGGGGTCGCCGAAGGGGTCGGCCGGCGCGGAGAAGTCTGCGTGGTCGGACGTGCTCACGGCTCGGCCTTCGTCCTCACTTCCGTTCCGGTCCTCTGCAGGTACCGGACGTACCGCGCCATTCTACGGCCGGGCCGCCACCGGGTCGGCCGGGCCCGCGCGGCCGGCCTGGCCTCAGTCGCCGGCGCCCGCGCGGATCAGGCCGGCCTCGTAGGCGAGCACGACGGCCTGGACGCGGTCGCGCAGGTTGAGCTTGGCGAGGATACGGCCGACGTGGGTCTTCACGGTGGCCTCGGAGAGGACCAGCCGGGCGGCGATCTCGCCGTTGGACAGACCCTGGGCGACCAGCAGGAAGACCTCGCGCTCGCGCTCGGTCAGCGGGCTCAGGGTGGTGGGGCCGGGGGCGGAGGCCGGGGTCGGCAGCACCTCGGCGAAGCGGTCGATCATCCGGCGGGTGGTGGTCGGGGCGACCACGGCGTCGCCCGCGTGCACCGAGCGGATCGCGGCGACCAGCTCGGTCGGCGGGACGTCCTTGAGCAGGAACCCGCTGGCGCCGGCCTTGAGCGCCGCGAAGGCGTACTCGTCCAGGTCGAAGGTGGTCAGGATGAGCACGTGCGGGGCGCCCGGGAGCGGGGCGCCGTCGTCGCCGAGACAGATCCGGCGGGTGGCCTGCACGCCGTCCAGGCGGGGCATCCGGACGTCCATCAGGATCACGTCCACCTGGGTCGTCCGCAGCAGGTCGACGGCCTGCGCCCCGTCGCCCGCCTCGGCGGCGATCTCGATGTCGCCCTGGGACTGGAGAACCATCCGGAAGCCCGTACGCAGCAGCTCCTGATCGTCGACCAGCATCACCCGGATGGTCACGTGAGACTCCTTCTACTTCGCTGCTTTGAGGGGGAGTACCGCCCGGATCCGGAAACCGCCGCCGGGCCGGGGACCGATGTCGAGGCTGCCGCTGACCATGCCGACCCGCTCGCGCATGCCGATCAGACCATGGCCGTGCCCGTCCGCACCACCGACCAGCTGCTCGCTGGTGGAGCCGCGGCCGTCGTCCTCGACCAGCACCTCCAGGTCGCGCTCCCGGAAGTCGACCGCGACCCTGGCCCGGACCCCCGGTCCGCCGTGCTTGCGGACGTTGGTGAGCGCCTCCTGGACGATCCGGTAGACCGTCAGTTCCAGGCCGCGCGGCAGCTCCCGGGCGTCCCCGGTGGTGGCGAAGTCCACCGGCAGTCCGGCCACCCGGACCTGCTCCAGCAGCTCGGGGAGCTCCTCCACGCTGGGCTGCGGCACGTACTCCTCGGCGGTACCGGCGGTGCGCAGCACGCCCAGCAGGCGGCGCATCTCGACCAGCGCCTGCCGGCCGGTGGAGGCGATCGTGCCGAGCGCCTCCTTGGCCTGCTGGGGGGAGTTGTCCAGGACGTACGCGGCGCCGTCGGCCTGGACGATCATCACCGAGACGTTGTGGGCGACCACGTCGTGCAGCTCCCGGGCGATCCGGGCCCGCTCCGCCGCGACCGCGACCTTGGACTGGGCGTCCCGCTCCCGTTCCAGCCGGGCGGCCCGGTCCTCCAGCTCGATCAGGTACGCCCGGCGGACCCGGGTGAGCCGGCCCCACGCCCAGCACAGGATGAACGGTGTGGTCATCAGCACGGCCGAGAACATCATCCGCACCCAGTAGCCGTCCGAGGTGCTCTCGGGCGAGGTGGCGTTGGACTCGGTGCGCCAGAGCGTCAGCGGGCCGGCCACCAGCCCCGCCGCCACCACCAGCCGGGACACCCAGGGCGCCCCGAAGGCCGCGCCGGTGTAGGCGAAGACCAGGTAGCCGACGCTGGACACGTTCGGGTCCACGTTCAGCGCGAGCTGCCCGAGCCCGAGGGCCACGGCGGTGACCGTGGTCGCGTTCGGATTGCGCCGGCGGAACACCATCAGCGCCGGGATCGCGAGCGCGACCGCCAGCCCGCCCAGCCCGCCCTGCTCGACCGCCGCCAGCACGCCGAAGAAGAGGACCAGCAGTGCCCAGGCGGAGTCCACCACCATGGGGTGTCTGCGGAGCCAGGCGTTGAGTCGATGCACGATTCCAGCCTAGGGAGTCCCGGAGGGGCTCCAGGTCCGCCGGGAGGGCGATCCGCTCTACTCCGCAGGGTGGAGACGCCCCTGACTTCGATAATGTCCACCGCCATGGAGTGGATGCGCTGGCGGACCGCCATGGAACAGGCCCTGTACCGGGCGGACGGCGGCTTCTACCGCAGGCCGGAGGGACCGGCGGGCCACTTCAGGACCTCCGTGCACGCATCGCCCCGGTACGCGCGGGCGGTGGCCCGTCTGCTGTCGGAGGTGGACGAGGCGCTCGGCCGGCCGGAGGAGCTCGCCTTCGTCGACGTCGGCGCCGGTCGCGGTGAGCTGACCACCGGAGTGCTGGCCGCGGCCGACCCCGCTCTCGCGGCCCGGCTGCGCCCGTACGCGGTCGAGCTGGCGGACCGGCCGGAGGGCCTGGCGGAGCGGGTGGTGTGGACGGACCGGGTGCCCGAGGGCGTCCAGGGGCTGCTGTTCGCCAACGAGTGGCTGGACAACGTCCCGCTGGACGTCGCCGAGCGGGACGAGGACGGTGTCCTGCGCTACGTCGAGGTCGCGCCGGACGGGGAGGAGCGGCCGGGCGGGGAGCTGGCGGAGGCCGACGCGCGGTGGGCGGCCCGGTGGTGGCCCCGGGGCGAGCGGCTGGAGCTGGGCGGGCCGCGGGACGAGGCCTGGGCGCGGGCGGTCGCCGGGCTGGACCGGGGGCTCGCGGTGGCCGTCGACTACGCGCACTTCGCGGCCGGCCGGCCGCCGTTCGGCTCGCTGACCGGGTTCCGCGCGGGCCGCGAGGTGGCGCCGGTGCCCGACGGCAGCTGCGACATCACCGCGCACGTGGCGCTGGACTCGGTGGCGGTCCCCGGTGTCCACAGCCTGTGGACAACCCAGCGGGACGCACTCCACGCGCTGGGCGTGCACGGCGCGCGCCCCCCGCTCGCGCTGGCCTCCAGCGATCCGGCGGAGTACCTGCGCGCCCTCGGCGGCGCCGGCGAGGGCGCCGAGCTGACCGACCCGGCGGGGCTCGGCGGTTTCGGCTGGCTGCTGCAGGCTGTCCGCATGCCGGTACCGGCGGGCCTGGGCGCCCTGGCGGGGTGGCAGACTCTGTAGCCATGAGGGAGACCACGGTCGGCATCGGCGCAGGCGCGCAAGAGCTCACCAGCGAGCTGGGCACCAGCGACATGGTGCTCAACATCGGCCCGCAGCACCCGTCCACGCACGGCGTCCTGCGGCTGAAGCTGGTCCTGGACGGCGAGCGGATCGTCGCCGCCGAGCCGGTCATCGGGTACATGCACCGGGGCGCGGAGAAGCTCTTCGAGGCCCGGGACTACCGGCAGATCATCATGCTGGCCAACCGGCACGACTGGCTCTCCGCCTTCGCCAACGAGCTGGGTGTGGCGCTCGCCGTCGAGCGGATGCTCGGCATGGAGGTCCCCGAGCGCGCGGTCTGGATCCGGACCATGCTGGCCGAGCTGAACCGGGTGCTCAACCACCTGATGTTCCTCGGCTCGTACCCGCTGGAGCTGGGCGGCATCACCCCGGTCTTCCACGCCTTCCACAGCCGCGAGGAGCTCCAGCACGTGCTGGAGGAGGCCTCCGGCGGCCGGATGCACTACATGTTCAACCGGGTCGGCGGCCTCAAGGAGGACGTCCCGGCCGGCTGGCTCGGCCGGGTCAGGGCCGCCGTCGCCGCCGTCCGCTCGCAGCTGCCCGTCTTCGAGGACCTGGTCCTCGGCAACGAGATCTTCCGCGGCCGCACCGCCGGGGTCGGCGTGCTGTCGGCCGAGCACGTCCACGCGTACGGGGTCAGCGGCCCGATCGCGCGGGCCAGCGGCGTCGACTTCGACCTGCGGCGCGACGAGCCCTACCTCGCCTACGGAGAACTGCAGGACGTCCTGACGGTGGTCACCCGGGAGGAGGGCGACTGCCTGGCGCGGTTCGAGTGCCTGCTGGAGCAGACCGCCAACTCGCTCGACCTCGCCGACGCCTGCCTCGACCGGCTCGCCGGACTGCCGGCCGGCCCGGTCAACCTGCGGCTGCCCAAGGTGCTCAAGGCCCCCGAGGGCGAGACCTACGCGTGGACCGAGAACCCGCTCGGCATCAACGGCTACTACCTGGTCTCCCGCGGCGACAAGACCCCGTGGCGGCTGAAGCTCCGCTCCGCCTCGTACAACAACATCCAGGCGCTCACCGAGCTGCTGCCCGGCACGCTGGTGGCCGACATGGTGGCGATCCTGGGCTCGATGTTCTTCGTCGTCGGCGACATCGACAAGTAGCCCGGGGGGCCGCCACCGCGAGGGACGCGGGAACCGCGCCCCTCAGGTGCGGGCGGAGGCGGGAGCGGCCCGGCGGTCAGGCCTGCTCGTCCGCCGGGTGCGGGGCGAGGCTGCGGTCGGCGCCGCTGCCGATGCGCCGGGCACAGAGCTCGGCCAGCACGGCGTAGCCCTCGGGCCCCATCAGCTCGACGAGCTCGGGGCGGTAGCTGACGTAGACCGGGTCGGGGGCGTTGTGGGCCTCCGGGCTGCCGGTGCACCACCAGTGCAGGTCGTGGCCGCCCGGACCCCAGCCGCGGCGGTCGTACTCGCTGATGGTGACCTGGAGGTAGCGGGTGTCGTCCGGGCGGTCGATCCAGTCGTAGGTGCGGCGGACCGGAAGCTGCCAGCAGACGTCCGGCTTGGTCTCCAGCGGCTCCTTGCCCTCCTTGAGGGCCAGGGTGTGCAGGGCGCAGCCCGCGCCGCCGGGGAAACCGGGGCTGTTGAGGAACAGGCAGGCGCCGTTCACCCGGCGGGTCTGCCGGTCGCCGTCCTCGTCGAACATGGTGATGCCGCCGTCGATCCTGAGCCGGCCCTCGGCATCGGTGCCGTGCTCGAAGTTCTCCCAGGTCTCGGGGGTGAGCCGGGCGGCGTGGCCGATCACCCGCTGCTCGTCGTCCTCGTCGGAGTAGTGTGCGCCGAGCGTGCAGCAGCCGTCGGAGGCGCCGCGGCCGGGTCGGATGCCGTGGCAGCCCTTGCCGAAGATGCAGCCCCAGCGGGAGGTGAGCCAGGTCAGGTCGCAGCGGAAGACCTGCTCCTCGTCGGCGGGATCGGCGAACTCGACCCAGGCACGCGCGAAGTCGAGCGGTACCTCGGGCCGGACCGTCGGCGGGGCCAGATCGACCAGGACCGGGCCGGTCGGGGCCTTGTCCTTCTTCGCCTTCTTGGCCTTCTTGTCGGTCTTCTCGCTCTTCACCGTCTCAGCTGCCACGCTGCAAGGGTAGGCCCTCGAACAGGGCCGATCGGCCGCTGCGGCGACGGCATTTGCCGCGTTTCGACGTGGCCGGCCCGCCGGCCGGGCGCTCCCGGAGTCGTGAAACCGGTGTGAAAACGCCGCACCGGGCCTGCGGTGCCCCCGGATCCGGGGCCTAGGATGGCGCCGCCGGGGGAACGGCGCACGGGGACGGGGGAGACGGTCCGATGACGGACAGGGTGTTGATCAAGCCGTGGGAAGTACACGGCGAGGGGCGGGAGTTCGAGGCGATCTCGGGTGACTTCGCGCAGGCCGCGACGGAGCTGGAGAACAGCCTGGCCGGTCTCGGTACGCCGTGGGGCACCGACGAGCCGGGCAGTGGCTTCGCCGCCGCGTACGGCGAGGCGCGCGAGGGCGTGCTGGCCGGGCTGCAGGGCCTCGCGGAGCGGCTCGGCCGGATCGGCGGCGGGCTGCACGCCATGGCGGACAACGCCGACCGCAACGAGGCCGACGTCAAGGCGGACTTCACCGGCTCCGCAACCGCGCCCGGCCCACGCGCGGTCTGAGCCTGTACAGCCCAGCCGCCGACCGTAGAGACACGACCGCAGAGGGGGACCACGCGTGTCCAGGAAGCTCCCGGAGGAACTCGCCCCGGTACTGGCGAGGACCGGCCACCGCTGGCCCGAGGCCGACGAGGACGGGCTGCGCCGCGCGGCGGGCCTGTGGCGGGAATTCGGCACCGAGTCCGAGCGGCTCGGGCGCCGGGGCGCCGACTCGGTGCACCGGGTCACCGGCGAGAACGAGGGCACCGCGGTGGACGCCTTCGCCGAGCACTGGCGCGGGTTCAGCGGCGGTGGCCGCGGCCACCTGGACGACGCGCACGCGGCCGCCGAGGCGCTGGCCGGCGCGCTCGACCGGGCGGCCGGCGCCGCCGAGCACTGCAAGGCCGAGCTGATCGCCGTACTGACCGAGCTGGCCGCGCAGATCGAGCGGGCCGACGCGGCCGAGGCCAAGGCCGCCGAGGCGGTGGCGGAGGCCGGGCCCGGCCTGGTGGGTGTGGTCGGCAAGGTGGTCGGCGCGGTCAAGGGCGCGATCGCCGAGGCGGGCGAGGAAGCGGCGGTGGAGAGCGCGGGCCTGCGCGTCGCCGGGCTGCTCGAGGAGCTCGGCCGCGAGATGCGCGAAGGGCTGCAGGCGGCGCTCAAGGAGCCCGCGGTCACCGCGCTGGAGCGGATCGCCCAGGCGGACGGCCGCGGCCTGCACGGCGAGCGCCGCGAGCACAGCGCCGCCCGGGACGCGGGGCAGTTCACCGGCGCGGTCGGCGGGGCGGTGGGCGGCGCGGCGGCGGTCGCCGGGGTGCGCACGCTCTCCGCGGCGGTCGGCCCGGACGGGCAGGTGCTCACCGACAAGGCCGGCAACCCGGTGCTGGTGGACGCCGAGGGCCGTCCGGTCCGCGGGGTCGAGGGCGTGTCGGTGGCCGTGGATGCCAAGGGCCGCCCGGTGCTCGGCGAGGACGGCCGGCCGGTGCTGCTCGGCGCCGACGGCAAGCCGGTCACCGGCCTGGTCACCGGGGCGGACGGGCGTCCGCTGACCGACGCCGACGGCCGTCCGCTGACGGTGGCCGCCGACGGCAGCCTCGGCGCCAGCGGGCTGACCATGGCCGTGGACGCGCACGGCCGGCCGGTGCTGGACGCCGACGGGCACCCCGTGGTCGTCGGGCCCGACGGCAAGCCCGTCAGCTCGCTCGCCACCGACACCGACGGCCGGCTGCTCACCGACGCCGCGGGCCACACCGTGGCGGTCGACCAGGACGGCCGCACCCCGGACACCCGCGGCGGCCGCCTCGGCCCGGACGGCAGGCCGCTGACCACCGTGGACTCCGAAGGCGTCACCCTCGGCGCGGACGGCAAGCCCCTGCTCACGACCGACACCGGCCGTACGCCGCACGACCCGCTCAGCACGATGTCCGTCACCGACGGGTCCTCGCTCGCCGCCGGGACGGCGTCCGCCGGTGGCGCGGTGGCCGCGGCGGCCCGCGGGGACGAGCCGGTGTCGCTGCGCGGTGGCTCGTCCGGGCCGCGCCACCAGCCGTCCGTCGTGGTCGACCTCGACGAGCCCGACAGCTACGACCTGCCGGCGGCGTCGGCGGCGCCGGTGCACCACGGGCCGGCGTCCGTGCACACCGACTCGGTCGCGGTGGCTCCGCCACAGGTCGCGTCGGCGGGCGGGGACCCCTCGGCGCCGATCTCCGGCGGTGGCTGGCGCTCGGCCGAACCGCCGCAGGCCGCGTCCGCGCCGTCGCTCGGCGGCGGCTCGGCGGGCGGCTTCCAGCTCGGCCCGGTCGGCGGCGGTCCGGTCGGCGGTGGTCCGGTCGGTGGCGCGCCCGTCGGCGCGGCACCGGTGGCGGCTCCCGTCGGCGGCGCGATCGGAGCCGGAGTACCGGGCCCGGGCGGTGCCGGCGCTCCCGCCGCTCCCGCCGCGCCCGGTACTCCCGCTACTCCCGGTGCCCCGGGCACGCTCGGCGCCGCCCCGGCGGCCGGGCAGGCCGGTGCCGCCGGTCAGCCCGGTGCGGCGGCCGCGGTGGTCGGCGGCGGGCCGGTGCAGGGTGCGGCCGGCGCACGGTCGGCCGCCGGTGGCCCGCTGCCGGGCGCCGCGGTCGGCAGCGGCAGCGCATCCGGTGCTCCGGGTGCTTCAGGTACTCCGGCGCCCGGCGGCGCGGCGGGCCAGCCCGGTGCCTCGGCGCCGGTCCGGATCGGCCCGGAGGGCGGGTACGAGCTGCGCCGCCGGACCGAGGGCGGAGCGGAGGGCGGGCAGGACGCCCAGCCCTCGATGGCGCCGCTGCTGGTCGGTCAGGTCGGTGCCGCGTACCTGCTCTCGCAGTTCGCCCGGCGTCCGGCCGCCCAGGCCCCGGCGGCCCGGCCGGTCCACGATCGGACCATCGCCGACAGCCGTCCCTACGGGCTCGCCGGCGGGCTCGGCCCGGTCGACCCGGCCCACCAGGCGGAGGCCGTGCGGCGTACCGCGGTGCCCGAGGACGGTTCGCTCGATCCGGCCGGTGACTGGACGGAGATCCTCAACGCCGGCGGCCCGCGTGAGCCGGGCCGGGCCAACAACTGCGTGGACGTGGCGCTCTCCGCCGCCGACACCTATCTCGGCCGGCCGACCTGTGCCGCGCCCAGGCTGCCCGACGGGCCGGCCGGCGAGCGCGGCGGCCGGGACCGTGCGGAGCGCGAGCTCGGCACCCGCTTCCACGACCTCGGCGACGGGCCGGAGGCGGCGGCGAGGCTGGCGCAGAGCCTGCTCGGGTCGGGGCCGGGCGCCCAGGCCGTGCTGCTGACCCTGGACGAGTTCGGCCGCTCGCACACCTGGAACGCCGTCAACCACGGCGGCACGGTGCTCTACCTGGACCACCAGGAGGCCCGCCGGTCGGCGGAGCCGCTGCACCCGGTCGAGCACGGGCTGTGGGCGATCGCCCTGGACGCGCGGTGCCGGCCGATCGACCTGGCGGACGTCCAGCCGGTCGCCACCGTCGCCGTTCCGGCGGCCGCCCCGGCGCCGGTCCAGGAGCTCAAGCCGGTCCCCGAGCCCGCGCCCGCCCCCGAGCCCGTTCCCGCGCCCGAACCGGAGCCCGAGCCGGCGCCGGCCGCCGCGCCGCCGCGCTCGCGGCTCACCGCCCACCACCGCCCCGCCGCGGGCCCGAGGAGCAGCCGCCGATGATCACCCGTGAGCAGGCCGTCGACACGGCCCACCGCTGGATCAACGGCGAGCTCCCGCAGGAGGCCGCGCGCGGCGTCCGCTCGCACGAGTTCGAGCTCGGCTGGGTGGTCTGGCCGGAGCCCTCGCCCGTCCAGGTCGACCCGCTGACCGGAGCCCGCCGGGCCCCCGAGGAGATCGGTGCGGCCTGTGCGGTGGTCGACCGGGTGACCGGCGAGCTGACCGTCTGGCCGTCCGTCCCGGTGCCGACGGTGGTCCGGCGCTACCGGGACCGGCTCGGCGCGGGCAGCTACGACCCGGTCCTGCCGCCGGTCACCGGCCCCGGCGTCCGCGCGACGCTGGTGCACCGCGACGCCGAGGGCGCGCAGCACACCCTGGTCGTCGACTCCGCCCCCGGGCTGCCGCACCCGCTGCTGCGCGGCTGGCAGCAGCTCAGGAGCCAGGGCGTCCAACCGGCCGATCTGGTCACGCTCCACGCCGACCTGCGGCCCGGCATGCTCCCGGGCGGTTACTGGGCGTACGTCCTGCGGGCCCAGCTGCCGGACACCCCGATCGGCTGGGACCACGCCGACGGCCCCTGGTTCGACCACCGGGCGGACGCCGCGAGGGCGGTGGCCGCCGACCGCGCCCGGGCCGGCGGGCCGCGGCTGAACCGGGTGCCCTTTCCCGTCGCCGTGCCGCCGGCCCAGCCGGAGTCGGAACCGGAACTGGCGGCCCGGCTGGCGGCGCTGTTCGGGCCGGACGGTGTGCGGCGCTTCGACGCCGGGGCCGTGGCCGCCGCCGACCTGCCGGAGGCGCTGGCCCGTCCGCTGCGCGAGATCGGCCTGCCGCGGGTGGTCGAGGGCTTCTTCACCCTGCACCACCCCGAGTCGGACGGGATCGCCGACGGCGCCCCGGCCGGTCCCGTGCTGCCCGACCTGGCCGGCCACCTGGCCGGGCTCGGCCGCGGCGGGCGGGCCACCGCCGCGGCCCGGCAGGCGCTGCTCGGGCAGGTCCTGATCGGCACCGACGGCTGGGCACTGCTCACCGTCGACACCGCCCAGGGCCGGGTCCGGGCGGTCGACCCGGACCACGCCGAGGCCCGCTACTGCAACGCCGACCTGACGGCCTTCACCCGCTGCCTCGCGCTGCTCGCCGACCGCCTCCCGCGCCTGCGCGGGCTCGATCCGCAGAGTGCCGGGCCGGTCGTCGCCGAGTTCCAGTGGGCCCTGGCCACCCTCGACCGCACCGTCTTCAACGACCCCGAGAACTGGTGGGCCGTCATCGTCGAGCAGCTCTGGCACGGACAGCTCTGACGGCCGCGGGGCCGGCCGTGAGCCCTGCGACCGCCGCAGCACGGCCGCCTCCGAAGGCGCACTCCGGCTCCGCCTTCGGGCCGGGTCCGGGCGGTAGCCGTCCCGGTCGGCCCACAGGCTGCGGCCGGGGAGGAAGGCGTACTCCAGCGAGGCCCGGGCCGGCCCGGCCCACCCGGTTCAGCCCCGCAGGAAGTCCTCCAGGGCGGTGGCGAAGGCGACCGGGAGCTCGTACATCGGGTAGTGGCCGGAGTTGGCCAGCACCTCCAGCGAGGCGTCCGGGTAGTGGCTCAGCCAGGTGGCCTGCATGACCGGCTCGGTGAGGGCCAGGTCGTGCTCGCCGATGAAGACCCTGACCGGGAGGCGGCTGCCGGCGATCTTGGCGGCGAAGTCCTGGGTGGTCCAGTCGGTCAGGTAGGCCTCGACGGCCTCCGGGCGGGACTGCGCGACGGACTGGGCGGTCATCCGGTCCAGCCAGCCGGCGTTGGCCCGCCGCCCGGTGACCAGGTCGAGGATGGCGCGGCGGTTGGCGGGCCGCTCGGCCGCGCCGTGGAAGAGGGCGTGGGCGTCGGCGTCCAGGGGGTAGGCGGAGGCCGGTACGGGGGCGATCCCGGCGAGCCTGCGGATCCGGTGCGGGGCCTCCGCCAGGACCCGCTGGGCGGCCTTCGCGCCCATCGAGTGGCCGACCAGCGAGAACCGCTCCCAGCCGAGCCGGTCGGCCAGCGCCAGCACGTCCTGGGCGATCTCGGCGAGGGTGTAGTCGCCGGGCACGTCCGCCCGCTCGCCGTAGCCGCGGTAGTCGAGCGTCGCGTAGGTGAAGGTGTCGCCGTCCAGGTAGTCGAGGAACGGCCCCCAGCCGAGCGTGGTGCCGAACCAGTCGTGCAGCACCACGACCCGGTTCCCGCCGGTACCGATGAGTCGGTGACTGATCGTCATATGGTCGTCCTCCGAGCAGAGATGAGGTCCCCGTCCGATGGGAATTCATCCCCGTCCGGATGCCGGTCAACCATCGGGTCCGGGCCCGGTCCCGGCCCGCTCCGCACAATCGGCCCGCACAATCGGGCAGGTGAACGGGCCGGATCGCGTAGCGTGGAGCGTTATGCGACTCGGTGTGCTCGACGTAGGTTCCAACACCGTCCACTTCCTCGTGGTGGACGCCCACCCCGGTGCTGCCCCGCTGCCCGCGTACTCGCACAAGGCCGAGCTGCGGCTGGCCGAGCTGCTGGACGCGGACGGGGCGATCAGCGAGGCCGGCGTCGAGCGCCTGACCTCGATGGTCGCCTCCTCGCTCGCGGTGGCCGAGGACAAGGGCGTGGTGGACCTGCTGCCGTTCGCCACCTCCGCCGTCCGCGAGGCCGCCAACGGCGAGGCCGTGCTGGCCAGGGTCGCCGCGGAGACCGGCGTCGAGCTGCAGGTGCTGTCCGGCCAGGACGAGGCCCGGCTGACCTTCCTGGCGGTCCGCCGCTGGTTCGGCTGGTCCTCCGGCCGGCTGCTCAACCTGGACATCGGCGGCGGCTCGCTGGAGATCGCCTGCGGCATCGACGAGCAGCCCGACGTCGCCTGCTCACTGCCGCTCGGCGCCGGCCGGCTGACCGCCCGGCTGCCCGGGGACGTCGCCGACCCGGACGACCTGCGCGAGCTGCGCCGCCACATCCGTACCGAGATCGCCCGGGTGGTCGGCGAGTTCGCCCGGATCGGCTCGCCGGACCACGCCGTCGCCACCTCCAAGACCTTCAAGCAGCTCGCCCGGATGACCGGCGCCGCCCCCGCGGACGCCGGCGTCCGGGTGCCCCGGCGGCTCACCCGGACCGGCCTGTCGGCCTGGCTGCCCCGGCTCGCCGCCATGACGGTCGCCGAGCGGGCCCAGATCCCCGGCGTCTCCGAGGGCCGGGCGAGACAGCTGCTGGCCGGCGCCCTGGTCGCCGACGCCGCGATGGACCTGTTCGGGCTGGACGCGCTGGACATCTGTCCGTGGGCCCTGCGGGAGGGCATCATCCTGCGCCGTCTGGACGCCATGGACGGCTCCGGCTACCGCAGGGCCGCACTGACGGCGTGACGCCCACCACGGCGTGACCCCGGCACCCCCCATTCCGCCGCCCGGCCGCTTACGCTGTTGCCCGTGGCGGAACCAGCGGACCAGGACGGGGCCCGGCCGGACCGCGCTGCCGGAGAGCGGCAGCCGGGGTCGGGCCGGCCGCGCCGCGCGAGGGCCGCGGCCGAACCGGTCCCCGAACGCCGGCGCACCCCCCGCACCGGCGCCGAACCCGCCACCGGAGCGGCCGGGGACACCCGGGCCAGGGCCGCCCGGGCCGCGAAGGCCGTCAAGGCGGTGAAGGTCGCCAAGGCCGCCCAGGTGGCCAAGGCCACGAAGGCCGTCAAGGCGGCCCGGGCCGCGAAGGCCGCCCGCCGGGCCCCGCTGCTGCGCACCACCGACCGCCTGGTGCTCCCGCCGCACCCGGGCCTGCACATCCCGGACACCAAGGTCGCCCTGTCCACCGCCTCGGTCTACCCGGCCAACACCGTCACCGCCTTCGAACTGGCCGCCAAGCTCGGCTACGACGGGGTCGAGGTGATGGTCTGGAACGACCCGATCAGCCAGGACGTCGAGGCGCTGCGCCGCCTCTCCGACGCCCACCGGATGCCGATCCTGGCCGTGCACGCCCCCTGCCTGCTGATCACCCAGCGGGTGTGGACCTCCGACCCGTGGACCAAGCTGGTGCGGGCCCGCGCGGCCGCCGAGAAGCTCGGCGCGGACACCGTGGTGGTGCACCCGCCGTTCCGCTGGCAGCGGCAGTACGCGCGGGAGTTCGTCGCGGGCATCGACCGGATGGCGGGCGAGACCCACGTCCGGTTCGCCGTCGAGAACATGTACCCGTGGCGCTACCGGGACCGCGAGATGCTCGCCTACGCCCCCGGCTGGGACGTCACCGAGGAGGAGTACCGGCACTTCACCATCGACCTCTCGCACGCCGCCACCTCCAGGATCGACGCCCTGGAGATGTCCGCCCGGATGGGGGACCGCCTGGCCCACGTCCACCTGGCCGACGGCGCCGGCTCCGGCAAGGACGAGCACCTGATCCCCGGCCGGGGCAAGCAGCCCTGCGCCGAGCTGCTGGAACAGCTCGCCCGGACCGGCTTCGACGGCCACGTGGTGCTGGAGGTCAACACCCGCCGCTCCGCCTCCCCGGCCGAGCGCGAGGCCGACCTGGCCGAGGCGCTCGCCTTCACCCGCCTCCACCTGGCCACCCCGGCCCGGCTGCGCTGACCGCGGCATCTCCCCTTCGGCGCGGCGCCGTCCGACGTAGGCTGGTCGCACACGGAGGGGGATGTTCATGACCGATCTTCAACACCGCGACTACGCCATGTCGTTCGGCCCGGTGGCGGCCCAGTACGAGGCCTCCAGGCCCTCGTACCCGCCGGAGCTGTTCGACGAGGTGGAACGGCTGGCCGGGCGCCCGCTCAAGGGCGCCGAGGTACTGGACGTCGGCGCCGGCACGGGGATCGCGACCCGGCTGCTGCGGGCCCGCGGGGCCCGGGTGACGGCCGTCGAACCGAGCGACGGGATGGCCCGCCAGCTGCTCCTCTCCTGCCCGGGCACCACCGTCCTCAAGGCCGGCGGCGAGGAACTGCCGTTCCACGACGCCACCGCGGACCTGGTCACCTACGCGCAGGCCTTCCACTGGACCGATCCCGAGCGCTCCATCCCGGAGGCGATCCGGGTGCTGCGCCCCGGCGGCGCGCTGGCCGTCTGGTGGAACCGCCCGGACAGCGGCGTCCCGTGGCTGGCGGCCTCGCGCGACCGGATGGTGGCCGCGCTGACCCCGTACCACCCGAACGTCCGGTCGGACAGTACCGCCGACTCGCTGGCCGGGTACGGACTGCGGGTGACCGACGTCGAGCTGACCTGGGAGCGGCCGACCACCGTCGACTCCCTGATCGCCGAGCTCGGCTCCCGCTCCTACCTCGCGGTGCTGCCGGCCGGGGTCCGGGACGAGGTGCTGGCCGCCGAGCGGGCGGCGCTGCTCGCCGAGTTCCCGGACGGCTCGCTCCTGCAACCCTGGCGCCTGGACCTCTCCGTGGGCCTGACCGGCGACTGATCCGTGGGCCTGGCCGGCGACTGACCGGATCGCGGACGGTCCGTCCGCCGGCTGGACCAGGGGCGTACGCTCGATAGCTACAGCGGCCCTGCACCCTTCCACCAGACCAGCGGCCGCCAGCAGCCTCCGAAGGAGTGGAGCACAGTGCCCGAGCTGAAGTCCCGTACGGTCACCCACGGTCGCAACATGGCAGGCGCCCGGGCGCTTCTGAGGGCGGCCGGCGTAGCCCGCGAGGACTTCGGGAAGCCGATCATCGCGGTGGCCAACTCCTTCACCGAGTTCGTCCCGGGCCACACCCACCTCCAGCCGGTCGGCCGGATCGTCTCCGAGGCGATCAAGGAGGCCGGCGGCATCCCCCGCGAGTTCAACACCATCGCGGTGGACGACGGCATCGCCATGGGCCACCACGGCATGCTCTACTCGCTGCCCTCGCGCGACCTGATCGCCGACTCGGTCGAGTACATGGTCAGCGCGCACTGCGCCGACGCGCTGATCTGCATCTCCAACTGCGACAAGATCACCCCCGGCATGCTGATGGCCGCGCTGCGCCTCAACATCCCGACGGTCTTCGTCTCCGGCGGCCCGATGGAGGCCGGCCAGGCCGTCCTGGTCGACGGCACGGTGCGCAAGCTCGACCTGGTCAACGCGATCTCGGACGCCGTGAACGAGAACGTCTCGGACGAGGACATCGCGATCATCGAGGAGAACGCCTGCCCGACCTGCGGGTCCTGCTCGGGCATGTTCACCGCCAACTCGATGAACTGCCTCGCCGAGGCGATCGGCCTGGCCCTGCCCGGCAACGGCTCGGTGCTGGCCACCCACACCGCCCGCAAGGCGCTGTACGAGGACGCCGGCCGGACCATCGTCGACATCACCAAGCGGCACTACCACGAGGACGACTACTCCGTCCTGCCGCGCAACATCGCCACCCGCCCCGCGTTCGAGAACGCGATGGCGCTGGACATCGCGATGGGCGGCTCGACCAACACGATCCTGCACCTGCTCGCCGCCGCCCAGGAGGCCGAGCTGGACTTCGACATGCGGGCCATCGACGCGATCTCGCGCCGGGTGCCGTGCCTGTCCAAGGTCGCGCCGAACGGCAACTACTACATGGAGGACGTCCACCGCGCCGGTGGCATCCCCGCCATCCTCGGCGAGCTGTACCGCGGCGGCCTGCTCAACGAGGACGTCCACACCGTGCACTCCGCCTCGCTCGCCGACTGGCTGAAGACCTGGGACATCCGCGGCGGCTCGCCGTCCCCGACCGCGGTCGAGCTGTTCCACGCCGCCCCCGGCTGCGTCCGCTCCGCCACCGCCTTCTCGCAGTCCGAGCGCTGGGACACCCTGGACACCGACGCCGCGGGCGGCTGCATCCGCAGCGTCGAGCACGCCTACTCGGTCGAGGGCGGCCTGGCCGTGCTGTACGGCAACCTCGCCGAGGATGGCTGCATCGTGAAGACCGCCGGCGTCGACGAGTCGATCTGGACCTTCAGCGGGCCGGCCGTCGTGCTGGAGTCGCAGGAGGACGCGGTCGACGCGATCCTCACCAAGCGGGTCAAGGAGGGCGACGTGGTCGTCATCCGCTACGAGGGCCCCAAGGGCGGCCCCGGCATGCAGGAGATGCTCTACCCGACCTCCTTCCTCAAGGGCCGGGGCCTGGGCAAGGCCTGCGCGCTGATCACCGACGGCCGGTTCTCCGGCGGCACCTCGGGTCTGTCCATCGGCCACGCCTCACCCGAGGCGGCCTCCGGCGGCACCATCGCGCTGGTCGAGGACGGCGACGTCATCGCCATCGACATCCCCGGCCGCTCGGTCGAGCTGAAGGTCTCCTTCGAGGAGCTGCACGAGCGCCGGCTCAAGCTGGAGGCCGACGGCGGCTACCGCCCGAAGAACCGGGTCCGCCCGGTCAGCGCCGCCCTCAGGGCGTACGCGGCGATGGCGACCTCGGCCGACAAGGGCGCCGTCCGCGACGTCGGCCGGCTCGGCTGACACCCGCCCGCCGCAGGCCGTGACGGAGCCGTCCCCGCATCGGGGGCGGCTCCGTTCGTGGTCCGGGCCGGTGGTCGGGCCATAATCGGATCCGTGGACGACGAGCAGCGCACCCCAGGCACCGACGGCCCCCGGCCCGAACCGATCCGCTGGTTCGGCACGAGCTGGGTCGAGCGCGGCGCCGGCTACTGGGCACGCCGGGTGCTGGTCCCGCTCGGCGCGCTGGCCGCCGCCGCGGCCGGCGCCCTTCTGCTCCGCTTCGCGGTCGCCGGGGTGACCATGTCCGAGGCCGGCGGCTTCGTGAACATCCTGCTGCTCGGCGCGATCGCGATCTGCTCCTGCCTGGCCGCGGTCCGCACCTGGAAGGTGCTGACCGAGGGCCGCGACTCGCTGACCGGCTGGATGGCCGAGGACAAGTCCCTCGGCGCGGTCTGGATCATCGGCGGCGTCGGCGCGCTGGTCGCGTACTTCTTCCGCAGCCTGGTCGAGGCGCCCGGCGAGGGCGTCCGGCGGGCCGCCCACGACCAGGCCGTCGCGCGGCACCTGCGGCGCCGGGACGGCGGGGCCGGGCGCCCCAGCGGGAAGCCCGGCCGCAAGCGGCGCTGACGGATCAGGTCCGGGAGACCGTCCCGCAGCCCTCGTGCCGCTCCAGGGGCTTGGAACGGTCGTACGGGTCGCTCTCGGGCCCGGTCGGACCCGGCGACTCGCTGCTCGGCGCGGACAGATCGAACGGGGGCTCCAGGAACCCGCTGGTCAGGTCGCAGATGTTGTTGCCGAAGTCGCTGTTGCCCTTGCCCGGCCGGAGCTTGCCCGGCTGCACCTTGAACCTGGCGGGGTTGTAGAAGCGGAAGTCGAGGACACGGCGGATGATCTCCCGCTGGACCTCCGGGCCCGCGCCGCCCTCCGACCAGGCGACCGGCTTGGCGGATCCGGCGGCTCCGGTGGCATCGGGGCGCTTCTTCCCGGCGTCCGGTCCCGGGCGCAGCGCGTACACATAGGTGACGTCGGTGTGCACCACGACGCCCTGCTCACCGTCGCTCTCGAAGCTGAACCGGCCCTGCACCTTGATCTGATCGGTCGCCAGCACGGTCCGCAGGGGGTCGAAGCGGCTCAGGTACGTGGTCGGGTCGTGCTCCGCGTCCGGGTGGGCGACCGAGGCCGCCAGCCAGCTGCCGCTCTCCCGGTCGAGCAGGGAGACCGCCGCGTCCGGACTGCCGCCCCGCACCTGCGCGGGGTCCAGGTTGGCCGCGACCATGAACTGCTTCACCAGGGCGAGCTGCGCCGCCACCTCGTCCGCCCCGAACACCCCGACGGCGGTGGCCTGAGGCAGCACCAGGGCGTCCGGTCCGGCCGGCCACTGCTCGGCGGGGGAGCCCGCCCAGGGCCGGTCCACGGTCGGCGTGTCGGGGTCGGCGGCCGGGGGCGCGGCGGTGGGGGCGGCCGTCTCCGGCGGCAGGGTCGGCAGCGGGGCCCGGTTCGGGGTGCCGGCCGCCGAGCTGTCCTGGCGGTTCTGGTACCACTCGCGCAGCCGGTCGACGTTGAGCGCCGCCAGCGTCACGGCGGCGGCCAGCGCGATGAACAGCGGCGCCTGCCAGGTGCGGGAGCGCCGCTTCGAACGGCCCCAGGAGTCCACCCGGGTGGCCCGGCGGCCGAACCTGCGGCGCCGGATCTGCGGCGTCCGGTCGGCCTCCGCACGCCACGGGACGTCCTGCGGCGGCTGCCGCTTCCACTTCGCGCCGAGCATCCGCGCGCGGCCCGAAGCCTCCTTCACGCTGGCCCCCCTGACGAATTCCTCGTCGAGTACCAGACCGTCGAACGGGTCGTCAGGGGAGTCGTCGGCGGGGCGGGGGCTGGGGTCTTCGGCTATCGGCACGCGGTCAGTATGCCGACGTCCTCGGACACCCGTGCGCGGGGGTGGGGACGATCCTGGGGAGCGGTGATCGTTCGGTGCCGGTTTCCTCCGTTTCGCCCACCCCGACCGCCTCGGCCGGTGTCAGCCCCGCTTGCGGGCCTGCTTCACCGACCCGACCACGCCAGCCACCAGCAACAGCATCCCGGCCGGCAGCAGCGAGGTGAACAGCGCCCCGAACAGGCCCGCACTGCCCAGCAGCATCAGTGCCAGCGTGTTCAGCACCAGCAGCGCGCCCGCCGCCGGCAGCGTCGACCGCCACGGGTGCTCGTCCGCCCAGCGGCGCAGCCGCCGGTCGCCGGTGTCCCGCCGCAGCTTGCCGCCGACGGTGCCGACCAGAAAGAAGAAGAACAGGCCCAGCCCGACCGGACCGGCCAGGATGTCCATCGACCAGCTCCCGGTGATCAGATCCACCGCGAGCGCCCCACCGGCGACCACCACGCCGACGGCCGAGGCCGTCCGCCATGGCCCGAGCGTCGCCGAGGCTACAGCGACCTGGCGGCTCTCCCGCCGCGACAATTCCTCGTGTCCCATAACCCCACGGTGCGCCCGGGACCGCCCGGAAGCCATAGGGGCGGCCCCTGAGTTTCCCCCTACGGGACGCGCCGGCGTCCCTCGTCCGCGAAGCGGAGGACGTACCGCTGCTGCCACGGTGTCTCGACCGCCCGGGCGTCGTAGTGCCGCCGGACGTACGCCACCGCCTCGGCCGGGGGCACCCCGTCGAGGACGGCCAGGCACGCCAGCGCCGTACCCGTCCGGCCGCGGCCGCCGCCGCAGGCCACCTCGACCCGCTCGGCCGCGGCCCGGACCCAGGCCTCGCCGAGGACGGCCCGCGCGGCCGCCCGGTCGGCCGGCAGCCGGAAGTCCGGCCAGCGCAGCCACCGGGCCTCCCAGGGCACGGCCGCCGGCGGCCGGCCGAGCAGGTGGACCGCGAACTCCGGCACCGGGCCCGACGGCACCGGCCGGCGCAGCGCCCGCCCCCGCACCAGCCTCCCAGAGGGCAGCCGCAGGACACCTGCGGCGGTCGGATCCCAGGTCGCGGTCATCCGCCCACGGTAGCCGTCGGCGCGAGCGGCCGCCGTGCGTACCGGCGGGAGGCCCGACACGGCATCAGGTCCCGTGCTCGACCGTGGTGCTGTGGAGGCAGAGTGCCCGAGATGACGACTTCTCTGACCCTGCTGCGCGAGGTGCTCGCCGCCGGTGCCGTCGGGATCAACCTGGAGGACTCGCTCCGCACCGGCCCGGAGCCCCTGCGCACGGCGGCCGGGCGGGCGGCTTCACGGGCGGGCTACACGGCCACGTACTGGGTCAGGACGGCCTGCACCTCGTAGATGTCGACGCCCTTGGTGAAGGTCTTCTGGATCGGCAGCGGGTTGCCGGACACCCAGATCTTCAGCTCGGCGTCGAGGTCGAAGTTGCCGGCCGTCTCGACGGCGAAGTGCGTGATGCTCTTGTACGGGATCGAGTGGTACTCGGTCTTCTTGCCGGTTATGCCCTGCTTGTCGATCAGGATCAGCCGGCGGTCGGTGAACATGAACGTGTCGCGGATCAGCTGGTACGCCGCGTGCACCTGCTCGCCGTTCCCGAACAGCTTGGCGAACTCCTTCTGAGCCGCCGCCGGGTCCACCTTGTGCGCGTTGCCGAAGAGCGCCACGTCTCGTCCTCTCGTCGTGCTCCCGACCCCGGAGGCCGGGAAGCGAAGATCGAGAGTCTGTCACGGGCCCTGCCCCGCTTGGCATGATGGCCCGATGCAGGATCACGAACGCACCCCGCCCCCACTGACCGCCGACGAGCGCGCCACGCTCACCGGCCTGCTCCAGTTCCAGCGCGACACCCTGGCCATGAAGTGCGCCGGGCTGACCGCCGATCAGCTCAGGGAGCAGGCCGTCGCGCCGTCGACGCTGTCGCTGCTGGGCCTGGTCCGGCACCTCGCCACGGTCGAGCGGGGCTGGTTCCGCAACGTGATCGCCGCCGAACGGGCCGCGCTGCTCTGGCCGGGAGCGGCCGCCGGCGAGTCCGCCGAGTGGGAGGTCGGATCGGCCGACCCCGACGAGGCCTTCCGCGTCTGGAACGAGGAGTGCGAGCACTCCCGGGCGATCGTGGACGCGGCCGAGAGCCTCGACCTCACCGGCCGTCACGGCGACGAGGCCTTCTCCCTGCGCTACGTCCTCGGCCACATGGTCGAGGAGTACGCGCGCCACAACGGCCACGCGGACCTGCTGCGGGAGCGCCTCGACGGCGTCACGGGGGAGTAGCGGCCGGTCGCTCGCGGTGCCCCGGCCCCGCCCGGCGCACGAGGCACCGCGCGGAGCCGGGACCGGGACCGCCACGATCAACCGCCGTGATCAACCGCCGTGATCAACCGCCTCGACTACCCGGCGGTCGGCGCCGACCGGGCCTGGACGTCCTGGAGCGCGGCCACCAGGGTGTTCACGTCCTCGACGGTGTTGTACAGGGCGAGTGAGGCCCGCACCGCCGCCTGCAGCCCGAACGCGGCGAGCGCCGGCTGTGCGCAGTGGTGGCCGGCGCGTACGGCGATGCCCTGCTGGTCGAGGGCCCCGGCGAGGGCCATCGGGTCCGCTCCGGCGAGCAGGAAGGTCAGCACTCCGATCTTCCCCGGGGCGGTGCCGATCAGCCGCAGTCCGGGGACGGTGGCCAGCATGCCCATCGCGTACGCGGTGAGCTGTTCCTCGTAGGCGGTGGCGGCCTCGCGGTCCAGCGCCGCGAGGTACTGCAGGGCGGCCCGCAGCCCGGCCACGCCCGCGATGTGGCCGGTGCCGGCTTCGAGCCGGTGCGGGATCGGGGCGTACGTGGTCTCCTCGAACCCGACCGAGTCGATCATGTTGCCGCCGCCCTGCCACGGGGGCATGGCCTCCAGCAGCTCGCGTTTGCCGAAGAGCACGCCGATACCGGTCGGGGCGAAGATCTTGTGCCCCGAGAAGGCGTAGAAGTCGGCGTCCAGCGCGGTGACGTCGACCGGGAAGTGGCTCACCGCCTGCGCGCCGTCCACCATGACCTTCGCGCCGTACCGGTGGGCGAGCGCCGTCATCTCGGCCACCGGCGGGACGGTGCCCAGCACGTTGGAGGCATGGGTCAGCGCGACCATCCTGGTCCGGGAGCCGAGCAGGTCCCGGTAGGCGTCCTGGTCCAGCTGGCCGTCGGGGAGCAGCGGGATCGGACGGATCCTCGCCCGGCGCTCGGCGGCGATCAGCTGCCAGGGCACCAGGTTGGAGTGGTGCTCGGCCGCCGAGACCAGGATCTCGTCGCCGACCCCCAGGTTGGACCGGCCCCAGCTCTGCGCCACCAGGTTGACGGCCTCGGTGGTGCCCCGGACGAAGACGATCTCGCCCTGGTCCGGGGTGCCGAGCAGCTCGGCGGCGGCCTGCCGCCCCTCCTCGTAGACCTGGGTGGCCTGCTTGGCCAGGGTGTGCGCGCCGCGGTGGACGTTGGAGCTGCCCATCGCGTAGTGCTCGCCGACGGCCTCGACCACCTGGCGGGGCTTGAGGGTGGTGGCCCCGTTGTCGAGCCAGACCAGCGGGCGGCCGTTCACCTCCCGGTGCAGCTGCGGGAAGTCCCGCCGGACGGCCTCGACGTCGAAACCGCTCGGCGGCGAGGTCGGCGGGGCCGTCGGGGCAGTCGGAGCAGTCGGCGGCGTGACGGCGGGAGGTGCGGTGGCAGGGGACACGGCCGCGGGGGCCACGGCGGCGGTCGCCTGGTCCGGCTGCTCGGGCAGCCAGTACCGGGGGCCGCCCGCCAGGTGGGCCAGCGCGGCCGGCAGCGGGAGCGTCTCCGGCATCGGGAGCGCGCCCGACTGCGGGAAACCCCAGGGCGGTTGGGCGGTCGCGGCGTCGGCGCCGAAGCCGTCAGGAGTAGTCATAGTAGTTCGACACCTCGACGTTCTGGAGCACCGCGACGGCGTCGTCCACCAGCGCGGCGGTCGAGAAGTAGCTGGTCACCAGGTACGAGGTGATGGCGCGGCGGTCGACGCCCATCGGCCGCACGGACAGCCCCGGCTCCACCTCGTCCGGGACGCTCGACGGCCGCAGGCCCACCACGCCCTGCTCGGCCTCGCCGACCCGCATCAGGAGGATGTTGGTGGTGCCGGGCGCCGAGTTGCTGGAGCCCTTGAGGTCCAGCTTGTCGGAGGGCAGCAGCGGCACCCCGCGCCAGGTCAGGAACGGGCTGCCGAAGAGCTCCACGATCTGCGGCGGCACCCCGCGCCGGGTGCACTCGCGCCCGAACGCGGCGATCGCCCGGGGGTGGGCCAGGAAGAACGCGGGCTGCTTCCAGACCCGGGTGAGCAGCTCGTCCATGTCGTCCGGGGTCGGCGAGCCCTTGCGGGTGTGCACCCGCTGGTTGGGCACGACGTTGTTGAGCAGCCCGTACTCGGGGTGGTTGAGCATCTCCCACTCCTGGCGCTCGCGCAGCGCCTCGGTGGTCAGCCGCAGCTGTGCCTGGACCTGGTCGATCGAGGAGTTGTAGATGTCCGAGACCCGGGTGTGCACCTTCAGCACGGTCTGCGCGATGCTCAGCTCGTACTCGCGGGGGGCCTCCTCGTAGTCCACGAAGGTCTGCGGCAGCTCCGGCTCGCCGCTGTGCCCCGAGGTCAGGTCGATCGGGTGCTCGCGGTCGGCCGAGCCCTGGCCGTTGGCGGTGTACGCGTCCAGCCGGGCCCGCAACGCGGGCTCCCGGTCGGCCAGTTCGGCGAGCATCCGGTGGTCGAGGGAGAGCACGGTGCACGGGGTGAGGGCCCGGACCTGGTACGGCGTCGGCTCGCCGCGCACCCAGGCGCCGTCGTCGAAGTAGTCGCCGTCGCCGAGGACGGAGAGCAGGGCGTCCTCGCCGTACTGGCCGGTGGCGCGCTTCTCGGCGCGGCCGAACGTGATGATGTGCAGCCGCCCCGGCGGGGTCTCGGCGCCGGCGATGATCTCACCGGGCTCGACCTCGTGCTGCACGAAGCCGTTGGCGAGGGTGCTCAGCATCGAGCTGTCCAGCTCGCGGAGGAGGACGATCTCGCGCAGGTCCTCGGCGACCACCCGGGCCCCGCCGCTGCCGTCGGTGTACGTGCCGATCAGCCCGTCGCCGAGGATGAAGCCCCGGCGGCGGTTGACCCGGTAGACGCCGGCCTCCAGATCCACCCAGGGCAGCACCCGCAGCAGGTAGCGCGGGGTGATGCCGAGCATCTGCGGCGCGGTCTTGGTGGTGGTGGCCAGGTTCCTTGCGGCGGAGGTGCTGAGGCTCCGCTGGTTCTGCGGAACGGTCTCGGTGGTCATGGCGCGTCCTTGTCCGTGAGTCAGGGATATCTGATGACACGTCAGATTGCTTGCCGCGAACGTGAGATGTGGTCTCTGTCCGGGCTTCACGGAGATTGTTGCGGGACGATTGCGCCGCTGCGTGCGTGTTCGATCGCACCCGATTGGTTCTGGTACGCAGCAGTGGGCGTGCACTCTGTCAAACTCACTCGAAGGAGTGAACTTGGGCCATAAGGAGCGGTGAGATGTTCGAAAGCACCGCTTGGAAGTGGGTCGTCGGCGGACCGTTCGCCGAGGCCCGGCGGCAGTGCCGGCGCCGCGCCGTCACCGGACGGACGGGGGCGTACGGACGGGGGCGGACGGGCGGGGACGTGGACGGGCGGGCGTGATCTCCTCGACCGCGCCCGCCCGCCCGGGACCCGACCAGCGGGTCGGAACCGTCAGAACAGGCCGTGCCACATCTGGTCGACGATGACGTTCCACCAGGTGGAGTCCTTGTGGAAGGCGTCGGGGTCGATCTCGGCGAGGCCGCTCTGCAGCGCCGTCACGGCGGCGCCGGCGGCCAGGGGGTCCATGCCCGGCATGGCGGCGCGGCTGGTGACGAGCAGCTCCAGGCTGAGCAGGAAGGCCGAGACCGAGCTGTTGACGTACCGTCCGCTGCCGGTGCGCGGGTGGACGGCCCACACCGAGCCGAGGCCGCGTTCGTCGCCGGTGCACTGGACGGCGATCACGCAGAAGCCGTCCGTGCCGATCCTGGTCCAGCCCGCGAGCACGTCGAGGACCGGCTCCTCGATCCCGCTGCCCGCGGCGCGCAGATGGGTGCGCAGGTCGGCGAGGACTCCGCCGGCCGGCGGGGCGTCGGGGCGGTCGGCGGAGAAGAACAGCGGGAGGTCCGCGGGGAGGCCGGCCCAGGTGAGGGTGGACCGGGCGGCATCCGGGAGCGCGCAGGCGGCCAGGTCGTCGGCATCGTGGCGGATCAGCTCGCCGAGGGTCTGCGGCAGCCGGCGGCGACGGCGGCCAGCCGCCCCAGAAGAGGGGCAAGCGCAAGGTCCAGAACGTGCTGGGCGGCGACTTCCGGTGGCACCTGAAGAGAACCGCCTCGCTGTGGATGGACGTCAGCATCGACCGGCAGCAGCACGCTGCGCCGAGAGGTCCCGGGGAGACGAGGTGACGGAGTCGGCGGCATACAGTGAGGCCATGGCCGACCAAGACGTGAGGGACGACCCTGTGATCCTCGACTGCACCGGGCTCAGCCTGGAGGCGGTGTTCGCCACGGCGCTCCGACGGGTCCGCGACGGCGGGGCGGTCAGCGAGGGTGTCGTGCTGGAGGCGGTCGAGTCGGCCGGGCCGTTGATCAGCTCTGACGAGCAGGCCAGGATCGTCGAGTGGGTGCGGTACGACGGCGAGGACGCGTTGGGCGTACCCGTGACGATCCGTCGGGCAGCCGAGCCGCAGCCGGTCGATGTCGATGCCGACGGGGGCGACGCCGTGCTGCTGGCGGCCGCCGGCGCGTTGGAGCTCCGGTGTTCGCCGGTGGTGGTCTGGACGGCGGTCGCACAGGCGCTGACGGGAGTCGGCCCCGATGGCCCGGTGGACCGGCTGTCGGCGCGGCAGTCGGTTCTGGTGCGGGACGGCGACCGGGTCGGCTTCGTCGACGAGCACACCCACCGGGAGGTGCGGCGCCGGTTTCCGCTGTCGCTGGAGCAGCACCGGACGGTGCACGGTGCGCTGTTGTCGTTGCGGGGCCGGGAGGTGCCCGGCGTCGCCGACTACCTGCACTCGGCGTGGCCGGTCCACGCTGCACTCGCGGGAGAGCTGGAGTCGTGCCTGGAGGATCCGGACTTCCTGGTGGAGTGCGGATGGTACGGCGTGGGGCTGGCCCTGACCCTTGCGTATCCCGACGGCGTGCCGCTGGGTGGTGTCGCGGGAGACCTGCACTGCCTGCTGACCCAGGCGTTGGCTGCGCCGGCTAGCCACGAGGAGTGGCTGAGCTGGGTGCACCACTCGCTCGTCGCCCGAGGGCTTGCGGACACGGCGGACGCGGTTGCGTCCCGCGTGCGGCTGCCGTGGCGGACGGTGTGGTCACACTGGCGGTGGCCCGGCGCGGCAGCACCGGCCGCGGCCGGTGCGGCCGGCGTCGGCGGGGAGCTGTACCTTGTGCAGGGGCCGGAGGGCCTGGCGGTCGCCGGCCGCTGCGACGACATCGACCCGGACCGCCCGACGGAGCAGGTCCTGGACTTCACAACGGGTGAACTGCTGGTCGGCGAAGGGCCGGTGCGGCACGAGGTTCTCCCGTTCGACGGCGGCACCTCGGTGGGCCGCCGCGCCACACACAAGGGCGGAACCTGGCAGTCCGCGAACGGTCCCGACGGCCGGGTGACCGGCCTGCCGTGGACCGTCGACGCCGTGCAGCACGCCGTGCAGTGCACGCCGGCGGGTCCCGGAGGAACGTTGTGGGCGTACTCCGGGTGGTGCGGGATGTACGCCGCACTGGTGGACGAGGAGGCGGTGGCCGCGCTGCCCGAGGTGCCGCACGGCCGTCCGTTCTTCCAGATCACGGTGGACGCCCGCTGGTCCCGGCCCGCGCGGGTGCCGCTGTCCGGCGAGGTGGACCGTGAACTGATCGAACAGGACTGGGCGTTCGGCCCTGAGAGCTGCCGGGCACTGGCCCCGGATGCGGTGCCGGCCGGGATCGTGGACGGGCCGGCTCGGCACGTCCTGACGGAGATCGGGTGGCCGGTCGGCCGGACGATCGTCGGCTTCCGCCCGTACGACCTGACCGAGGGCGGTCTCAGCCCGGTAGAGGACCAACCCGGCCTGTACGCAGGGCTGGGCACGCTCGGCGGCCGGCCGCTACTGCTCGACGGCGCCTCGGGCAAGGTGATCCTCGGGAGGCGGAGCCCGTCGTGCGGGCCGCCCGTCCTGGTGGCGAGCAGCCCCGCCCGGCTGCTGCTGCTGGTCCTGCTGCAACACACGGTGCTCTCGGTTCCCATGATCCTCGATGAGGGGAACGCGGAGAACCTTGAGGAGGACGCCGTGGCCTGGGTGCGGGAGCTCGATGCCGAGTCCGCTGAAGCAGAGTTCTGGCCGAGCCGGTACAGCGGACTGTACGAGCAATGGTCCGACTATCCGGACACCGACTTCTGGATCTACTGACCGGCCAGCACCGAGCACACCGGGTGCCGAACCCTGCCCACCATCTCCTTGGAGTTCGAGAAGTGACCGACCGGATCCCCCACCGGCCCCCCCGCACATCGGTGGATGCGGACGCGCCCGGACGCGGTGGCCGGTCAGAAGGCCGACGCCCGCTGGTACATGCGGAACATCGAGGTGCTCTGGATGCGGATGGGAATCCGCGCCGTCGGCCAGGCCGATACCTAGGATGACGACGTGACCAGCGACGAACTGCACCCGGGTGAGCCCTCGATCGTCGTCGACTGCGCGGGCCTGAGCCTGGAGGCGGTGATCGGAGCGGCCGTCCGGGCGGCCGCCACGGCGGCACCCGGACGCGCACCGCTGCTGCTGGACCGGGTCGACCTGGCGGGGCCGCTCGCCAGCTCCACCGACCACGGGCGGATCACGGCGTGGGCGAGTCGCGCCGCCGCCGGGGTGGTCGGCCGGCCGGTGCTGACCCGCACGGCCGCAGCCGCCACCGGCCGGCCCGCCGGCGACCCGCCGGGTGGCCCGGAGCTCCCCGGCCCCCGTGAGGTGCTGTTTCTCGCCGCGGCCGGAGCGCTGGAGCCGGAGCGCTCACCGCTGGAGGTGTGGCGCGCCTTCGCGCAGGCCCTGACGGCGGCGCCGGTGACGGCGGCGGAGTTGACGCGGTTCGCCGGAGCCCGGCCGGACCTCCTGCTCGACGCCGAAGGCCTGGGCTTCGCGAGCCGCGCGGCCCGGCGGGAGGTCAGGGAGCGGTTTCCGCTGACGGCGGGCCAGCAGGTCGCGGTGCACCGGGCGCTGCTGGGGCTGGGAGCGGAGGGCGCGGTGGCGGCCTACCGCCGGGCGGCACGGCCCGTGCACGCCGCCCTCGCGGGCGAGTTGGAGCAGTGGATCGAGGAACCCGGTTTCCTGGTGGAGTCGGACTGGTACGGGCTCGGCGTCGGGCTGGCCCTGGCCTGTCCGGACGGGGTCCCGCTGGGCGGGACGGCCGGCGATCTCCACTGCCTGCTGATGCAGGGCGTGGCAGCGCCGGCCGGCCGGGAGGAGTGGCTGAGCTGGGTGCACCACTCCCTCGTCGGCCGGGGTCTGACGTCGGCGGCGGACGAGGTGGCCGCCCGGGTCCGCCTGCCCTGGCGGACGGTGTGGTCGCGCTGGCAGTGGCCGAGCGGTCTCGCGCCCAGGGCCGCCGAAGAGCTGCTCGGCGAGGACCTGCGTGCCGTGAGGTGGCAGGACACTCTCGCGGTCGCCACCCGCCGGGAGGACGAGGACGACTACGACGTCCTGATCGAGCAGGTCTGGGACGTCGACACGGGCGAACTGCTCAGCGGCGACAGCACGTCGCTCCAGGACGAGGTGTCCGTGACGGCCGACGACTGGACCGGACGGACGGCCAGGCACGTCCAGGGGGCCTGGAGCACCAGCGCGCTGAGCCGCGAGAGCCGGCCCGTGCCCGAACTGCCCTGGGCGGTCGAGGCCGTGGAACGTGCCGTGCAGTGCACGCCGTCGGGCGGCCCGGACGGCACGCTCTGGGTGTTCCACGGCACCTGCGGTCTGTTCGCCGCCGTGGTGGACGACCGCGCGGTGGCGGCGCTGCCGCAGGTGCCGCGCGGGTGGGTCGGCCACGGCGTCACCCCGAAGGCCGAGTGGCCGCCGCCGGCCCTGTCGCTCACCGGCGAGGCCACCCGGGAGGAACTCGAGCAGGACTGGGCGTTCGGCGCCGGGGCGTGCCGTCCGCAGGCTCCCGGGCGTCTTCCCGGCGAGGTGCGGGACCCCGGCCACCCGGGCGTTCCTGGAACAGGTCGGGTGGCCGGTGGCGGAGGACCTCCGGGGGCTCTCGACGGCCGATCTGTCGGTGGAGGGGCTCTCCCCGGCGCCGGGTGGACCAGGTCTGCTGGAAGGCCTCGGCGAGCTCTGGGGCGTGCCGATCCTGCTCGACGGGCGCACCGGTGAGGTCCGGTACGGCGATCCGGGTCCGGACGGCGGGGCCGGCCCGGTGGTGGCGGGCAGCCTGGCGCAGTTCCTGCGGATCGTGCTGCTGCACCACGCCGCGCTGTCCGCGCCGGTGCTGCTCGGGCCGTACGACGCGGATGACCTGGAGAACGACGTCGAACGCTGGCTCACGGCCGTCGACCGGCCGGCCGTCGAGAGCGGCTTCTGGGAACACCGCTTCTTCGTCCCGTCGCTGATCGAGGCCCGGGAGGGCTGGGACGAGTAGCGCCCGTTCCCACGATCCAGCAGCCGACCGTCCAGCGCAAAGGAGCCTTGAGAGATGACATCCCAGCCAGCCCATCAGCCGCACCCCTACCTGGGCGGTCGGACCGACGTCCTCAGGGCCCTGGCCGCATGGCGCTCGGGAGCGGCGGACGCCCCTGGAACAGTGCTCCTGACCGGTCGTCCGGGCAGCGGCCGATCCCATCTGCTCACCGGGTTCCTGATGCTGTGCGACCCGGAGCACCGCGCCCGGATCGATCTCACCGTGCTCGACCCGGCCACCGTGCCGCCCGCCGAGCTGCCGCCCCCACCGGTGTTCGGTGCCGCCGGCCTGACGGCGGCCCAGCTGCTGTGGCTGGTGGCCGACGAGCTGGGGCTGGGGGCCACCCGGTCGCAGGACGTCTACACGCTGCTGGCGCATCCGCAGGAGCAGCCCGTGCCGGTCGTGGTGGCCGATGTGGACCGGGCCGGCGTGCTGCGCTCCCTCGACGAGCGGGCACGGGTGGCGGCGGAGGTGCTGCTGCCGCTCGCCCAGGCACCCGGCATACGGCTGCTGGCCGACGTACCGCAGGAACAGGCCCGGTGGCTGGCCGAGCGGCTGTCCCCCGGCGACGTGCTGATCCTGGACCTCGACCAGGAGCCCTGGGCCGACCCGGCCGCGTTGCTGCTCCAGGCCCGGGCCACCGTCGAGAATCCGGGTCTGGCCGCCGAGACGGCCCGGCGCGCGGACGGCCCGCTGGTGGTGCAGCTCGTCGCCCGGTCGCTGCTGGCCGTACCGGAGGGCGTGTGGGAGCCGGCGCCGACGACCGTCGGCGAGATCCTCGACCTGCACGCCGAACGCTGCGGGGCGGACGAGCTGACGCTGCGCAGGCTCCTGGCGCCGCTCGCCCTCGCGGGGGAGGGCGCCGAGCTGCCGTTCTCCCTCTGGGAACCGCTCGCCTCGGCGATCGCGGGGCGGGACCTGTCCCGGACGTTCGCCCGGGCGCAACACCTGCTGACCCCGTTCTTCGACGTGGTCGAACCGGGCGGGAGCGGTGAGGAACCGGCCGTACGGCTCGCACATCCGGCGATCGCCGACGAGTTGCGCGAACGGTTCGGCGGCGCCGTCCGCGAGACGCAGCGTCGCATCGCCACCGCCCTGACGGCCGGCCTTCCGGCCGCCCCGGACCGCTGGGCGGCCGCCTCCCCGTACACGCGCGCCCAGCTGGTCGGGCACGCGCTGGAGGGCGGGCTGCTCCCGGAGCTGCTGGCGGAGCCGGGCTTCCTGCTGCACGCCGGGCAGGTGCCCCTGCGGGCGGCCGTCGAACACCTGGCCGCCACCGGCACCGACCTGCCGGCACTCGCCCGGACCTGGCTGCGCCTCGCGCCCCTGTTCACCCGCACCGAGGCCGACCCGGTGCTGCGGGCCGCCCTGCTGGAGCACGCCTGCCACCAGGATGCTCTGCCCGCACCAGAGTTCGGCATCGACCTGCCGTGGCAAACGCTCTGGGCGCACCCGCTGCCCGGAGTCGGTTCGGTCGCGGCCGCCGTCGCTCCGGACGGCACCCCGGCACTGGTCGCCCGGATCCAGGAGGAGGATCCACGGCTCGTCGCGTACGACGCCCGCACCGGTGCGCTGCTGGAGGCGGAGGCCGCCGAGTTCCTCCGCCCGTCGCAGGAGCAGCGTGCGGCCTGCCCGCTGCGGCTGAGTGTCGGCGGCGACTACGTGCGGATCTGGGAGGCGGACGGCCGCCAGGCCGCCGTGTTCGTCTCACCCGGGCCGCTCGGCGGCGCCGACACCACCCCGGACGGCCTGGTGCTGCTCGCCGACTCCCACGGCGTCAGCGCCCTGCGGCCGACCGTGACGGCAGCCTGAGGTCAGACGCCGCCGAACTCGCCCCGGGCGGCGGCGGTGACGAAGGCCTGCCAGGCGGCGGGGGCGAAGGCGAGGCGCGGGCCGTCGGGGTCCTTGGAGTCGCGGACGGTACCGGGCGCGGCGTCGTCCACCTCGACGCACTCGCCGCCGTCGGCGTTGCTGTAGCTGCTCCTCCGCCACTCGGCGGGTCGCTCGTCAGGTCGCATGACCGAAGCCCTCCATTGCCGCGTTCATCATCGCCGCAGAGTCTCGGGGCGACAGGGCCTGCGCCCTGAGGAGATCGTAGAGCGCCCGGCGCTTGCTGACGTCCTCCTGAGCCTCGATCAGGGAACCGGATCTGCTGCCCTCCTCATAGGCCACAACGGATTGGCCCGGGAGGGTCAGCAGCGTCAGCGACCCTCCCATCTCGGAGTGCTCCTGGGCCGCATACGGCAGCACCTGAATCGTCACGTGCGGGACCTTGCCGACAGTCAGCAGCACGTTGAGCTGCTCCCGCATGGCACGCGCCCCGCCGACCGGCCGCCGTAGCGCGGATTCGTCCAGGATGAACCAGAAGCGTGGCGGATTGGGACCGTGGAGGCGGTCCTGGCGTCGCAGCCGAGCCGCAACCCTGTGCGCGATCTCGTCCTCCGTCGCGAAGGGATCCCCCGCGCGCAGGACCGCCTCGGCGATCGTCGGCGTCTGGAGCAAGCGAGCCGCACCGCACCGAGCCGCCGCCGGGCGGCTGACGCTGCCCGCACCGTGGACGGGTCCCGCAGGGCCGCCCGGGCCGGTGCGAGGATGGGTCGCAGCACCGTACGAAGGAGCAGCGGCCATGACCAGCAGTGCGACCGGACAGAAGATCGCCTTCCTCGGCACCGGCAAGATCGGAGAGGCTCTGCTCTCCGGCCTGCTGCGGGCCGGCAAGGATCCGGCGGACGTCCTGGTGACCGCCCGCCGCCCGGAGCGCGCGGAGGAGCTGGCCTCGGACTACGGCGTCACCGCCGTCTCCAACGCGGACGCCGCCAAGCTGGCCGACACCCTGATCCTGGCCGTGAAGCCGCAGGACATGGGGGTGCTGCTGCACGAGCTGGCCCCGCACGTCGCCACCGACCGGCTGGTCGTCTCGGCCGCCGCCGGTATCCCGACGACCTGGTTCGAGGACCGGCTGGCCGCCGGTACGCCGGTGGTCCGGGTGATGCCCAACACGCCCGTTCTGGTGGACGAGGGGATGAGCGTGATCTCCGGCGGCTCGCACGCCACCGAGGCGCACCTGGTCCGCACCGAGGAGATCTTCCGCTCGGTCGGCAAGGCGCTGCGCGTGCCGGAGTCCCAGCAGGACGCGGCGACCGCGCTCTCCGGCTCCGGGCCGGCCTACTTCTACTTCCTGGTCGAGGCGATGATCGACGCCGGCATCCTGCTGGGCCTGCCCCGGACGGTGGCGCACGACCTGATCGTGCAGTCCGCGATCGGCGCCTCGATCATGCTGCGGGACTCCGGCGAGCACCCGGTGAAGCTGCGCGAGGCCGTCACCTCCCCGGCGGGTACCACCATCGCCGCCATCCGCGAGCTGGAGAACCACGGGGTGAGGGCCGCCATGCTCGGTGCGCTGGAGGCCGCGCGGGACCGCTCCCGCGAGCTGGCCGGCGGCGGCAAGTAGGGTCGACCGGGTGAGTTACGACCTGGTGATCTTCGACAACGACGGCGTCCTGGTGGACAGCGAGCCGATCTCCAACCGGGTGCTGGCCGAGTTCCTGACCGAACTCGGCTTTCCCACCACGGTCGAGGACTCGTATCGGGACTACATGGGCTGCGCCGCGCACAAGGTGCACGACGTGATCGGCGAGCGCCACGGCGCCTCCCTGCCCGAGGGCTTCGACGACCTGTTCCACGCCCGGGTGTTCGCCGCGTTCGCCGAGGAGCTGGCCCCGGTCCGTGGTGCCGAGCGGCTGCTGAAGTCCCTTCAGCAGCGCGGTGTGCCGTACTGCCTGGCCTCCTCCGCCCACCACTCCTGGATCCGGACCGCGCTCGACCTCACCGGTCTGCGCGGGCTGCACGAGGAGGAGCGGATCTTCAGCGCGCAGGACGTCGGCGTCGGCAAGCCCGCCCCGGACCTCTTCCTGCACGCCGCCCGCACCCTGGGCGTGCCGCCGGACCGCTGCCTGGTGATCGAGGACAGCCCGAACGGCGTGCTCGCCGCCCGCGCGGCCGGTATGGACGTGTACGGCCATGCGGCGCTCACCGACCCCGCCAGGCTCACCGCCGCCGGGGCGACCGGACTGCTCGCCGACCTGGACGAGGTTCTGGACCTCTTGGCCTACTAACCGATCCCTCCGCCCCCCTCCCGCAAAGCCTCCACAGCCCCTACGCTCACGCCAACATCGTCGTACCGGCCGGTAGCGCCGGGGTGAGCGAGGTCGGCAGATGCGGGAAACGGGCACCACCGGACCGGTCGTCACCGAGCGACTGAGGCAGGCCCGTGCGGCCCTCGCCGTCGGCTTCCTCCTGCAGGGCGTGACCTTCGCGCTGCTGGTCACCTGCATCCCGGAGATCCAGGACCGCTACGGGCTGACCGACGGCCTGCTGCCGGTCTTCCTGGCGGCCGTGCCGGTGCTCGCCGGGGTCGGCTCGATCACCTCGGAGCGGCTGGTCAAGCGGACCAGCGCCCGGTCCGTCCTGCGGGTCGTCCAGCCCGCCGTCTGTCTGACCCTCGGCCTGACCGGCTTCGGCGACCGGCTGTGGGAACTCGGCCTCGCGCTCGGCGTGTTCGGCCTGCTGATCGGCGCGCTCGACGCCTCGATGAACATGCTCGGCGTCGGCCTCCAGCGCCGGTACGGCCGCAGCATCATGATCGGCTTCCATGCGGCGTTCAGCCTCGGTGCCATCGTCGGGGCCGCCGTCGCGGCGCTCGGCGCGCACGACGACCTGGGGCTGCCCACCCTGTTCGGTGGCGCGGCCGTCGTCCTGATCCCGCTCGCCCTGCTGGCCGGCACCCGGTTCGCCGGCCGGGCCGAACTCGGCGACGCCGTCCGGGAGGCCGCCGAGGCCGCCGCCCGCTCGATCCCGTGGAAGCCGCTGCTCCCGCTCTGCCTGGCCATGGCGGTCGCGTGCATCGCCGACGCCACGGCCTCCAACTACAGCGTCAAGTACCTCACCGACGGTCTGGACAGCCCGGACGACGTCGCCAAGCTCTCCTACCTCGGCTACATGGTCGCGATGCTGGTCGGCCGCACCCTCGGCGACCGTGCCGTGCAGCACCTGGGCGCCGTCGCCGTGGTCCGGGCGGGGGCCGCGCTGGCCGCGCTTGGGTTCCTGCTGGCCGCCCTGGCGCCCGGGCCGTGGGCCGCGATCGCCGGGTTCACCGTGCTGGGATTCGGCATCTGCGCGATCATCCCGCAGGTCTTCGCGGCCGGCGGCCGGCTCTTCCCGGACGACTCGGCCGCGGGGGTGGCCCGGGTCAACCTGTTCAACTACGTGGGCTTCCTGGTCGGCTCCCCGCTGGTCGGCGCGATCGCCGGCGCCAGTTCGTACCGCTGGGCGCTGCTCGCCCCGACGGCCCTGGTGCTCGTGATCATCCCGCTCTCCGACCACTTCGCCCCGGCGCCGGCCACGACACCGGCACCGGCGCCCGCCACGCCTTAGGCACCCCGCAGTCTCAGGCACCCCGCACCGCACACGCCGCCCCGGGGCCGGTCCGGCCGTCCGGGCCGCACCCACTACCGTGGGAGCCATGCCCGAAGCCGAGCGCGAGAGCCCCTGCGGCCTGCAGTTGTACTGGGACGAGGCCGAGACCGGCTACGACTTCGGCCCCGGACACCCGATGGACCCCACCCGCCTGGCGCTCACCATGCGGCTGGTCGAGGCCTTCGGGCTGACCGCGGGGCCAGGCGTCACCGTCCGCGCCGCCCCGGCCGCCGGGGACTCCACCCTGCGCCTGGTGCACACCGCCGAGTACGTGCAGGCCGTCCGCCGGGTGGCCGCCGACCCGGCGCTGAGCGATGCCCGGCACGGTCTGGGCACCGACGACAACTGGGCCTTCCCCGGCCTGCACTCGGCGTCCGCGCTGATCGCCGGCCAGTCGGTGGCCGCCGCCGAGGCCCTGTGGCGCGGCGAGACCCGGCACGCGGTGAACTTCGCCGGCGGCCTGCACCACGCGATGCCCGCCAAGGCCGCCGGCTTCTGCATCTACAACGACCCGGCCCTCGCCATCGCCCGCCTGCTGGAGCTCGGCGCCGAGCGGGTCGCGTACGTGGACGTGGACGTGCACCACGGCGACGGCGTCCAGGCGGCCTTCTGGAACGACCCGCGGGTGCTCACCGTCTCGCTGCACGAGTCCCCGGCGACGCTCTTCCCGGAGACCGGCTGGTCCACCGAGACCGGCGGCCCCGACGCCCCCGGCTCCGCCGCCAACCTGCCGCTCCCGGCCGGCACCGGCGACGCGGGCTGGCTGCGCGCCTTCCACGCCCTGGTGCCGGAGCTGCTGGCCGCCTTCCGCCCGCAGGTCCTGGTGAGCCAGCACGGCGCGGACACCCACGTCGAGGACCCGCTGGCCCATCTCGCGGTCTCGCTGGACGCCCAGCGGATGGTCACCGAGGCGATGCACGGGCTGGCCCACGAGCACGCCGACGGCCGCTGGCTGGCGCTCGGCGGCGGCGGGTACGCGGTGGTCGACGTGGTGCCGCGGGCCTGGACGCACCTGGTGGCCACCGCCGCCGGCCGCCCGGTCGACCCGGCCGCCGAGACCCCCGCCGACTGGCGCGCCGAGGTCTACCGGCGGACCAGACAGCAGGCCCCGCTGCGGATGACCGACGGCGTCAAGCCCGACTGGCGGGACTTCCACGACCACGGCTACGACCCCGGCGACCGCCTCGACCAGGCGATCCTGGCGGCCCGCCGGGCGGTCTTCCCGCACCACGGACTGCTGCCGTGACCGCCGCCCGGGCCGCCCTGCGCGAGCACCTGGTCCGGCGCCGGCTGGCCGGGCCGGACATCCCGACCACCCGTCAGCGCAACCTCCGCAGCTACCGCCTGTTCGGCCAGGGCGACCCGACGGCCCTGATGGGCCTCGCCCCTGAGGGCCGGTGGGGCCCGGGCGCCGTCCTCGGGCTGATGGCCGACCGGGTCGGCGTCGACCCCGACTTCGGCCGCGGCCAGGGCACCGACACCATCGACCCCGACCGCACGCTGGACGCCCTGGACCGGCTCGCCGACCTGCTGCGCGCCGCCGCCCGCCGACGTGCCACCGTCCTCGCCGGCACCGGGCACCCGACCCGGCTGACGGAGTTTCACACCTCCCTCGCCAGGGCGCTCGAAGCAGCCGGCTGCACCCTGCTCACTCCTGCGCGCGGTACGCGCTTCCGTGAGCCCACCCCCGACGGAGAGCGCAACTGCGCACTCGACTACCGCGGCCCGGTCGCCGTGGTCCGAGCCCTTGACGGGGGAGCGGCGCGTGGTGGCAGACTCGACCGGAGCCAGGGAGGACTGCTGCACACCCACTCCGCGCAGCCGGTCCGCCTGGCCCTGGCCGAGCTCACCCACGCCGGACAGCCCCTGCCGGGCCTGGTGTTGGGCGACCACGGCTGGCTCTGCGGCGCCGGCCGCCTGGGTGTCCCGGCCGGCGGGATCGCCGACTCCAACGACCCGGCGCCGTTCGTCGGGGAGGCGGAGGGCGAGGTCGCCGTCGTGGTCCCGGTGGACGACGGCTCTCCCCCCGAGTGCTACAGACCGCTGAGCGACTACGTACTGCAACGGGCGGATCTCGCACCGTACAAGGAGTGAGCTTCTCCCTCTTCCCACTGGTACCACCCATAACTACTCTGGGGATACACGTGTGCCGGTGGAGTCACCGGAGGGGAAGCCGGTGCCTTGCACACGGGTAAGGGTCGGGTGAGGTCATGAGTTCCGGCGAACGCCCCCTCCAGGATGTCGTCTTCCTGACCGTGGCCGAGGTGGCCTCGGTCATGCGGGTCTCGAAGATGACGGTGTACCGCCTGGTGCACAGTGGAGAACTTCCGGCCATCAGGGTCGGCCGCTCCTTCCGGGTCCCCGAGAAGGAGGTCCACGACTATCTCAAGGAGTCCTACGTGCGGTTGCAGAGCGCGTAGGAAGGACACGGCGCGGCGCCCGATCGGGGCCGATTACGGCTTACGCGAAGCGAGGGGTAGGCTAGGCCCTCCGTCAGTCGTATGGACTCCCGTCTCTCACGGGCGCGGGTCCGAGTGAGCGAGGGTTGTTCCGTGGGCTCTGTCATCAAGAAGCGTCGCAAGCGTATGGCCAAGAAGAAGCACCGCAAGCTTCTGAAGAGGACTCGCGTTCAGCGTCGCAACAAGAAGTAACACCTCGGCTGGCGCTTGCCCCGTTTCGCGCGGGAGTCAGCCCGCCCACGGTCGCTCTCGCGTACCAGGTGTGCGCACTGCCCGCCCCGGCATTCCGCCGGGGCGGGCAGTCGTGTTTCCACCCCTGGGCGTGTTTGCGTCGCGGAAATGCCCGCGCGGTACGGTTCAGGCAGGGATGGGACTGAGGAGGACACGGACACGTGGGCAAGGTCGTGCTCGTCACCGGAGTGGCCCGCCACCTGGGCGCCCGGTTCGCCGCCGAGATCGCCGCGAGGCCCGGCATCGACCGGGTGATCGGGGTCGACGTCCAACCGCCGCCCGGCGAGCTCCCGGCCGATGTCGCCTTCACCCGGGTCGACCTGCGCCGCCCGGCCGTCGCCCGGGTGATCGCCGAGCACGAGGTCGACACGGTGGTCCACCTCAACGTCAGCGCGACCGGCTCCGGCGGCCGCAGCGCCGTCAAGGAGACCAACGTCATCGGCACCATGCAGCTGCTCGGTGCCTGCCAGAAGGCCCCGGGCCTGCGCCGCCTGGTGGTCAAGTCCACCACCGCCGTGTACGGCTCCGCCCCTCGCGACCCCGCCGTCTTCGCCGAGCGGATGCAGCCCAAGGCGCTCCCGCCGGGGGGCTTCGCGAAGGACGCCGCCGAGGTCGAGGGGTACGTCCGGGGCTTCTCGCGGCGCCGCCCCGACGTCGCCGTCACCGTGCTGCGGTTCGCCAACATCGTCGGTCCGGCCGGCGACACCCCGCTCAGCGCCTACTTCGCCCTGCCACTGCTGCCCACCGTGCTCGGCCGCGACCCCCGGCTGCAGTTCGTCCACGAGGACGACGCGGTCGAGGTGCTCCGGCTGGCGGCGGAGGAACCCGCGGCCGGCACCACCAACACCGGCACCTTCAACGTCGCCGGCGACGGCGTGCTGCTGCTCTCCCAGTGCGCCCGCCGGCTCGGCCGGCCGACCGTGCCGCTGCTGCTGCCCGCGCTCAACCTGGTGGCCGGGCTGGTCCGGCAGACCCGGCTGGCCGACATGTCGCCCGAACAGATCCAGCTGCTCAGCCACGGCCGGGTGGTCGACACCTCCCGGCTGCGCGAGACCTTCGGCTTCACCCCCCGGTACACCACCCTGCAGGCCTTCGCCGACTTCGCCGCCGCCCAGTCCGCAGGCCTGCTCCCGCCGGAGCGTCTGACCGCCGTCACCGACCGGCTGGCCGGCCTGCTCGGCCCGGACGGCCACCACCCCACCACCGGTCACCACACCGAGGAGCCGATGCCGCGATGACTGCCGCCAGGGACCATGCCATGGGCGAGGCCAAGGTCATCCCGATCGAGTCCGCCCCCAGCTGGCAGGGCAAGCAGGGCGACCTCGCCGACCGGCTCGCCGAGGCCGTCGGCGGCGCGCTCGCCGGGCGGCTCGGCGACACCGCGACCAGGGTGCTCGGCAAGGGCTGGGAGGCGCGCGCCGCCGACGGCCTCGCCTTCCTGCGCCGCCGGATCACCGGCGACTACGAGGTGGACGACTTCGGCTTCGACCAGGAGCTGACCGAGGAGGTCTTCCTCTCGCTGCTGCGCCCGCTCGCCGAGAAGTACTTCCGGGTCGAGGTGCGGGGCATCGAGAACATCCCGGCCGAGGGCGGCGTCCTGATCGTCGCCAACCACTCGGGGACGGTGCCGCTGGACGCGCTGATGACCCAGGTCGCCGTGCACGACCACCACCCGGCCCGCCGCCACCTGCGGATGCTCGCGGCCGACCTGGTCTTCGTCCTGCCGGTGGTCGGCGAGCTCGCCCGCAAGGCCGGGCACACGCTGGCCTGCAACGAGGACGCCCAGGCACTGCTGGAGCGCGGCGAGGTGGTCGGGGTCTGGCCGGAGGGGTTCAAGGGCATCGGCAAGCCGTTCGCGGACCGGTACAAGCTGCAGCGGTTCGGCCGGGGCGGCTTCGTGGCCTCCGCGCTCCGGGCCCAGGTGCCGATCGTGCCGTGCTCGATCGTCGGGGCGGAGGAGACCTACCCGATGATCGGCAACTTCAAGACGCTGGCGCGGCTGCTCGGCCTGCCGTACCTGCCGGTCACGCCGACCTTCCCCTGGCTCGGCCCGCTCGGCGCCGTCCCGCTGCCGACCAAGTGGACCATCCAGTTCGGTGAGCCGATCCCGACCGACGGCTACCCGAAGGACGCGGCGGACGACCCGATGCTGGTCTTCGACCTCACCGACCGGGTCCGGGAGACCATCCAGCACACCCTGTACAAGCTGCTGGTGCAGCGGCGCTCGGTGTTCTTCTGACCGGTTCCGGGGGAGGACCGCCGATCCCGGCCGGGACCGGCCGGTAGCTCCGGCCACGGCGGAGAGCGTCGCGAGCACGGTGGAATCCGGATCGCAGGACGGCGGCCGCAGGCGAGTGCCTGCGGCCGCCGTCCCGTTGTCGGTCGTACCCGGCCGGTCAGTGCAGGGTGAGACCTGGGAGCAGGCCGGGGAGCAGGGGCGGGATGGTGAGGCCCTGGCCCTCCGGGGTGGGTGTGCCGGACGGCGCGGGGGACGCGCCGGTGCTTCCCTGCTGGCCCGCTGCCGGGGAACTCCCGGGGGCGCCGCCGGTCAGGCCGTTGGTGAGGCCGTTGACCAGGTTGCCGACACCGTTCGGTGCGCTGCTCGGGGTCGTGCCGCCGGTCGCGCCGCCACCCGTGGTGCCGTTCCTGCCGCGCGCGTCGGGCGTGCCGGCCGGTGCCTGCGGCCGGCCGCCGAAGGTGGCGGGCTCGTTGTCGGTCGAGCCCGGGGACTGGTCGCCGTCCGCTCCCGACCCGGGAGCCGAGCCGCCCGCGGCGGTCGGCTGCTCCAGGTGCAGGGGCGCGACGTCCTCGCTTATGTCGTCGAAGAGCCGGTCGACCTTGCCGGCCTGGCTGGTCAGCTGGTCGGGGAGCCGGCTCTGCAGCGTGCTCCAGCGGTCGTCCTCGCCGTCGGCGAAGGTGGCGAGCTTGCGCATCGGCGCGAGCGAGCCGTTGCTGCGGTAGACCGCGCGGAGCAGGTCGCGGCCGCGGACGGCCTCGGTGTGCATGTCGTCCAGCGCGCGCCGGACCTGCTCGACCGTGTCGGGGCTCAGGGTGTCCGGCGAACCGGCCCGCTGCAGCAGCGACTGCGCCTCGTCGAGGCGGGTGGAGGCCTGCTCCAGGAGCAGGGCGCCGCGCTCGGCGTCGGAGTCCGCCCAGTCCAGCTGGAGACCCTCCAGGCCGCGCTTCATGCCGTAGAGCGTGTCCCCCGGGAGCGCGTTGGTGCTGGCCGTGGCCGCACCGGTGAAGCCGCCGACCGCCACTCCGGCGACCAGCCCGCCGATCACCAGCCGCCGGCCCCAGCGGCTGCGCGAGACGGCCCGGACCGCCCGGTGCCTGCGCTGCCTGGGCACCGCGGCCGCGGTCCGGCCACCGGCCCACTCCTGCTCGAACGCGGCCATCAGCTGCGCCCGCTGGACCGCGCGGGCCTGTGCGTCCAGCTCCGGCGCGGGCATCGCGCCCAGGGCACCCGCCATCGCCAGCAGCTCGGCCATCGCGGCCGATCCACCCCCGGCCGGGCCCTCGTGGGCCGCGCCGCCGGTGTCGGCCCTCTCTGTCCGGTGGGCCTCCAGCGCCTCGGCGAAGGCCTTTGCCCGCCGGTGCTCCAGCACGTTTGCCGTCACGGGCCACACCTCCCTTCGTCGTTTTCGACACCCAGGCCGGCCGGACGGTTGCCTCGGCGGGCCGAAACCACACCATCGGGTGACATGCCTGGATCGGGCTTGACTGAAGCCCCGATGACGGATTGCACGCTGGCCAACGAGCGGTGCCGGGAGTCGGTTACGCACGGCTGATCATGTGACCGCCCATTCACCCGCACGTGTGCGGACCGGGGCGGAGCTGACAGGGGGTCGGATATCTCGCCCTGGTCCGGGTCTGCCGCGCCCGGGTCTTCCGCGCCCGGGTCTTCCGCGCCCGGGTCTGCCGCGGTCACCGGGCGTCGGGCGGGAGCAGCCGGGCCAGCGTCCGCACCGCGCGGTACTGGAGGGTCTTGATGGCGCCCTCGTTCTTGCCCATGATCCGAGCCGTCTCGGCCACCGAGAGCCCCTGCAGGAAGCGCAGCGTGACGCACTCCTGCTGCTGCGGGTTGAGCCGCCGCACGGCGTCCAGCAGGGCCGCGTTGGAGAGCGACTCCAGGACCGAGTCCTCGGGGCTGCGCTCGCACTCGTTGGAGTCCAGCATCTCGCCGGTGGTGACCTCCAGCCGGAACCGGCTGGACTTGAAGTGGTCGGCCACCAGGTTGCGCGCGATGGTCACCAGCCAGGCGCCGAAGTCCCGGCCCTGCCAGGTGAAGGTGCCGATCCGGCGCAGCGCGCGCAGGAACGTCTCGCTGGTCAGGTCCTCGGCCGTGGCCCGGCTGCCGACCCGGTAGTAGATGTAGCGGTACACGGTGTCGGCGTAGTGGTCGTAGAGCCGGCCGAACGCCTCGCTCTCGCCGTTCTGGGCGCGTTCGACGAGGTCGACGATCGGGTTGTGCTCGGTCTCGAAGCCGGTGTTCGGGGTGGAGCGGGCCCGGCCGCGGCCGGCGCCGCCGACCGCCGTCCGGCCGCGCGAGCCGGTGCCCGTCCCGCTGCCGGCGCCCGTGCTGGTGCCGGGGCCGCTGGTGGCGGTGGAGCGCAGCAGGGCGCCGACCGGGGGGCGGGGCGGGCGTCCGTGGCCGCCGCTGAGGGTGGCGCCGGCCACGGCGGGCTGCGGCACGAGCAGCTCGAAGTCTCTGATCGCGGCCCACAGCTGGTCCAGGCGCGTACCGGGACGCGGGGCGGTGGTCGACGGGCGGGGGGAGGTAGGCGCGTCGTTCCGGACGGGTGGGTACACGGGACTCCCAGAGGCAGAACTGTGGACGGGTCACCTCCGCCTGCGCGGAGAGCACACTGCCTGACCCCCCGTCACCGGGGACGCGTGGTGGCGTGCATCCCAGAGAGGATAACGCTTTGTGCAATGACAGCTACACCCTGTGGTCGAAGTGGTCGTTTGAGGTCCACTTGTCGCGCATATTCAGCTGGTAATGACCGGAGTTGCCGCCATCCGTCTGGCGCAACGTGAGCGCTCGTAAGCACGGTGTGACCAATTTGAGGGAGAGAGGGGCCGTTTCCCCGTCCTGGGGCCCGGCAACCCCCGACTTTCCCAAGTCGACGAACGATCAGATCTGGTCAGCCGCGATCCCGTTCGGTCGGCCCGCCGGGCGGGTGGCGATTCCCTCGTTAGCGTGAGGCGAAGCCCATCCAAGGAGTGGTCGGTAAAACGCCAGGTTGACGGCCCGTCAAGGGCCGGGCGGGGCTCACTCCGACCGGCTCACGCGGGGCGGCGGCGCCGCCGCATCGCGATCGCGGTGGCCGTCGCCCCGGCCACCACCCCGAGCCCGGCGGCCGCCGGCACCCCGATCCGGGCCGCCTTGCGGCCGGTCCGGAAGTCCCGCACCCGCCACCCCATCGCCCGGGCGTGCCGCCGCAGCGCGGCATCCGGGTTGATCACGTACGGGTGGCCGACCAGGGCCAGCATCGGGATGTCGTTGGCGGAGTCGCTGAACGCCGCGCAGCGGCTGAGGTCCAGGTTCTCCCGGCGGGCCAGCGCCTGGACGGCGGCCGCCTTGGCCTGGCCGTGCAACAGCCCCCCGACCAGCCGGCCGGTGTACTCGCCGTCGACGGTCTCCGCCACGGTGCCCAGGGCTCCGGTCATGCCCAGCTGCCGGGCGATGATCCGGGCCACCTCCTGCGGCGCCGCGGTGACCAGCCAGGTCCGCTGGCCGGCGTCCAGGTGCATCTGGACCAGGGCGCGGGTGCCGGGCCAGATCTTGCGGGTGATGACGTCCTCGAAGATCTCCTCGCAGATCGCCTCCAGCTCGGCCGTCCGCTTCCCGGCGACCAGGCCGAGCGCCCGGTCCTGGACGTCCGCGATGTGCGCCGGGTCCTCCGAGCCGTACAGCCGGAACCAGGCCTGCTGCCAGGCGAACCTGGCCACGTCCCGGCGGGAGAAGAACCGGCGGCGGTACAGCCCGATGCCGAGGTAGAAGATCGCCGCGCCGCGCAGGATGGTGTTGTCGCAGTCGAAGAACGCGGCCGCCCGCGGGTCGTCCGGGGTGGGGGTGTGGTCCTCGGCCGGGGCCTTCGGCGGCTTGGCGGCCGGACGCCCGTCCGGCGCCTGCCCGGTCGCGGCCGGAGTGGCCTCCAGGGCCAGCAGATCCGCCTCGGCGGCCTCGGCGGCGGCCTCGCCCGCCAGGGCGGTCCGCTCGGTCGGGGAACGCCTTGCCTGGGTGAGCCTTCGCAGCGCGACCATGCGACCGAGCATAGCCAGCACCGGTGTCGGATCCCGTGACCGTGATGTGCAGCCACCGTTAACAGCCCGCATCGAGGCTGTGGCGGTGCCCGGACCGGGAGCTGTCCGGCGAGGCACAATGGGCCGGTGAGCCTGCTGCGACGCGACAAGAAGAACCCGGCCGACCGGACCGTCACCCTGGTCGGCAAGCCCGACTGCCACCTGTGCGAGGACGCCCGCGCGGTGATCGTCAGGGTCACCGGGGACCTGGGCGCGGTCTTCGAGGAGAAGGACATCACCCAGGACGAGGAGCTGTACGAGAAGTACTGGGAGCAGATCCCGGTCACCCTGATCGACGGCCGTCAGCACGACTTCTGGCGGGTCGACGAGCGCCGGCTGCGCACCGCGCTGGGCGGCTGAGCGGGGCGCTGCGGCCGCCGCGCACCCCCGCCGATCGGCGGGGGTGGTACGCCGAATCGTTGCCTCCGAGATGAAGATCTCCTTGAAAAAGGGCTCGTTCGTCGGCTTACCATCGTGGGGCTCTGTGTCCGCCGGGGGTTGCCGACAGAAGGAGAGCAGGACGATGCTGCTCGGTCGCCTCCCCGCCCCGTCCGTGCCGGGCGGGTTCGCCGTCGTCGACGTCGAGGCCACCGGCCGGAGCCCGTGGCGGCACCGGGTGGTCGAGGTGGCCGTCGTCCTGCTGGACCGGGGGCTCGCCGTGGAGGGCGAGTTCGCCACCCTGATCGATCCGGCCGGGCCGGTCGGCCCCACTCACGTGCACCGGATAACCCAGGAGCAGGTGGTCGGCGCCCCCCGGTTCCGCGAGGTCGCCCCGGCCCTGCTCGACCTGCTGGCCGGCCGGGTCCTGGTGGGCCACCACGTCAGCTGCGACCGGGCCTTCCTGGAGCGCGAGTTCGCCCGGATCGGAGTGGCCCTGCCGGCCGTCCCGGAGCTCTGCACCATGCGGCTGGCCCGCAGCCGGCTCGCCGAGGCGGGCGGCTACGGGCTGGCGGCCTGCGTGGCCGCGGCCGGCCTCGGCTGGTACCCGGCGCACACCGCGCTCGGCGACGCCCGGGCCGCCGCCGACCTGCTGCGCCACTGCGTTGCCGGCCTCGCGGACGGCGGCGCTGCCGGCGACGGTGCCGCGGGCGACGGTGCTGCGGGCGGCACCGTGGGTGGCCCCGCCGACTGGGTCGTGCCGCCGCACGGGAACGCGTCGGTGCCCTGGCCGCGGCTGCCCCGACCCCGCGGCGGCGAGGCCGGGGAGGGTGTCGCGCTGGTCCGCCGCGAGGTGCCGTTCGGCCCGATGCCACCGGGTACGGACTGTCCGCATGCGGCCCTGTCGGCCTCCGGTGGCGAGTGATGCGCATCACTGTGCGGGGACAAATCGGACACCATCTTTGTGCACACGTTCACAAACGCATAGCCTGGCTGCCTAAGCCCAGCTTCACCTACGGGAGCACCGTGGCAATCGGCCGACCCACCCAGAGCAGTTCGCAGACGCCCGACGCAGGCGCCGCGCGCCGACCCAGCCGTGCCCGGGGCATCCCGGAGGCGACCGTCGCCCGCCTGCCGCTCTACCTGCGCGCGCTCACCGCGCTGTCCGAGCGCTCGGTGCCCACCGTCTCATCCGAGGAACTGGCCACCGCCGCCGGGGTCAACTCCGCCAAGCTGCGCAAGGACTTCTCCTACCTCGGGTCGTACGGCACCCGCGGCGTCGGCTACGACGTCGAGTACCTCGTCTACCAGATCTCCCGCGAGCTGGGCCTCACCCAGGACTGGCCGGTCGTCATCGTCGGCATCGGGAACCTGGGGCACGCCCTCGCCAACTACGGCGGCTTCGCCTCCCGCGGCTTCCGGGTGGCGGCCCTGCTGGACGCCGATCCGACCGTGGTCGGCAGCACCGCGGCCGGCCTGCCGGTGCGGCACATGGACGAGCTGGAGGCCATCGTGGCCGCCCAGCAGGTGTCCATCGGCGTGATCACCACCCCGCCGGTCGCCGCCCAGCAGGTCTGCGACCGCCTGGTCGAGGCCGGCGTCACCAGCATCCTCAACTTCGCGCCGACCGTGCTGACCGTCCCGGACGGCGTCGACGTGCGCAAGGTCGACCTGTCCATAGAGCTGCAGATCCTGGCCTTCCACGAGCAGCGCAAGGCCGGCGAGGAACCCACCCCCGACAACGGCATGCTGGACCGCGCCCCCGGCCCGGTCCGCGCCGCCGCCGCCAAGCTCCGCCGGGCCGCGGGCGGCACCGCCAAGGCCGAACCGGCCAAGGGCAAGCAGGGCAAGGGCACCGACGGCGACCGGTCCGCGGTGATGCCGGCGTGAACAGGAACCACTGTCTGTACGGGGGTCGGGTATGAGCCTGCTCGTGGTCGGCCTGAGCCACCGCACCGCCCCCGTCGGCGTTCTCGAACGCGCCGCGCTGACCGGTGACGTCCCCACCCGGCTGCTGCACGACGCCGCCGCCACGGCGACCGTCGGCGAGGCCGCGCTGGTCAACACCTGCAACCGGATCGAGCTCTACGCGGACGTGGACAAGTTCCACGCCGGCGTCGCCGAGCTGTCGCTGCTGCTGGCCCACCACAGCGGCGTCGACCTGGAGGAGCTCACCTCCCACCTGTACGTCCACTACGAGGACCGCGCCGTCCACCACCTCTTCTCGGTGGCCTGCGGCCTGGACTCGATGGTCGTCGGCGAGGGCCAGATCCTCGGCCAGCTGCGCGACGCGCTGGCCCGCGCCCAGGAGGAGCACACCGCCGGGCGCGGCCTCAACGAGCTCTTCCAGCAGGCCCTGCGGGTCGGCAAGCGGGCCCACAGCGAGACCGGCATCGACAAGGCGGGCCAGTCGCTGGTCACCTTCGGCCTGGAGCAGATCGCCGCGCGGACCGGGGAGATCGCGGGCAAGCGGGCCCTGGTGGTCGGCGCGGGTTCGATGAGCTCGCTGGCCGCCGCCACCCTGGTCCGCTCCGGCGTCACCGACCTGCTGGTCGCCAACCGCACCGCCGCCCGGGCCGAGCGCCTGGTGGAGATCCTCGGCGGCGCCGCCCGGACGGTCGACTTCGCCAAGGTGCCGGAGGCACTGGCCGACGTCGACCTGGTGATCTCCTGCACCGGCGCGGCCGGGGTGGTGATCGGCGCGGCCGAGGTGACCGCCGCGGTCGCCGCCCGGACCTCCCGCACCCCGCTGGCCTTCCTCGACCTCGCCATGCCCCGCGACGTCGACCACGACGTGCACGGCCTGCCCGGCGCCCTACTGGTCGACCTGGAGAGCCTGTCCCACGCGCACGCGGCCACCCCCGGCGCCGGGGACGTCGACGCGGTCACCACGATCGTCGCCGACGAGGTGGCCGCGTTCGCCGCCGCCCAGCGCGCGGCCCGGATCGCGCCCACCGTCGTCGCCCTGCGGTCGATGGCCTCCGACCTGGTGAGCAGCGAGCTCGCCCGGCTGGAGAGCCGCCTGCCCGACCTGGACGACCGCTCCCGGGCCGAGATCACCCAGACCGTCCGGCGGGTCGTCGACAAGCTGCTGCACGCGCCGACCGTGCGGGTGAAGCAGCTCGCGGCCGAACCCGGCGGCGCGTCCTACGCGGACGCGTTGCGCGAACTGTTCGACCTGGACCCGGCGGCAGTGCACGCTGTCTCCGGTACACCGATCGGAGCCCCGATCGGCAGCCAGCCCACGCACCCCGACAGCCAGTCGGCCGGAGCATCCAGATGAACCACCAGTCAGCCACCCAGCACGACCAGGACGAACCCATGCATGGTCAACCGAGCAGCCCCCAGGGCGAGCCGCGACCGCTCCGCCTCGGCACCCGCCGAAGCGCCCTCGCGATGGCCCAGTCGGGCATGATCGCCCGTGAGGTGTCCCGGGTCACCGGTCGCCCCGTCGAGCTGGTGGAGATCACCACCTACGGCGACACCTCCCGCGAGGCACTCGCCCAGATCGGCGGCACCGGAGTCTTCGTCTCCGCCCTGCGCGACGCTCTGCTGGAAGGGCGGATCGACCTCGCCGTGCACTCCCTCAAGGACCTGCCCACCGCGGCACCCGAGGGCCTGCGGCTGGCCGCCGTCCCCGAGCGTGAGGACGCCCGGGACGCCCTGGTCGCCCGCGACGGCCTCGGCCTGGAGCACCTGATCGAGAAGCTGGCCGGGCGCCCGGCCCGGATCGGCACCGGCTCCCCGCGCCGGATGGCCCAGCTCAACGCCTGGGCCGCCGCCCGCGGCGTGAGCCTGGAGACGGTGGCGATCCGCGGCAACGTGGACACCCGGATCGGCTACGTCGGCAAGGGCGAGCTGGATGCCGTGCTGCTGGCCGCCGCCGGCCTCAACCGGCTCGGCCGCGCCGAGGAGATCACCGAGCACCTCGACCCCGAGCTGATGCTGCCGGCCCCCGGCCAGGGCGCACTCGCCGTCGAGTGCGTCGACCCGGACCTGGCCGGGCGGCTGTCCGCGCTGGACCACCTCCCGACCCGGGCCGCCGTCATAGCCGAGCGCGCGCTGCTGGCCGCGCTGGAAGCCGGCTGCTCCGCCCCCGTCGCGGCTCTCGCGACCTGGGAAGGAACCGAACTGCGGCTGGAGGGCGTGGTCGGCACCGTCGACGGCGCCACCCTGCTGAAGATGACCGCCAACGGCCCGATCGTCCTGGACGAGGACGCCGAGCAGCAGGCGGCGGCCCTGGGCCGCGCGCTGGCTGCCCGGCTGCTCGCCGAGGGCGCGGCCGACCTGATGGGGGAGCGAGCCCGATGAGCCCCACCACCACTGCCACCGCTGCCGGACCGGTCCCCACGACCGGCCGCTGCACCTTCCTGGGGGCCGGCCCGGGTGACCCCGGTCTGCTCACCCTGCGCGCCGTCGACGTGCTGGCCTCGGCAGACGTCCTGGTCGCCGATCCGCTCACCGCGGCCGCCGTGCGCACCCACTGCCCGAGCGGCGTCCAGGTGCACAGCCCGGCCGAGGACACCGGCCTCGACGTGGCCAAGCTGGTCGCGGACGCCGTCCGGGCCGGCAAGCACGTGGTCCGCACCGTCGACGGCGACCCCGGCCTCGACGGCTGCGCCGCCGAGGAGATGCTGGTCTGCGCCCGCTCGGCGATCCCCTTCGAGGTGATCCCCGGCGTCGCCCAGTCGGTCGGCGTCCCGGCGTACGCGGGTGTCCCGCTGCGCGGCAGCCACGGCGCCGACGTGCGCTTCGTGGACGGCCCCGCGCTGCTGGCCGGCCACGTGCCGGACCTCGGCGCGCCGGAGACCACCCTGGTGGTCCGCACCACCCTCGGTCAGCTGCCGGCCACCGCCAACGCGCTGGTGGCCAACGGCCGCAAGCCCGAGGCCGCGCTCTGCGCCACGCTCTCCGGCACCACGACCCGCCAGCGCACCTTCACCTCCACGCTGGCCGCGATCGCCGCCGACCTGAAGGCGGCCCGCGTGCTGCCCTCCCCGGTGTCGGCCCCGGTCGACCCGGCCACCTCGGTGATAGCCGTGGTGGGCGAGCAGGTCGCGTACCGCTCGTCCCACTCCTGGTTCGAGACCAAGCCGCTGTTCGGCTGGAACGTGCTGGTGCCGCGCACCAAGGAGCAGGCCCACGGCCTCTCCGACCAGCTGCGCTCGTACGGCGCGGTGCCGCAGGAGGTGCCCACCATCGCGGTGGAGCCGCCGCGCACCCCGCAGCAGATGGAGCGCGCCATCAAGGGCCTGGTGACGGGCCGCTACGAGTGGATCGCCTTCACCTCGGTCAACGCCGTCAAGGCCGTCCGGGAGAAGTTCGAGGAGTACGGGCTGGACGCCCGCGCCTTCGCCGGCATCAAGGTCGCGGCGGTCGGCGAGACCACCGCGCAGGCGCTGGTGGACTTCGGCGTCAAGCCGGATCTCGTCCCCTCCGGCGAGCAGTCGGCGGCCGGGCTGCTGGAGGACTGGCCGCCGTACGACCCGGTCTTCGACCCGATCGACCGGGTGCTGCTGCCGCGTGCCGACATCGCCACCGAGACCCTGGTGGCCGGTCTGGTCGAACTCGGCTGGGAGGTGGACGACGTGACGGCCTACCGCACCGTCCGCGCCTCGCCGCCGCCGGCCGAGACCCGGGAGGCGATCAAGGGCGGCGGCTTCGACGCGGTGCTCTTCACCTCGTCCTCCACCGTGCGCAACCTGGTCGGCATCGCCGGCAAGCCGCACAACGTCACGATCATCGCCTGTATCGGCCCGGCGACCGCCAAGACCGCGGAGGAGCACGGCCTGCGGGTCGACGTGATGGCGCCCGCGCCGTCCGCCGGCGCCCTGGCCCAGGCCCTCGCGGAGTTCGGCGCCAACCGCCGGGACACCGCGACGGCCGCCGGTGAGCCGGTCTACCGGCCCAGCGAGCGCCGTCCCGGCTCGCGCCGCAAGGCCGCGCGCTGACCACCCGCCCGGGGAGGCCCCACCGCCTCCCCGGGCCTGCCACTGTTCGGAGTCGCCCTGTGTCCGCCCAGTTCCCGTCCATCCGCCCGCGCCGACTGCGCACCACGCCGGCGATGCGCCGGCTGGTGGCGCAGACCAGGCTGCATCCGGCCGAGCTGATCCTCCCGGCCTTCGTCCGCGAGGGGATCAGCGAGCCGCGGCCGATCGGCTCGATGCCCGGGGTCGTCCAGCACACCCGGGACACCCTGCGCAGGACGGCCGTCGAGGCGGCCGAGGCGGGTCTGGGCGGCATCATGCTGTTCGGCGTCCCGGAGGTGCAGGACGCGACCGGCAGCGAGGGCACCAACCCGGACGGCATCCTGCAGCAGGCGATCCGGGACGTGGTCGCCGAGGTCGGCGACACCCTGGTGGTGATGTCCGACCTGTGCCTGGACGAGTACACCGACCACGGGCACTGCGGTGTCCTCGCCGAGGACGGCAGCGTCGACAACGACGCCACGCTGGCGCGGTACGCGGACATGGCCGTGGTGCAGGCCGACGCGGGTGTCCACCTGGTCGGTCCGTCCGGGATGATGGACGGTCAGGTCGGCGTGGTCCGGCGGGCCCTGGACGAGGCGGGCCACCAGGAGGTGGGCATCCTCGCCTACACCGCCAAGTACGCCTCGGCGTTCTTCGGCCCGTTCCGCGAGGCCGTCGGCTCCTCGCTCCAGGGCGACCGCAAGAGCTACCAGCAGGACCCGGCCAACGCCCGCGAGTCGCTGCGCGAGCTGGAGCAGGACCTCGCCGAAGGCGCGGACCTGGTGATGGTCAAGCCGGCCATGGCGTACCTGGACGTCCTGCGGCAGATCGCCGACGCCTCGCCGGTGCCGGTGGCGGCGTACCAGGTGTCCGGCGAGTACTCGATGATCGAGGCCGCCGCGGCGAACGGCTGGGTGGACCGGGAGCGGATCATCCTGGAGACGCTCACCTCGATCCGCCGGGCCGGTGCGGAGCAGATCCTGACCTACTGGGCCCTGGAGGCCGCCCGGATGATCCGGTAGCCGGCGCGGGACACCGGGAACGGAAACCCGGAGGCCGGGCCGCGGCGAACCGCGACCCGGCCTCCGTGCGTCCGGCCCCGGTCAGTCGATGACGGCGATGCCGTCCTGGCCGCCGCCGACCGCGGTGTCGGTCGCCCAGCCCCACTGGTACCCGGCCGCGAAGATGTGGCTGGTGACCGCCCAGCCGTGCTGCTCGCCGGCCAGGAAGGGCTCGTGCGCGGACGCCACGAACTCGCTGCCGCCACCGGCGGCGACCTCCGCGTAGGCGGGGGCGGCGACACCGGCGACGGCGACGGCGGCGACCGTGGTCAGCAGCGCCTTGCCCAGCATGCTCTTCATGAGATGTCCTCTCTCTGCGTGCCCTCGGCACCCTGCGGACAGAGCCGACGGAACGTGTGACGGGGGGTCACTACACGTGATCACAATGGTGCGTCGGGCGACAGTCGGTACGCGCCCGAACTGACGCGCTGTCACCCGGACGCACCGCAGCCGAACGGGTGAGCACCGCTGGGGACAAACGGCGACCGCCGGGTCGGGAGAGTGGATCCCCCGGCCCGGCGGTCGCTGTTACCCGACTGATCAGCCGATCAGGTGGCTGACGCCACCGTCGCCGCTGCCCTGGGTGCTCTGGCCCACGGTGCAGGTCTGCTGCGGGTTGTTGTTCAGCGCCTTGACCTCGATCGGCACCGCGACACCGAGCACGCCGGCGGCGATGTTGTGGATCTCCGGCAGGCAGATGTTCGGGTTGTCCAGGGTGTGGAAGTTGGGGCTGTGGTTGCCCTCGGTGCCGGTGTGGTTGGTGCCACCGTTGCCCTGGCCGGAGACGGCGGCGCCGTCCGCGTCGCCGATGGCCATCGCGGGGGCGGTGGCCATGGTGAAGCCGGCGGCGGCGATACCGGCGATGGCGAGAGCCTTCTTGATCATTTCTGAGGTTCCTTTTCGGATCTGATGGAGTGGAGCGGGTGCCCAACCGGTGGCTCAGGTTGGGCCGGTGGAGCGAGCCCGGCCGGGGGAGCGGGCCGGGCCCCGGACCAGTGCGGTACGTACGGGTCCCGGACTGGGGGGTGGTGGTGCCGGGCCGGCGGCGCGGGGGCCGACCGGCCCGGCCTCAGCCGGAGACGGCCTCAGCCCACCAGGTGGGACACACCGCCGTCGCCGTTGCCCTGGGTGGTCTGGCCGACGACGCAGGTCTGCTTCGGCTGGTTGTTCAGCGCGGCGACCTCGACCGGGACCGCGACACCTGCCACACCGACGGCGATGTTGTGGATCTCCGGCAGGCAGATGTTCGGGTTGTCGAGGAAGTGGAAGTTGGGGCTGTGGTTGCCCCAGGTGCCGGTGGAGTTGGTGCCACCGTTGCCCTGGATCGAGGCTGCGGAGCCGTCCGCGTTGCCGATCGCGGCGGCGGGGGAGGCTACGGCGGCCAGCGCGGCGGCAGCCAGGCCGGCGGAGGCGAAGGTCTTCTTGAGCATGAGCTGAGATACCTCTCTGAATGCTTGGGACGGTCGTCTCGGCGGGCTTGACCGCTGATTCGTGCAAAGCGTTCAACGAGCGACCTGGTCTGCGGTTGCTAGCCCGTCAGGGGGATTTCGGAATGCGACCGATCCTCGAAGACCAAGGGCTTCAAGCCGATCCGCGATCCGACTCCTGCCCGCCGTCCTGGCTGCGACAACCAGCTCAAAGAATCAGCGGCGGGAAAGTTACGCAGATTCTGCGGGACGGCCCGGGGATCGCTCGGAGGAGTGTCAGACGGTCGGATTAATAGGCCGTACCGGTTAATCTCGCAATCGCGGGCGGGCGTGGCTCGTTTGGACAGAGTGCTTTCCGCTGCACGGCGGCTATCGATCCGAAGCACATAAAACGATCATGGACAGAACGGTGAACAGCATGAAGCTCTCCAAGCGGGCGACCGGGGCCCTGCTCCTGGCGGTCGGCGCCGGCGTCGTCGCCACCCAGGGCGCGGCCGCGGCAGCCCCCATGTCGTCCCAGGACGTCGCCGCGCTGGAGGACGGCCTGTCCACCGGGACGGTGCCCTTCACCGTCCCGCTGAGCGCCCCGACCAGCCGGCTGCCCGTGCTGGCCGAGGGCGGCGAGATCTCCGGGGCGATCCCGACCTCCCCGCTGATGCCGCCGGTGCCGCAGGACAAGCCCACGCTGCTGCCCGAGCAGGTCGTGCCCGCCCTCTCCTCCGGCAGCGTCGGCCCCGCCCTCAAGACCACCCTGCCGCTGCCCGCCGCCGCCGAGGGGATCACCCCCGGCACCCTCGGCCTGGACGCCCCCTCGGCGCCGCTGCACGCGACCGGCCCGGCCCTCGAACTCGGTCAGCCGGTCAAGTACCTCAACGACCACAGCGGAGAGCTCGCGGACGGCGCGCTGTCCTTCGGGGAGCTCGACCCCCGGGTGGTGAGTGCGGGCGTGCAGGCCGTGCCGGGCGCCAGCGCCTCGCTCGGCGGCGACGACCGGCCGGTGTCCGCGGTCGACACGGTCCGCACCCTCTCCGCCGCGGCGACCACGAGCATCGACGGGGTGCTCAACCACGGCACCGGGGAGTGATCCGGGAGCCGGTCGGCTGACGGCCGGCCCGCGCGCCGGAGAACGGCCGGGAGCCCGGCACCGCCCCGTGGGAGGTGCCGGGCTCCTGCGTGCGTCCGTCGGGCCGGGGCGGTGTCCTCAGCCCGGCAGGACGCCCAGCAGCGGGCCGACGGCGGGCAGGTCCTTGGCACCGCCGCCGGAGGTCAGCGGGCCGGTCAGCGTCCCGGTGCCGACGGCCGGCAGGCCGTTGTCGGGCTGGACGCCCACGCCGTTGTTGAGGAAGTCCGCGGAGGACTGCGCCCAGGGGTCCAGCCGCAGGGTCTTGACCGGCGCGACGGCGTAGCCGAGGCCGGTGGTGGTGCCCTCCATGGCCTGGCCGACGTCGGTCGGCGCGAGCTTGGGCATCGGGATCTCCGGGGCGGGCAGGCCCTGGGCGAGCTGGGCCGGAGCGGCGTGTGCCGCGGGGGCGGCGCCGCCCAGCAGCATCGCCGCGCCGAGTACGGCGAGGGCGCCGGTGCCACTCGTCTTGAGTGCCATGCGGGACCAATCCTTCGGTGTGATCGGGTGGTTGGGCCATCGGGCCGCCCGGTCGGCGGGCCCGATGCGAACTGCCCCCCGGCTCAGGGCCGGGGGGCAGTCGACGCGATGCGGAGCCGGATCAGCGGGTGATCAGCAGTCGTCGTCCACCACGGGGGTCTCGTGCACGTGCGGGGCGTCCACGTTGGCGCAGGAGTTGCCGAACGCCGGGTTCAGCGCGCCGATCACGTTGATCGAGTTGCCGCAGAGGTTGACCGGGACGTGCACCGGGATCTGGATCGAGTTGCCGGACACCACGCCGGGCGAGTTGGTGACGACCGCCTCGGCGCTGGAGCTGGCGGAGGCACCGCCGGCCGCACCGAGCACCAGGCCGGCAGCGGTGGCCGAGAGCAGGGCGGCCTTCTTCACGTTCTGCATGGGAGTTGATCTCCTAGATCACACACGGGGAGGGGTGCGCCGCACCGCCACGGGGCGGTGCGACGCGGTCGACGCGAGTGCAGCCGCGTCAGCGCCGGCTGAGTCAGCCGACGTTGGCGCAGGAGTTGCCGAACGCCGGGTTGAGGATCGAGATGACGCCGATCGAGTTGCCGCAGATGTTGACCGGGATGTGCACCGGGATCTGGATGTTGTTGCCGGAGAGCACGCCGGGGGAGTTGGCGACGACGGCCTCGGCGCTGGAGCTGGCGGAGGCACCGCCGGCCGCACCGAGCACCAGGCCGGCCGCGGCGAGCGAGAGGGCGGCAGCCTTCTTGATGTTGCGCATAGAGTTCTTCCTCCGTTTTCTGCCCGACTGTTGGAGGTCGGGTGCCGGGCGAATCAGCATCATCGCCCGATGGCTTCGGGATGGGCCGTGATTGTCACTCACGCGGCTCAGGGATTGCGTGTCGCCCGTGGCTGGGGCGGGTGCGGCCGCGCTCTCTCAGGTGCACCCGCGGTCATTTCTCGCACGGCCGAGAAACATCCGCACTCCGGTGCGGCCAGGAGAGTGCCTCGAAGAACTGGGGTTCGAGGACAAATTGACGCACCGTCGGGCCGTGCCGTGATTCCGGTCGGCCGGGCGGGCGGTCCGGTGCTCTCCTGGGGGGTCGATCGGCTCCTGGTGGGGCCATGGCTGGAGCCGGCCCGTCCGGTGGGAGCCGAACGGGCCCGTCGGCCTCAGGCGTTGAGGCAGGAGTTGCCGAACGCCGGGTTGAGCAGGCCGATGATGTCGACGGTGTTGCCGCACAGGTTGATCGGCACGTGCACCGGGACCTGGAGCTGGTTGCCCGACAGCACGCCGGGGGAGCCGGCGGTGACACCCTCGGCCGACGCGCCACCGGCGGCGGCGATGCCGGGGGAGCCGGCGGTGACACCCTCGGCCGACGCGCCACCGGCGGCGGCGATGCCGGCGGAGCCGAGCAGCAGGGCCGCGGCCGCGGCAGAACCGAACGCGCCGTAGGCGAGCTTGCGCATGGTGAGGTCTCATTTCTTCGCCCGAGGGCGAGCACCGGGTGGAGCTGGTTTCGCCAGGGAGAACGAGCCGGCACGCGCGGGGAAACGGGTGGGCCACGTGATCACCCGAATGCCTTCATTAATGCAACCGGGTGAATGTCGCCCTGGCGCCGGAACCGCCTTCCCAGGGCTTCGTTGGGGGTGGTGCACGCCCTGTGCGCTTCCGTGCCGAGCCAACGGTGCCTGGCAAACGGAAGATCTGATTTTTCGAGGAGACTCATATGAGCGTCAAGAAGGTTGCCGCTGTCGGCGCCGCCGTCGTCGGCATCGTTGCGGCTGGTGCGGGCTCCGCCATGGCGAGCTCCAGCGCCGAGGGCGTCACGGCGGGCTCCCCCGGCGTGCTGAGCGGCAACCAGGCTCAGGTCCCGGTGCACATCCCGGTCAACGTCTGCGGCAACTCGGTGGACATCATCGGCCTGCTGAACCCGGCCTTCGGCAACTCCTGCGCCAACGTCGGCTGACGCTGACCCACAGGTCCTAGCCGACCTGCTGGTCGATTCCGCCGTATCCGGGCCGCCGCTCCGTCTCTCCCCCTCCTGAGACGCGGAGCGGCGGCCCTGCCGTTTTCGGCGCCGTCCGGACTCTTGTTGCGTTACTGGTCAGTACCTAACATATGAGCCTGACTCATGTTCAGCCCTCGTTCCGGCCCGCAGCGCAACCCCCCACCGGCCGGGACGGTGCCACCGCACGCTCCATGCTCCGCGCCACCCGGCGCACGCCGAGTGGCCCCCACCCCCAGGGAGTCATGCGTGATCAGGTCTCGATTGTCAGGTCCGTACAGGGGCCGGCCGGTGGCCCTGCTGGCCGCCGCCGGACTGTCCCTCGCCCTCGGCCTGGGTGCGATGCCCAGCGCGCTCGCCGCGGACACCGGGCCGTCCGCCGCGGGGCCGGCGGCGAAGGCCCCCGCGATCGTCGCGCTCGGCGACAGCGCCATCTCGGGGGAGGGCGCCGGCACCGACACCGGCGACGACTACACCCCCGGCACCGACACCCCGACCAACTACTGCCACCGCAGCGGCAAGTCGGAGATCTTCGTCACCGGTCTCGGCGGGCTCACCCCGATCGACCTCGCCTGCTCCGGCGCGCAGACCGGCGACCTGGTCAGCGACCCCGAACTGGCGAAGATCACCGGCGGCGGCAGCGGAGACTTCGGCGAGCCCAAGCAGGACGTCCGACTCGCCCAGGTGGCAAGCCAGTACGACGTCAAGATGGTGGTCGTCACGATCGGCGCCAACGACGACTTCGACTTCAGCGGCATCATGCTGAGCTGCCTGGCCCAGTACTTCCCGATCCCCAAGTCCCAGGGCTGCCGCGACACCATCGGCACCCCGGAGATCGCCCGGCGGGCCGAGGGCGTCAAGCCCAAGGTGGTCGCCGCGCTCACCGACATCCGCAACACCATGCGCGGGGCCGGGTACCAGGACTCCTCGTACCAGCTGGTCTACCAGTCGTACTTCACCCCGATCACCCCCGACATCCGGCGCAACGACTACGCCGGCAAGGTCGCCGACGGCTGCCCGGCCTTCCCCGAGGACCTCGCCTGGGGCCACAACCTGGTCGTCCCGATGCTCAGCGACGCGCTGCGGCAGGCCGTCTCCCAGGTGCCCGGGGTGCGCTACCTGGACCAGCGCCGGGTCAGTTTCGGCCACGAGGTCTGCGCCGAGTGGACCAGCTCGCCGTACGAGTACACCAACGGTGACGTCATCGACCTCTCCGAGCGCACCCGCAACGGCTGCGACCAGGAGATCGGCATCCCCGGGGTGTGCATGAACATGGTCCGGCAGTCGTACCACCTGCGGGTCGCGGGCTACCGGGCCGAGGCGGTCTGCCTGGCGCAGTTCTACCGGCAGCCCGCGCTGGAACAGGCGTTCTGCAGCCTCGACCAGCAGAACACCACCTCCATCACCCCGCTCACCCCCGGCCGGCCCTTCCCGGACCACCCCGAGGACGGCTCCTGGTACCAGCTCACCAACGCCGCCACCGGCACGGTGCTGGACCTCGCCGGCGGCGGCACCTACGGCGACTCGACCGACGGCCGCAGCGCCATCGTCTATCCGGCGGCCGGCAGCCTGAACCAGTCCTTCGTCTTCGAGAGCACGTCGGACGGCGGCTACGAGCTGGACTTCAGCGGCAACCGCGCCATGTGCCTGGACGCCAGTGGCGGCTCCACCGCCCCCGGCACCCCGCTGCTGCAGTGGCGGTGTCACGGCGGCGCCAACCAGCACTGGATGCTCACGGCGGTCGGCGACGGCACCTACAAGATCGCTTCCGCCCAGGACCAGGGCAAGGTCGCGGCGGCCGCCACCGCCCGCGACGGCCAGGGCAACCCGCTGGTGCAGCTCGCCGCCGACAGCGGCGCGGCGGACCAGCACTGGCGGCTGGAGAAGCTGGGCATCGTCTACCTGCACGGCTGACGACCCCCGTCGGTGGGGGCCGGGGCACCACCCGGTCCCGCACCGGTGTCGGCGGCCGCGCAGCGCGGCTGGGATAGGGTCGTCCGATGCCCTCCGACCTCGCCGAACTGGCCCGATACGCCGCCGCCCTGGACGCCGGCGAGCTGGCCTGGGCCCACCTCCGCGGCTGCCTGGACGCCGACGACACCCGCTGGCTGGCCTTCCTGCGTCGCTGTGACCTCGACACCCGGGCCGGCGACTTCGCCCGCCTCGAACACCTGGAGGACGACGAGCGGCTGCTCGCCGCCTGCCGGGAACTGGCCGACGGCAGGGACGGCCCCGAGCGGGTCTGGACCTACCTCGACGGCTGTCTGGCGGGCACCCCGTCCGCCGCCGGGCGCCAGGAGTTCCTGCTCGACCGTGCCGCCGCCGGACACGGCATGGACTGGTCCTCGACCTCCGCCCTGATGGGCACCGACCGCCCCGAGGAGGTCGACGCGGCCCTCGACCGCGCGGACCCCAGCGCCGGCGTCGCCCTGATCGGCCTCGCGGTCACCCACCCCGACCCGGCCGTGATCCTCCCGCGGGTCGCCCGCGCGCTGGCCGATCCCGGCTACCGCGACCAGGCCGCCGTGGCCCTCGCCCACACCGCCCGCCTGCACGGCGTCGTCGACGGTGACAGCCTGGCCCTGCTGCGCGAGCTCCCGCGCGGCAACCCGGCCGACGACGACCTGTGGGCCTTCGTCCCCCGCCGCCACCTGCCGGGATGGCTCTGGCGCCACCAGCTCCTGGGCCGCTTCACCCGGCGCTGACCCCGGTCACCGGAGTGACGAGCGGTCAGAATCCGTTGTCCGGCGGCCGGCAGCCGTCCGTCGTCACCCGTTCGCCGATACCGCCAACTGGTCTAGTCCACTCATTGACACCACGCCTCGACCGCCCCAATAGTGGCCACCACCGGACCACGACAAGGAGGCCATCGGTGCCCTCTCCCTCAGCAGCGGACTTCGCGGCCGCGGCCCACGCCGCCATCGACCGCGTCAGCAAGGAGCAGGCCGAAGGGGTCGCGGCGGCAGCCGAGTTGATCGTGGCCGCGCTCGCCGCCGACGGCGTCGTCCAGGCCTTCGGCACCGGACACTCGGAGGCCCTCGCGATGGAGATCGCCGGCCGCGCCGGCGGCCTCGTCCCCACCAACCGGATCGCCCTGCGCGACGTGGTGCTGCGCGGCGGCCGCCCGGTCGAGATCCTCGAAGGCCCCGAACTGGAACGCGGCACCGAGTCCGCCGCCCTCCTCTGGGAGCTCACCGCCCCGCACCCCGCCGACGTCTTCGTGCTGGCCTCCAACTCCGGCGTCAACGGCTGCGTGGTCGAACTCGCCCACCTGGCCAAGCGCCACGGCCATCCCCTGATCGTCATCACCTCCGCCGAACACACCGCCCGGGTCGAGCCCAAGCACCCCTCCGGCCTGCGGCTGCGCGACCTCGCCGACGTCGTCCTCGACAACGGCGCCCCGTACGGCGACGCCGTCCTCCCGATGGCGGGCGGCGCCAGGGCCTGCGGTATCTCCTCCATCACCGCCGCCCTGCTCGCCCAGCAGATCGTCGCCGAGGTGATCCGCCGGATCGAGCAGACCGGCGGCGTTCCACCGGTCTACCTGTCGGCCAACATCCCCGGCGGCGACGAGCACAACCGAGCCCTGGAGGCCCGCTACGTCGGCCGCATCCGGCGCGCCTCGTGACCACGAGCCCCCTCGTCCTCGGCCTGGACGTCGGCGGCTCCACCACCCGCGTCCTGGTCGCCGACCTCACCGGACGGATCCTGGGCGCAGCCCGCGGCCCCGGCGGAAACCCGGTCTCCAACGGTGAACCGGCCGCCGCCCGGGCCATCGCCGACACCCTCGGCGCCGCGCTCGCCGACCTCGACCCGGCCCGGGTCGCCGCCGGCGTGCTCGGCCTGGCCGGCGGCCGGGCGGGCGCCCCGGAGCTGGCCCGGATCTGGGCCGGCGCCGGCCTGCCGCGCGCACCCCGGCTCACCGGTGACGTCGAGCTGGCGTACGCGGCGGGCACCAGCCGCCCGGACGGCACCGCGCTGATCAGCGGCACGGGCGCGGTCGCGGCGCTGTTCCACGACTTCACCATGGTCCGCTGCGCCGACGGCCACGGCTGGCTGCTCGGTGACCGGGGCTCGGGCTTCTGGCTCGGCCGGGCCGCCGTCCGCACCGCGCTCTCCGCCGTCGACCGCGGCGACCTGCCCCTGACCGGCCTCGCGGCCGACGTGCTCGCCGCCCTGCTGCCCGAGCCGCCCGCGGGGCCCGGGTCACCCACCGCCCAGGAGCCGCCGTCACCGCTACGCCTGCGCGCCGCGCTGATCGGCGCCGTCCACGCCGGGCCGCCCGTACGGCTGGCGCGGCTCGCCCCCCTCGTCCTCGACGCGGCCAGGGCCGGTGACCCGGCCGCCCGTGGCCTGGTCGAGCGGGCGGCCGATCACCTGCTGGAGACCCTCGGGACCGTGCGCGAGCCCGGGTCCGCACTCCCGGTGGTGCTGGCCGGCGGTGTCCTCGACGTCTCCTCGCCACTCGCCGAGGCCGTCCGCACCCGGGTGGCCGACCACTGGCCCGAAGCGGGGATCGGTCATGCCGGCAACGGCGCGGGCGCGGCGGCCTGGCTCGCCGCCCGGAGCCTGGACACCGCCGTGGACCTGGCCGAGCTGCACCAGCTGCTGGTCGGCGCGGACTTCGGGCCGCAGCCGGACCTCGCTGCGCACAGCCCCAATCCGCTTCTACCATCAGCTGATTGATCCGATCGGGTATCGACCGGTAGCGACCTGGGGGCGGGCATTGGACACGGCGGAGACCACCACACGGGCAGTCAACTCGCTCACCGCGCGCTGGGCCGGGGAGCTCGACGGACGGACGTCGACCGTCCTCACCGCGGTCGGCGTCTGGCCCCTGCTGGCCTTCCTCGCGGCGGGCGCGGACCGGCCGGTCCGCGCGGAGCTGGCCGAGGCGCTCGGCCTGCCCGCCGAGGGAGCCGCCGAACGGGCCCGCGCCCTCCTCGACACCGTCCGCGGCCTGCCCGGCGCGAGCGCGGCGATCGGGCTCTGGACCCGCAAGGACCTGCACCTGGACGAGGGCTGGCTGGCCGAACTGGGACCCGGCGCCCATGCCCGGCTCACCGGCGACCCCGCCGTGGACCGGGCCCGTCTGAACGCCTGGGCGGACCACCGTACCGGCGGGCTGATCAGGACCATGCCGGTGCAGCCGGACCCCACCCTCCGGCTGGTCCTGGCGAGCGCGCTGATCGTACGCACCGAGTGGCTGCACCCCTTCGGCCCCACCCGGATCCGGCCGGCCGCGGGCCCGTGGGGCGGCCGCGAGCTCGCCGCCCTGCACGTCGACAGTCCGGCGCTGTACGACCGGCTCGCGGTGGCGGACACCGCGGCCGGACCGGTCACCGAGGTACGCCTGCCCGGCACCGGTGACATCGACGTCCACCTGCTGACCGGTACCGCGGACGCGCCGCTCGCCGCCGTGCTCGCCGCCGGACTGGACCTGCTGGACGGCCGCACCCCGCGCAGCCCCGCCCGTGCCGCCACCCGGCCGGACGGCGGCCGGTGGCCCGCTCTGACGGTCCGGGAGGAGGAGAGCGCCCGGCCGGGGAACCGGCTCGCGCTCACCACGGTCCCCTTCACGGTCGACGCCGAGCACGACCTGCTCGCCAGAGCGGGCCTGTTCGGCCTCGCCACGGCCTCCGGCCCGGGGGGATTCCCGGGGATTGCTCCGGCCGAGCCGCTGTTCGTCTCCCAGGCCGGGCAGAGCGCCACCGCCACCTTCGGCCGGCTCGGCTTCGAGGCGGCCGCCGTCACCGCCATGACGATGTCCCGCAGGAGCGTCGGACAGCGCCCGCCGGGCGGGCGGATCACGGTGGCCGAGGTGCTCCTCGACCGGCCCTTCGCCTTCCTCGCGGTCCACCGCCCGTCCGGCCTCGCCCTGGCGGCGGGCTGGGTCACCGAACCGTCGGACGACGCCGGCGGCAGGCGCTGACCGGGCCGTCCCTCGCGGTCGGTGCGGGGTGCTCAGCCCTCCCCGACCTCGTAGATGCGCGACCGCAGCTGCTCCTCCGCCCAGTCGGCGTCGGCCCCCAGGTCGAACCAGACCCGGTCGTGCCGCTGCGGCTGGTCCAGCCCGGCCGCAGCCCAGGTGAACACCCCCCACAACACCTCCCGCCGGTGCCCGGGCGCGGTCACGGACAGCGCGAACGGCACCGCGGCCCCGGCCCGGGTCACCGTGACGCGCTGCGCGTCCGCCGGGTCGGGGCGGCCGCCGGTGAGGAAACGCGGATCCTCCGTGACCTTGAGCCACTCGACCACCGCCCCGGGGGTTTGGTCGCCGAGGATTCCGGCGATCGACCCGCGCACGGCCCCGGCCGGGTCCTTGCCCAGCCAGTCGAGCCAGTGGTCGGGCGAGGTCAGTCTCGCGAAGTCGTCCTGGGGCGGTCCGAAACCCGGGTTGTCGGTGAACTCGCCGGTCAGCGTGCCGTCCTGGCCCACCCGCCAGCCCCGGCGGACGGCCTCAGGCGGCACGTAGCCGTCCGGGTCGTCCACGTACTCGGCGGCGATCTCGTACATCCAGCCGCCAGGGTGGGCCGCCGCCCGGGCCGCCAGCTCCGGCGGTGGTGCCGGGCGCGGCCCCTGACCGCCTGGCTGAGCGCTTGACCGGTCGTTCGACCGATTGCGCGACGAAAAGATCCCCATCGATGCCTCTTTCGGATCCGTCCTGAGCGCCGATTCTGTCGTACCGTCACCGGCCGGGTGGACCGGCCCGCCGCACGGGCGGAGCTGAGCCGGGGTCAGCCGGTCCGCCCGGGTTTCGGACGGTTCCCGGACACGACTGGGCAACTATCGGCGGTCGGATCTTCAGACCGGGCCACTCGATCCCGTACGGTCGGCCGACGCTCCGACCCTTGCGCTCAAGACCTTGCGCTCCGACCGCCGTACCCGGGCCGCCGTGCCCGGACCGATCCCGAGGACCTCCGTTGACAACCCCGTCGACCCCGCAGACCCCGCAGACCCCATCGACCTCGCCGGACTCGCAGGCCGCCGAGGACGAGAACGTCACTCCCCAGCAGGCGTTCCCGCCCGCCTCCACCGAGCCGCCGAGGAGGAGCCGCCTGCGGGCCGCCCTGACGGCGCTCGTCCTCGTGGCGGCCATCGTGGCGGCGCTGTTCGTCGCCGGGTACGTCATGCGGGACGCGCCGACGACCGCCGAGGTCGGCAGCTGCGTCCACAACGCGGGGACCGACGCCAAGCCCGACGTGAGCGTCGTGGACTGCGGCGCGGCCAACGCGGAGTTCAAGGTGCTCAAGGTGGTCCGCACCGCCGACGAGTCGCAGTGCGACACCGTCGACGGGGTGGAGGCCTCCTACTCGGAGGAGCGCAGCAGCAGCATGTTCGTGCTCTGCCTCGGCCGGAACCGCTGAGGCGGTCCCGAAGGACGTGACCCCGGTGCGTGACGGCCGCGAGGCCGGGCCGCAGTCGCGACCGCCCTGGGAGATGGTCGATGAGCAGGGGTTTTGCCCTGTTCTCGGCCGATCTCCGGACACGACTCGGTAACTATCAGTAGTCGTCTCTTCAGCCCGGGACCGGCTGCCCTCTACTGTCGGCCGACACTTCCCAGCCGATGAACGAGGAACCACCGTGACCACTCCGCCTACCCCCGAGGCGCAGGACCAGGCCGCATACCCGCAGGACCCGGCGGCCGTCGCCGAGCCGCCGAAGAAGCGCCGCGCGGGCAAGATCCTGCTGGGGCTGCTCGGTGCCGTCGTCGTCCTGGTCGCGGCCGTGGTGGCCATCGGCTTCGCGGTGAAGGACGACCCGTCGATCGCCGAGGTCGGCAACTGCGTCCACAACGCGGGCAGCGACACCAAGCCGAACGTGAGCATCGTCGACTGCGGCGCCGCCAACGCCGACTTCAAGGTCCTCAAGGTCGTCCAGGGCAAGGACGACAAGGAGTGCGAGGCCGTCGAGGGCTTCGAGGCCGCGTACAGCGAGGAGTCCTCCTCGGACAGCTTCATCCTCTGCCTCGGCAAGAACAGCCACTGACCTGACGGTCCGCCCGCCCCGAGCCTCCCGAGGCCGGGGCGGGCATCGGCGCGCGCCGCGGTCAGGCGCCGCAGACCGCGGCGGCCGGCCCGGCGTACCCGCCACCGAGCGGTAACGCCGCCCGGGCGGCCCGCAGTGCGGCGCGGGCCCGCGCGGCGCCGCCCGGAGTCGCCTCGGCGCCGCCGCCGACCGCGACCGTCCGGGCGCCCAGACCGGCGCAGGCGCGGCAGCCGCCCTGCCGGGGTACGAGGTCGCGGCAAGTGGGGCACTCGGTGTACCTGGCCGCCGGTGGCTCGGGGGCGCGGGCCGGCGGCATCTTGCGCTCCAGGCGGTAGCGGAGCACCGCCAGCGGGGAGTACACCGCCCTGGGCAGGCCGGACAGCAGGGCGTGGGCCAAATCGCCGTGCGTGCTGCCGTGTTCCAGCCACTGGGCAGCCAGCGGTGCCAGCTCCGCCAACTCGGCCTGTCCCAGTCTCAGGCGCGGCTCGGGTCCGATCACCCTGAGCAGGGTCCGCGCGGCCACGCTCAGCCTCTCGTCCGGTACCGCCGGCACATCGTGGCCGGGGCCCGTCTCCCGCCCGTCCGGCCTGTCGCCGAACGACGGGACGGGGAGGGTGGGTTCTTTGTCCGGGTTCTTTACCGGAGGAGCGTCAGGGCGTCCGGCCACTGGTTCACCGGCGACCGGGTGGGGAACACCCGGAGGCTCCGGTCGCTGCGGGGTGTCGAAGACATGGGCCTCGCTGCGGATCGTGCCGTCCGCCCGCCGGACTTTGACGACCCGGTAGTAGCCGGCCTCGGCCAGCTCCTTCAGTGCCCTGCGGACGGCGCCGCGCCCCTGCGGGCTGCTGTCCGCCATCGCCCGTCCGTCCTCGCGCCAGCCGTCGGGGCGCGAGAGGAGGTCGACCAGCAGGCCACGGGCGGTGTAGGTCAGCCGGCGATCCTGCAGCGGGCCGTTCGGCAGCACCGTGAACGAGCGCACCGGGGCGCTACGATGTACATGCATCGGGAGTCGTTTTCCTGTTGCCGGGCCCCGGGGTGTTGGCGCACCGCCGGGGTCACATATGTGCGGTTGGACTACGTGACGTAGTACGCACACTGTGCCACACCGGGAGCTCCGGCGTGTGACGCTCGGTCACATTCCCCTCCTGCCGGGGATTTCCGGACGCACGCGTCACCGATGGCCGAACAGACGTCCGCCCACCCCTCGGGCCCCGGCGGATCCGCAGGTCAGGGCCAGACCAGGCAGTACAGCTGGTGCCCCGCCTCGTGCAGCCGGTTGGCGAAGTCCTGCCACTCGTGCAGCATCTGGTAGATCACGAAGGCGTCCCGGGGCCCACGGCGGTCCGGCACGGTGGACCAGATGAACGCGGCGGCGCCGAGCTCCATCTCGTCGGCCTTGCGGAGCGGCTCGACGACGGTCTGCGGGAGCTGGACGACGGCGTAGTCGGGGTGCAGGACGACCAGCTCCAGCGGCGGGACCTGGTGCAGCGGGACGCCCTGGATGCCGGTGAGGACCATGGCGCTCATGGTCTCCGGTTTGATCTTGGTGGACAGGTGGCCGTTGGGCGAGCCGCTGGTCTCCATCAGGTCGCCGAGCCGTCCGAGCGAGCCGAGCTCGCCCGCGTCCAGCCCCAGGCCGCCCGGTCCGAGGGCGGTGGGAACTCTGGCGGCGGTGGCCCGGTCGGGCGCCCCGAAGTACTTGTAGGTGACCCCCACCCTGCCCTCACCCCGCCTTCCCCTGCCGGCTCCCGAACCCCCGCCTGCGGCCCGAGCGGACCTGCGGGAACCACCCACGGCCTCGTCGGAGCCGTCCTGCGCCTCGGACACTCGGACCATCCTCACCGGAATTCGCCGGACTCGACAGACCCCCACACGCTCGGTGTCCCTCCGAACGTGCCACTTACCCGTCTCGCGCTGCCGTACACAGTCTGACCGCCAGGTCAGCCGGTTCGGTCACCGGGTCCGTTCGCGGGGAAGCCCCGTCGAAGACCCCGATGGCCCCGGTCGGTCCGGCAGCGATAGCCGGTAGTACGGATAACCGTACCTCTGGTCGGCCCCGCCGAACGGCAACAGCACACGGATCATCGTTCCAGATGATCGGCTCCGACATGCAGAGGTGAAGGACACGATTTGAGAGCATGTCCGGGTAACCCGACCCGAGGACGCAGTCGATGAGCGAGCCGATGAACGAACTGAAGAGCTACCCGTACGAAGCACCCCGGTCCCAGTCGCTGTTCGAGCGGGCCACCGTGGTCACGCCGGGCGGCGTGAACTCGCCGGTGCGCGCCTTCAAGGCGGTCGGCGGCACCCCGCGCTTCATGGTGTCCGGCAGCGGGCCGTACCTGACCGACGCGGACGGCCGCGACTACGTCGACCTGGTGTGTTCCTGGGGACCGATGATCCTCGGGCACGCGCACCCGGCCGTCGTGGAGGCCGTCCAGCGGGCGGTCGGCCGCGGCACCTCGTTCGGCACGCCCGGCGAGGGCGAGGTGGAGCTGGCGGAGGAGATCGTCGCCCGGGTCGCCCCGGTCGAGCAGGTCCGGCTGGTGTCGAGCGGCACCGAGGCGACCATGTCGGCGATCCGGCTCGCCCGGGGATTCACCGGCCGCGCCAAGATCGTGAAGTTCGCCGGCTGCTACCACGGTCATGTGGACGCGCTGCTCGCCGCCGCCGGTTCCGGTGTGGCGACATTCGGCCTGCCCGACACGCCCGGCGTCACCGGCGCCCAGGCGGGCGACACGATCGTGCTGCCGTACAACGACCTGGAGGCCGTCCGCCAGGCGTTCGCCGCGCACCCCGGCGAGATCGCCTGCGTGATCACCGAGGCCTCGCCCGGGAACATGGGCGTCGTCCCGCCGCTGCCCGGCTTCAACCGGGGCCTGGCCGAGCTCTGCCGGAGCAACGGCGCGCTGTTCGTGTCGGACGAGGTGATGACCGGCTTCCGCGTCTCCAGGGCCGGCTGGTACGGCCTGGAGGCCGCCCGCGAGGGCTGGGCGCCGGACCTGATCACCTTCGGCAAGGTGATGGGCGGCGGCTTCCCGGCCGCGGCCTTCGGCGGCCGCGCCGACGTGATGGCGTACCTGGCCCCGGCCGGGCCGGTCTACCAGGCGGGCACCCTCTCCGGTAACCCGGTCGCCACCGCCGCCGGCCTGGCCCAGCTGCGGGGCTGCACCGACGAGGTGTACGCCACCGTGGACCGGGTCTCCGCCGAGATCTCCGGCCTGGTGTCCGACGCGCTCACCAAGGAGGGCGTCACCCACCGGCTGCAGACGGCCGGGAACATGTTCTCGGTGTTCTTCACCGACGAGCAGGTCACCAACTACGACGAGGCGAAGCGCCAGCAGGCCTACCGCTTCAACGGCTTCTTCCACGCGATGCTGAGCCGGGGCGTCTACCTGCCGCCGTCGGCCTTCGAGTCGTGGTTCGTCTCGGCCTCCCACGACGCCCGCGCGATCGAGCGGATCGCGGCCGCCCTGCCCGCCGCCGCCCGCGCCGCCGCCGAGGCCCAGCCCGCGTGACCGCCCGTCGCCGGCCCGCCGTCGGCGGTACCGCCCACCGTCGCCAGTACCGAGGAGACCCAGAGCAGTGAGTGCCAAAGAGACCACCGTCGTCCACCTGATGCGGCACGGCGAGGTGCACAACCCGGAGGGCGTGCTGTACGGCCGCCTGCCGGGCTACCACCTGTCCGAGCTGGGCCGGCAGATGGCCGACCGGGTCGCCGAGCACCTGGCGGACCGGGACATCACGCATGTGGTGGCCTCCCCGCTGGAGCGGGCCCAGGAGACCGCCGCCCCGATCGCCAAGCTGCACGGCCTGGACGTGGCCGTCGACGGCGGGCTGATCGAGGCGGACAACATCTTCCAGGGCAAGACCTTCGGCGTCGGCGACGGTTCGCTGCGCAACCCGGCGTACTGGCGGTACCTGACCAACCCGTTCAAGCCGTCCTGGGGCGAGCCGTACATCGAGCAGGTGGTCCGGATGATGGGCGCCCTGGCCAAGGCCCGGGACGCCGCGCGCGGGCACGAGGCGGTCTGCGTCAGCCACCAGCTGCCGATCTGGATCGTCCGCTCCTTCGCGGAGCGCCGCCGGCTGTGGCACGACCCGCGCAACCGGCAGTGCTCACTGGCCTCGCTGACCAGCTTCACCTACGAGGACGACCGGATCGTCTCGATCGGCTACCGCGAGCCGGCCCGTGATCTGCTGCCGGCCCACCTGATCGGCAAGGGCGGCGACAAGCCGGTCGGGAAGAGCTTCGGGGCGTAGCTCACACCCGGCGGCCGAAACCCCGGCCGCTTTGACCGGATTAAGCGGATCATAAGTACAAGAACCGCAGGTCAAGGGGGGTCCGACACGTAACCTCGGGCCCCCCGAAACCTGCCCAAAGTCCCATGCGAAACTTTTCACATGTCTGGGACGCACCCCCGCCGCCTCCGCCTCGCCGCCACTGTCGGCGCGGCCGCCCTGCTCACCCTGGCCGGTTGCAGCTCCTCCGGGAGCGGCAGCGAGGCCCAGGCCGGATTCATCGCCGGCAAGGGCGGGATCGACACCGCCGAGATCAGCGTGCGCAACACCGCCCCGGAGATCTCCGGGGCGAGCCTGAGCGGCGGCGACGTGAAGCTGTCGGACTACCGCGGCAAGGTCGTGGTGCTCAACATCTGGGGCTCCTGGTGCGGCCCCTGCCGGGCCGAGGCGAAGAACCTCCAGGAGGTCTCCCAGGCCCACAAGGACGACGGCGTGCAGTTCCTGGGCATCAACACCCGGGACACCGACCCGGCCAACGCCGTCCGCTTCGAGCAGGAGAAGGGCATCACCTTCCCGAGCATCTTCGACCCGGCCGGCACCGAGATCCTCAAGTTCCCCAAGGGCACCCTCAACCCCTCGGCGATCCCGACCACCATCGTGATCGACCGCCAGGGCCGGCTGGCCGCCCGCTCGCTGCACCCGCTCTCCACCGAGGACCTCGAAGCGATGCTGAAGCCGGTCCTCGCGGAGCAGCAGTGAGCACCGGGCTGCTCGCCGCCGCCTACACCAACGAAACGGTCTCCAGCGGCGCCCTGCTGCTCGCCACCCCGATCGCCCTGGCGGCCGGGCTGGTCTCGTTCTTCTCCCCGTGCGTGCTGCCGCTGCTGCCCGGCTACCTGAGCTACGTCACCGGCTTCTCCGCCGCGGACCTGTCCGCGGCGAGGGGCGGCCGGCGCGGCCGGATGCTGCTCGGGGTCGGCCTGTTCGTGCTCGGCTTCAGCGCGGTGTTCATCTCGATGGGCGCGCTGTTCGGCCACTTCGGCCAGACCATGAAGGACCACCAGACGGTGATCCGGACGGTGCTCGGCGCGCTGACCATCCTGATGGGCCTGGCCTTCATGGGCCTGATGCCCGGCTTCGCCATGCGCGAGCTGCGGCTGCACCGCCGCCCGGCCGTCGGCCTGGCCGGCGCCCCGCTGCTGGGCGTGGTCTTCGGGCTGGGCTGGACGCCGTGCCTCGGCCCGACCCTCTCCTCGATCCAGGGGCTGGCCTTCAACGAGGCCAGCGCCGGGCGCGGAGCCTTCCTGACGGCGGTCTACTGCCTCGGGCTGGGCGTACCGTTCATCCTGGCCGCCCTGGCATTCCGCCGGACGCTGGGGGCGTTCGGCTGGGTCAAGAACCACTACCAGCTGGTCACCCGGATCGGCGGCGGCATGCTCGTCGCGGTCGGCGTCCTGCTGGTGACCGGCGTCTGGGACACCCTGGTGAACCAGCTCCAGTACGCGACCGCCGACTTCTCGATCGGAATCTGACCGTGAGCGACACCCGGACCGGGCCCCCCACGCCCGCCGACGAGACCGCCGAGCGGGACGCCGAGCGCCTCAGCAGCGCCCCGGCCGAGCCCGGCGACCCCGGCACCCCGGACGGCGGCCCGGCCGGCATCGGCGTGGTCGGCTGGGCGCGCTGGATGTGGCGCCAGCTGACCTCGATGCGGGTCGCGCTGGTCCTGCTGTTCATGCTGTCGCTGGCGGCCGTCCCCGGTTCGCTGATCCCGCAGAACAGCCAGAACGCCTTCAAGGTGCAGACCTGGAAGGCCGCGCACCAGGGCGTCGCCCCGCTGTACGAGAAGCTGCAGCTGTTCGACGTCTACAGCTCGGTCTGGTTCTCCTCGATCTACATCCTGCTGTTCGTCTCGCTGGCCGGCTGCATCGTGCCGCGCACCTGGCAGTTCGTCGGTGTGCTGCGTGCCGCGCCGCCGGCCGCGCCGCGCAACCTGACCCGGATGCCGGTGTACGCGGCCTGGCACACCGACGCCGACGCCAAGGCGGTCAACGCCGCCGCGCACCGGCTGCTGAAGCGGCGCCGCTTCCGGGTCCAGCTCGCGGGCGGCGCGGTCGCCTCCGAGAAGGGCTACCTGCGCGAGGTCGGCAACCTGCTGTTCCACTTCTCGCTGTTCGCGCTGCTGGCCGGTTTCGCCTGGGCCAGCCTGGCCAGCGGCCAGGGCGGCAAGCTGCTGGTCGAGGGCCAGGGTTACTCGAACACCACCACCCAGCTGGACGACTTCACCGGCTCGTACTACTACACCGTGGACGACCTGGATGCCTTCGGCTTCAAGCTGGACCGGTTCACCGCCCGCTACCAGACCAGCGGCGACCAGGTCGGCAGCGCGCGCGACTTCACCGCGCACATCCGGTACTGGAAGGGCACCGACAGCACCAGGCTGACCACCGGCACCATCGAGGTCAACCACCCGCTGGAGATCGGCGACAGCAAGGTCTTCCTGATCGGTCACGGCTACGCGCCGGTGGTGACGGTCCGCAACGCGAAGAACGAGATCGTCTACCGCGGGCCGACGCCGTTCCTGCCGCAGGACGCCAACAACACCTCCACCGGTGTGATCAAGGTCAGCGACTACGGCACCGGCCCGTCCGGCGGCAAGACCATGCTGGGCTTCAACGGCTACTTCCTGCCCACCGCCCCGGACAACTTCGAGAAGACCGGGCCGGTCTCGCTCTTCCCGGACGCCGCCGACCCGATGCTGGTGCTCACCGCCTACCAGGGCGACCTGGGGACGGACTCGGGCCTGCCGCAGAACGTGTACCAGCTGGACACCAAGCACATGACCCAGCTGCAGCAGGACGGCGACGTCGCCCGTGCCCGGCTGAAGCCCGGACAGGCCTGGGAGCTCCCGGACGGCTACGGCAGCGTCACCTTCGAGGGCTACCAGCAGTGGGCCAGCTTCAACATCTCGCACCGGCCCGGCAATGCGGTCGCGCTGACCGGCGCGGTCTGCGCGATCCTCGGCCTGGTCGGCTCGCTGTTCGTGCAGCGCCGCCGGATCTGGGTCCGCGCCACCGCCGGCCCGGACGGCCGCACCCTGGTCGAGGTGGCGGGCCTGGGCCGCAGCGAGTCCGCCCGGACGGCGGAGGAGCTGGCCGAGCTCGCCGTCGAGCTCCAGGGCAGCGCCCCTGCGCTCGACGACGGCGCCGATACCGATCACGACGACGACAGCCCGTCGGACCACCCTCCGGGCGGCCCGGCCGACGACACGGCACCCCCCGCAGCCCCTGCCGACCCGGACTCCAAGGAGTAGACGGTGCATCTCGCCTCGGTCGACCCCCAGCTGGCCGACCTCTCCAACAAGCTGATCTACTCGGCCATGGCCGTGTACATGCTGGCCATGTTCGCCCACATCTTCGAGTGGACCTTCGGCAGCAAGGGCGCGGTCGCGGTCCGCTCGGCCGAGCAGTCCAGCCTCGCCGAGACGGTCGCGGCCGCCGAGGAGGGCGCCAAGGGCGTCCGCAAGGTGACGGTCAAGGTCGCCACCGCGAGCGGCGGCACCGCCACCCTCACCCGCACCGCGCTGGCCGACGCCGGCGCGACGGTGGTCACCAGCGGGCGCGGCGACGACGAGGCACCGGACGGCCCCGGCGCGGCGGGCAGCAGCGAGAAGGGCGACCTGGCCGGCCGGATCGCGGTCTCACTGACCGTCCTCGGCGCCCTGATGCACGCGGGCGGGGTGCTCACCCGCGGGCTGTCGGTCATGCGCTGGCCGTGGGGCAACATGTACGAGTTCTCCTGCGCCTTCGCGCTCGCGATGGTGACGGCCTACCTCGTCCTGCTGGGCGCGAGGAAGAACGTCCGCTGGCTCGGCCTGCCGGTGATGGTCGCCGGGCTGCTGACCCTCGGTGTCGCGGTCACCGTGCTCTACACCGACTCCGAGCAGCTCGTCCCGGCCCTGCACTCGTACTGGCTCGCGATCCACGTCTCCACCGCGATCCTGTGCGGCGGCGCCTTCTACGCGGCCTTCGTGCCCACCCTGCTCTACCTGGGCAAGGACGCCTACGAGCGCCGCGCGGCGGCCGGCCTGCCCGGCGGCCCGCTGGGGATCCCGGCCTCGGTCTGGCAGCGGCTGCCCGCCGCCGCCACCCTGGACAAGCTGTCCTACCGGATCAACGCGATCGTCTTCCCGCTCTGGACCTTCACCATCATCGCGGGCGCGATCTGGGCCGAGGCGGCCTGGGGCAAGTACTGGGAGTGGGACCCGAAGGAGACCTGGTCCTTCATCACCTGGGTCGCCTACGCCGCCTACCTGCACGCCCGCGCGACCGCCGGCTGGCGCGGCCGCAAGGCCGCCTACCTGGCGCTGCTGGCCTTCGCCTGCTGGCTGTTCAACTACTACGGCGTCAACATCTTCGTCACCGGCAAGCACTCCTACGCCGGCGTCTGACCGAGTACCCGGGGGACCGCCATGACCGATCCGCAGCCGCCGCCGGCCGCGGCCTGCCCGCAGTGCGGGACGGCCGGGGCGCCGGAGCGCTGGGGGAGGGCTTCGCGGCCTCGCCGCCGGTACCGCTGGAGAGGCTCCCGCTGACGGTGGCGGGCCTGGCCGAACAGCCGCTCGGCGTGCCGACGGCACCGCGGACCTCGTCCGCGAACCAGCTCTGAGGGACCGTCACCTCAGTCGTTATCAGGACGTGCTCCGCCGCCCTGTTTGCCGCCCGCCCCCGGGTGGCAGACCGAGGCGGGGCGAGCACCGGATCGTTCGAGCAGCCGCGAGGAGGGCCGCGCCATGGAGAGCGACGAGGTCATGCTGACCGTACGGATCACCGCCGGGGAGAGAGCTCTGCTGCGCAGACTCGCGCAGGGGCACCGCAGCGACGTGTCCGAGGTGGTCGCGGACGGTCTGCTGGACGTCCTGCCGACCCTGCACTGCGCCGTCGACGCCCACCGGCTGCTGGCCGCGCTGACGTCCCCCGCGCCGTGCGCGCAGACGGTCTGGCTGCCGGCCGCGCTGGCCGACCTGCTGGTCCCGGCCGCGGCCCGGATCGCCCAGGTGACCGGCGTCCCGCTGGGTTCCCCGCCGCCGGCCTGGCGCCTGGGCGGAGCCCCGAGCGCGATGCTGGGCGCCGCCGTCCGGCTCTGGCTGACCCAGGACCCGCAGCGGCTCGCGGAGAACCTCAGCGTGATGCACGAAGGCCGCCCGACCGCCCTCGCGGCGGCCTGAGCGGCCCGTGCCTGCGTCGGTGGCCCGTCAGGCCGCCTGCTGCCAGCTGACGGGGGAGTAGTACGCCGGGCGGCGCTCCAGGCGCTGCCAGTTGGCGATCGGCTCGACGGCGCGCGCGGCCGCCGACTGCTGGGCGACGGCCGCGCGCGCCATCAGCACGGCGGTCAGCGCGGCCAGTTCCTCGTCCGACAGTGAGCCGCGGACGATGCGGACAAGCGGTTCGGCAGAGTTGCTCATGGTCCTGTTTCTTCCCCGGTTCGAAGTCTGACGGACGGTGACGGTGGTCGATCCGTCACATCGGCGGGTTGCCGTGCTTGCGGCTGGGCAGGTCGGCGTGCTTGGTGCGGAGCATGGCGAGCGAGGAGGCGAGCACGGCGCGGGTCTCGGCCGGGTCGATGACGTCGTCCACGAGGCCGCGTTCGGCCGCGTAGTACGGGTGCATCAGCTCGCTCTTGTACTCCTTGATCTTCTGGGCGCGCATCGCGTCGGGGTCCTCGGCGCCGTTGATGTCACGGCGGAAGATGACGTTGGCCGCGCCCTCGGCGCCCATCACGGCGATCTCGTTGGTCGGCCAGGCGAACGACAGGTCCGCGCCGATCGACCGCGAGTCCATCACGATGTACGCGCCGCCGTAGGCCTTGCGCAGGATCAGCTGGATCCGCGGGACGGTGGCGTTGCAGTACGCGTAGAGCAGCTTCGCGCCGTGCCGGATGATCCCGTCGTGCTCCTGGTCGACACCCGGCAGGAAGCCGGGCACGTCCAGCATGGTGATCAGCGGGATGTTGAACGCGTCGCACATCTGCACGAACCGCGCGGACTTCTCACTCGCGTGGATGTCCAGCACACCCGCCAGCGACTGCGGCTGGTTGGCGATGATGCCCACCACGTGACCGTCGATCCGCGCCAGCGCGCACAGCACGTTGGTGGCCCACCGCTCGTGGACCTCCAGGTACTCGCCGTGGTCGACGATCTCCTCGATCACCTTGCGCATGTCGTACGGACGGTTCCCGTCCGCCGGCACCAGGTCCAGCAGCGAGTCGTTGCGCCGCTCCACCGGGTCGTCGTTCGGCTGCGCCGGCGGCATCTCGCGGTTGTTCTGCGGCAGCAGCGACAGCAGGAAGCGGACCTCCTCGATGCACGACTGCTCGTCGTCGTAGACGAAGTGCGAGACACCCGAGACGGTGGAGTGCACGTCCGCGCCGCCCAGACCGTTCTGGGAGATCTTCTCGCCGGTCACCGCCTGCACCACGTCCGGGCCGGTGATGAACATCTGCGAGGTCTCACGGACCATGAACACGAAGTCCGTCAGCGCCGGCGAGTACGCCGCGCCACCCGCGCACGGGCCGAGCATCACCGAGATCTGCGGGATCACCCCGGAGGCCCGGGTGTTGCGCTGGAAGATGCCGCCGTACCCGGCCAGGGCGGTGACACCCTCCTGGATGCGGGCGCCGGCACCGTCGTTCAGCGACACCAGCGGCGCACCCGCCGCGATGGCCATGTCCATGATCTTGTGGATCTTCTGCGCGTGCGCCTCGCCCAGCGCGCCGCCGAAGATCCGGAAGTCGTGCGCGTAGGTGAAGACCGTCCGCCCGTGGACGGTGCCCCAGCCGACGATCACCCCGTCGGTGTGCGGCTTCTTCGCCTCCAGGCCGAAACCCTGCGCCCGGTGCCGACGGAACGGCTCCACCTCGCGGAACGAACCCTCGTCCAGCAGCAGAGCGATCCGCTCACGCGCCGTCAGCTTGCCCTTGGCGTGCTGCGCCTCGGTGGCCTTCTCGCTGGGGCCCCGGCGGACCTGCTCCCGGAGCTCGTGCAGCTCGGCCACCCGCCCGCGCGCGTCGGCCGGGATCCCGGGGACCTCGTCGCCGATCGGCGCCTCGTGCAGAACCGTCATCTCGAAACCACTCCAAGTCGCGGGAACTGTCCGACAGCCGGACCTGCTGTGGGCGGCTGCTGCTGCGAACACTTCTTCACTTACGACAGTACGAGGCGGAGCGGTCGCGTTTCGGCGTCGATTCCGTACAAGGTCGAGAGCCATTAGATGTACAGGCTGAACAGAACGGGGATCCGCGGCCCGGCTGCGGGCCGATGGCCCGCACCGGCGCCCGGGCCCGCCCCCGAGGGGCGCCGTGGAGGGTGAATGTGCTGGTCAGCGGCCCAGCCGGTCCGGCCGGCGAGCGCCCGGCCCCCGGCCGGGAACGGGGGAGCCGGGGTGACGGTACCGCCCGCCGACGGGACGGCAAGCGGAGGATGTCTCGTAGGGAAGCGCCAAAATTACCCGGTTCAGGCCTTCGGACCCTGGTCGGGTTCGTCCTTGCCGCGCAGGTCCTCCTCGCGTCGGCGCAGGTCGGCCTCCCACTGCTTGAGCATGTCCTCGTGCCGCTGGTTGTCCTTCTTCAGCGAGGCCAGGAACTCCGGGTCGTCGTCCGGCGCGAGCTGCCGGCCGGCCGGCCGCTCGTACTCGGGGTAGCCCGCGGTCGGCCCGGACGGCCACGGCACCGCGCGGGAGCGGGCCGAACGGCGGTCCTTGCCCACCACCAGCCAGGCGATCGAGCCGACCAGCGGGAAGAGCAGCACGATGATCACCCACACGACCTTCGGGAGGTAGCGGACCTCGTCCTCCGGTGTGGTCAGGCAGTCGATGAAGGCCCACACCCAGAAGGCGAGTGCGAGCAGGAAGGGCAGGTTCCTCAGCACGGCGGTGATCTCCCCCGGAAGACTCGGCAGACGGGTCCGGACGCGTGAACCGGACCCTCTTGGCGGGGCCAGGTTAGTCCGTACCGGATACTGGCACGCATGGCATACGACGATCTCCGTTCGTTTCTGAGGGCCTTGGAGCGAGAGGGCGACCTCAAGCGGATCAAGGTAGAGGTGGACCCGTACCTGGAGGTCGGGGAGATCGTCGACCGGGTGCAGAAGGCCAAGGGCCCGGCCCTGCTGTTCGAGAACGTCAAGGGCTCCACGATGCCGCTGGCGATGAACGTCTTCGGCACCGAACGGCGGCTCGCCAAGGCGCTCGGCCTCAAGTCCCCGGACGACATCTCCCACAAGATCGCAGGCCTGCTCAAGCCCGAGCTGCCGAACGGCTTCACCGGCGTCCGGGAGGCCTTCGGCAAGCTGGCCTCGATGACGCACGTGCCGCCGAAGAAGGTGAAGTCCGGCGAGGCCCCCGTCCAGGAGGTCGTGCTCACCGGCGACGACGTCAACCTGGACGACCTGCCGGCCCTGTTCACCTGGCCGCAGGACGGCGGCTCCTTCTTCAACCTGGGCCTGACCCACACCAAGGACCCGGACACCGGCGTCCGCAACCTCGGTCTCTACCGCCTGCAGCGGCACGACCGGCGCACCATCGGCATGCACTGGCAGATCCACAAGGACAGCCGCAACCACGCCGCGGTCGCCGCCAGGCGCGGCGAGCGGCTGCCGGTCGCGATCGCCTTCGGCTGCCCGCCCGCCGTCACCTACGCGGCCACCGCGCCGCTGCCCGGGGACATCGACGAGTACCTGTTCGCCGGTTTCGTGGCCGGCTACCGGACCAGGATGGTCGACTGCAAGACCGTCCCGCTGCAGGTGCCCGCCGACGCCGAGGTGGTCCTGGAGGGCTGGCTGGAGCCCGACAAGCTGCTGCCCGAGGGCCCGTTCGGCGACCACACCGGCTTCTACACCCCGCAGGAGCCGTTCCCGGCGCTCACCATCGACTGCGTGACGATGCGGCGGCGCCCGCTGCTCCAGTCGATCGTGGTCGGCCGCCCGCCGACCGAGGACGGGCCGCTGGGCAAGTTCACCGAGCGGTTCTTCGTGCCGCTGCTGAAGGTGATCATCCCGGACATCGTCGACTACGACCTGCCCGAGGCCGGCGGCTTCCACAACTGCGTGATCGTCTCGATCGACAAGAAGTACCCCAAGCACGCCCAGAAGGTCATGCACGCCATCTGGGGCGCCCACATGATGTCGCTGACCAAGCTGATCATCGTGGTGGACTCCGACTGCGACGTGCACGACTACCACGAGGTCGCCTGGCGGGCGCTCGGCAACGTCGACTACAGCCGCGACCTCTCCGTCGTCGAGGGCCCGGTCGACCACCTGGACCACGCCTCGTACCAGCAGTTCTGGGGCGGCAAGGCCGGCATCGACGCCACCCGCAAGCTGCCCGAGGAGGGCTACACCCGGGACGGCGGCTGGCCCGAGATGGTCACCTCCGACCCGGACACCGCCGAGCGCGTGACCCGCCGCTGGAAGGAGTACGGGCTGTGACCACCGCCGCCTTCGAAGCCCCTCCGAACAAGGCCAAGGCCTTCCTGCGCCTGGTGATGATCGAGCACTCGGTCTTCGCCCTCCCGTTCGCCTACACCGCCGCGCTGACGGCGATGTTCGTGAAGTACGGCGAGGTGCGCTGGGGCGTTCTGCTGCTGGTCACCGTCTGCATGGTCGGCCTGCGGACCTTCGCGATGGCCGCCAACCGGATCATCGATCGGGAGATCGACTCCCGGAACCCGCGCACCGCCGGCCGCGAGCTGGTCACCGGCGCGGTCTCGATGCGGACGGCGTACACCGGCTCGGCGATCGCGCTGGTGGTCTTCCTCGGCGCCGCCGCGCTGCTCAATCCGCTCTGCCTGGTGCTGGCACCGCTCGCCGTGGTGCCGATGGTGGTCTACCCGTACGGCAAGCGGTTCACCGACTTCCCGCACGCCATCCTCGGCCTGGCCCAGGCGATGGGGCCGATCGGCGCCTGGCTGGCCGTCACCGGCTCCTGGTCCTGGGACGCCGTGGTGCTCGGCCTCGCGGTCGGCGTCTGGATCGGCGGCTTCGACCTGATCTTCGGCTGCCAGGACGTCGCCGCGGACCGCGCCGAGGGCGTCCGCTCGGTGCCCGCCCGCTTCGGCATCCCGGCGGCCCTGTACGGCGCCCGCGCCTGTCACGTCGTCACCACCGGCCTGCTGGTCTGGTACGGCCTGCTCACCGGCGTCGGCCCGGCCTTCTGGGTCGGCCTGGCCGTCGTCGCCGGCGCCTTCGTCTACGAGCACTCCATCGTCAAGCCCGGCGACCTGTCCCGCCTCAACCGGGCCTTCTTCACCACCAACGGCTTCGTCGGCATCTCGCTGTTCGCCTTCGCCCTGGTGGACCTGGTCATCCGGGGCCTGGGTCTCTGACCACCCCGTGCAGCGGCGGTCCCGGCCCGCACCCGTGGGCCGGGACAGGGGGCGAACCCCGCCCCGGTGGACACACGCGGGTGGTGGTCCGGCCGCATCGGGCCGGTGCGGGGGATCATGGGGCCGGGGTCCGGTGTCCGGGCCCGTCCCCGGTCGCAGAGAGGTGGACCCGATGATCGGCAAGCTGCAGTGCGTGGTGCTGGACTGTCACTACCCGGCGGGGCTGGCGCACTTCTACGCCGAGCTGCTGGGCGGCGAGGTGGACCGTCCGGATCCGCGCTGGTCGCTGGACGAGGAGTGGTCGACCGTCCACGTGCCCGGCGGGATGGTGCTGGCGTTCCAGCGGGTGGAGGACTTCCGGCCGCCGAACTGGCCGGACCCGGCGCACCCGCAGCAGCTGCACCTGGACATCGAGGTCGAGGACCTGGACGAGGGCGAGGCGACGGTGCTGGCGCTCGGCGGGGTGCTCAAGCTCGGTGAGCCGTCCTGGCGGGTCTACACGGACCCGGCGGGGCATCCGTTCTGCCTGGTCCGGCACGGGGCCTGAGCTCGGGCCCGGGCTCGCTCCGGGTTCGATCCGGGGATCCGGCGCGGGCCGGCGCAGCAGCCGCCGGAGCGGGCTCAGGCCAGGGCGAGGGTGTCGCCGACCCGGATCCGGCCCGGCCGGGCGACGGTGGCCAGTGCGTCCAGCCGGGTGTCGTGCTCCTGGGCGACCGCCTTGAGGATCTCCGGGGCGTGCGGCAGGCCGGGCTGGGCCGTCCCGGTCATGGCGCACCGCTCGCTGGAGCGGACGAAGTCCAGCCGGACGCCGCCGCGCACCCGGCCCTGGCGGCCGAACCAGCTGTCCTCGACGAAGGCGGGGGTGCCGGGAGGCGTGCGCAGCAGGACGTTGGGGCGAAACCGCCGCTCGTCCACGACGGCCGAGGGCACGGCCGCGCGGACCCAGTCCAGGGTGGCGGTGGTGAGGACGCTGACCGGCAGTTGGTCGAAGTGCGAGACGGCGTCCTCGCGGGCCAGCTCGACGTCCTCGCGTTCCAGGTAGGCGCGCAGGAAGGCGTTCGGGTCGGCGATCGGGCTGCCGAGCGGGTCGAGCAGTTCGGGGGCGTCGATCCGGCTGCCGAGCCGGGAGCCGAGCCGCAGCAGCCCGTCCATCCGGCGGAACCGCCGGGTGTTCTTGCCCGAGCCGAGCTTCCCGGAGCCGTCCCGGACGGCGTAGAGGCGGTCCCCGGCGAGGCCGCGTCCGTCGACCTCGACGGCGTCGAGCAGTTCGCCGCAGGTGGACTTCACCGGGTACCGCCAGAGCCGCTCCACGACTCCGATGATCTCTGCCATGGCGCGAGCCTAGCGGCGCCACCCTAGGATGGTCTAGACCTATGGGTCGAGCGGGGCGGGGCCCAGCCGGGCCACCGCGCGGACCGGGGCGCCGTCGGCGGCCACCAGCCGCAGCGGGAAGAGCGAGACCTCCACCGGCCGGCCGGCGGACTGGGCGATCAGCAGCGGGGTCAGGTCGGTCAGGTTCTCCGCGATCACCGCGCCGCCGTCCGGCCCGAGCAGGATCCGGTGGGCCGCCAGGGTCGGCTCGTCCGGCGCCGGGTCGTGCTCGTCCGTCAACTGCGCCAGCAGCGCGGCCACCTCCGGGTCGGCCGGCCCCGGGTCCGGCGTCGGGTCGACGGACAGCGCGTCCACCCCCACCGTGCGGATGCCGGCGGCGACGATCGCCTCGGCGGCCCCCGCGCTCAGGTACGGGTGCGCCAGGTACAGATCGGTGCCCCAGTGCCGGGGCCAGCCGGTCGCCAGCAGCAGCACCGAACCCGGGACGGCCGCGGCCAGCGCCGGCGCCAGCCGCTCCGCCGTCACCGCCGCCCGCGGCGCCAGCCCCCGCAGGTCGGCGACCACCGCCGGGCCGGTGAACAGCTCCAGCGGCAGCCCGTCCAGGGTCGGCCAGGTCACGTCCACGTGGTACGGCGCGTCCACGTGCGTCCCCGACTGCGAACCCAGGTGCAGGCCGAGCACGTTGACCCCGGCGGTCACCGAGGTGAGCGCGGGCCGCAGCACCACCTCCGGGTCGCCCGGATAGACGGGCATCCCCGTGGTGACCGGATGCGTGAGATCGATCAGCGTCGACGCCATGGTCCCATCCTCCCCCGCCGCAGCCGTCCCAGGAACACCCGCCCGCCCCCGGGGCGCGGGTGCCGTCGGCGAACGCGGCGCCGTCTAGGGTGCGGGGTATGAGTGATCAGCAGGTGCGGCAGCCGTGGGTGGTCGGCGTCTCGGGGGCCTCGGGCACCCCGTACGCGGCGTCGGTGATCCGGGGGCTGCTGGCCGCCGGCGAGGCGGTCGACCTGGTGGTCAGCCGCGCCGCGCGTCTGACGATCCTGGACGAGACCGGCATCTCCTTCCGCGACGCGCACTGGCGCGAGGACCTCGCCGAGTGGACCGGCGTCGACGCCCTGGACGGCGTCCGTTACTGGGCGGCCGGGGACTTCGCGGCAGGCCCGTCCAGCGGCTCGTACCCGGCCAAGGGCATGCTGGTCGTCCCCGCGACCACCGGCGCGGTGGCCGGCATCGCGCTCGGCCTGTCCAAGGACCTGCTCCAGCGCGCGGCGAGCGTGACCCTCAAGGAGCGCCGGCCGCTGGTGGTGTGCGTCCGCGAGACCCCCCTCAACGGGGTGACGCTGCGCCACCTGGTCGAGCTGGACGCCCAGGGCGCGGTGGTGCTCCCGGCCTCGCCGGGCTTCTACGCGGGCGGCTCCACCGCCCGTGAGCTGGTCGACTTCGTGGCCGGCCGGGTGCTCGACGCGGTGGGTGTGCGGCACACGCTGTACCGCCGCTGGGAGGGCGAACTGGGCGGGGCGGTGAAGGCCCCGGGCCGGGCTGAGTGAGCGGCCGGTGAACGGGAGAGTATGTTCTTTGCGATATCCGGGTCGATCCGCGTGTAGCGCCTTTGATTTCGGATAATGATCAGTGGGTCTGGAGAGGTTCGGAAGGACGCGGGCAGGCATATGGACTCAGTGGACAGACAGCTCATCCAGGCGCTCCGGGAGAACGGTCGCGCGTCGTACGCCGAGTTGGGCCGGTTGGTCGGCCTGTCGGGCCCCAGCGTGACCGACCGGATCAACCGGCTGGAGCAGGCGGGCGTCATCACCGGCTACCGGGCGACCGTCAACCCGGCCTCGCTCGGCTACGGCGTGACCGCCCTGATCGGTCTTCAACTGACCGACGCCGCCGACCACGAGGACGTGGCGCACCGGCTCAAGGACCTCCCCGAGGTGGAGGACTGCTGGTTCATCGCGGGCGACGACTCCTACATGCTCAAGGTCCGGGTCCCGGACGTCGAGGGCCTGGAGTCGGTGGTCAAGCGGATCTCCGGTACGAAGGGTGTGGCCCGGACCAGGACCACGGTGGTGCTCTCCACCAAGTGGGAGAACCGGGTGAGTGAACTGCCGTTGACCGATCTGGGGGAGTGAGCAGGGATGTCGCTGGTCGGACTGGAGGAGCTGCGCGCCGCGCAGCAGCGGATCGCCGGGGTCGCGGTACGCACCCCGCTGCTGCCGTGCCCGTGGGCGGCGGAGGGTACCCGGGCGCTCTGGCTGAAGCCGGAGAGCCTCCAGCCCACCGGGGCGTTCAAGATCCGCGGTGCCTACAACCGCCTCGCCGCGCTGAGCGGGTCGGACCGGGCCCGCGGGGTGGTCGCCCAGTCCAGCGGCAACCACGCCCAGGCGGTCGCGTACGCGGCCCGGCTGCTCGGCATCAAGGCCGTGATCGTGATGCCGGACACCTCGCCGGCGGTCAAGGTCGAGAACACCCGCTCGTTCGGCGCCGAGGTGGTGCTGGTCGCGCCGGACGACCGGGACACCCTGCCCGCCGAACTGGTCGCCGAGCACGGCTACGTCTGGGTGCCGCCCTACGACGACCCGTACGTCATCGCGGGTCAGGGCACGGTCGGCCTGGAGATCGCCGAGGACGCCCCCGACGAGCTGGACACGGTACTGGTGCCGGTCAGCGGCGGCGGCCTGATCTCCGGGACGGCGGCCGCCCTCAAGCTGGCCTGCCCGGGCGTCCGGGTGATCGGCGTCGAGCCCGAGCTGGCCGCCGACGCGCAGCAGAGCCTGCGCACCGGCCGGCACGCCGTGTGGCCGGTCGCCGACACCTACCGGACGATCGCGGACGGCCTGCGCACGCCCTCGGTCGGCGTCCTGCCGTTCGAACACCTGCAGGCTTACGTGGACGACATCGTGACGGTCAGCGAGGCGGAGATCCGGGACACGGTCGCCCTGCTGGCCCGTCGCGGCCGGCTGGTCGCCGAGCCCTCGGGCGCGGTCGCTCCGGCGGCCTACTTCCACCGCGCGGACCAGCTGGAGGGCCGGGTCTTCGCCGCCGTCCTGAGCGGCGGCAACCTCGAACCGGCGCTCCTCGCCGAACTCCTCGGCACCTGACGCGCCCCTGCGGTCGCCCCCGGGGTCGTGGGGCGTAGGCTCAGTGACGGCATGGAATCGAAGTCGAGGAGGCGAAGCGCCGCATGGACGCAGGGCTCAAGCGCGAGCTGGAGGCGAAGGTCTACGCGGGTGAGCGGCTGACCCGCGAGGACGGCATCGCACTCTACGAGAGCGACGACCTGGCCTGGCTGGGCGGCCTCGCGCACCACGTGCGGACGCAGAAGAACGGCGACCTCGTCCACTTCAACGTCAACCGCCACCTCAACATGACCAACGTGTGCTCCGCGTCCTGCGCGTACTGCTCGTTCCAGCGCAAGCCGGGCGAGAAGGACGCGTACACCATGCGGATCGAGGAGGCCGTCCGGCTCGCCAAGGCGATGGAGGTCGACTCGCTCACCGAGCTGCACATCGTCAACGGCCTGCACCCGACCCTGCCGTGGCGCTACTACCCGCGTTCGCTGCGGGAGCTGAAGGCCGCGCTGCCGAACGTCTCGCTGAAGGCCTTCACCGCCACCGAGATCCACTGGTTCGAGCGGATCAGCGGGCTGTCGGCGAGCGAGATCCTGGACGAGCTGATCGACGCCGGGCTGGAGTCGCTGACCGGCGGCGGCGCGGAGATCTTCGACTGGGAGGTCCGCCAGCACATCGTCGACCACGAGACCCACTGGGAGGACTGGTCGCGGATCCACCGCCTGGCGCACGAGAAGGGCCTCAAGACCCCGTGCACCATGCTGTACGGGCACATCGAGGAGCCCCGACACCGGGTCGACCACGTGCTGCGGCTGCGTGAACTGCAGGACGAGACCGGCGGTTTCCAGGTCTTCATCCCGCTGCGCTACCAGCACGACTTCCACGACTCCAAGGACGGCGTGGTCCGCAACAAGCTGCAGGCCCGGACCGAGATGGCCACCGGCGCCGAGGCGCTGAAGACCTTCGCCGTCTCCCGGCTGCTCTTCGACAACGTGCCGCACGTCAAGGTCTTCTGGGTGATGCACGGCGTCACCACCGCCCAGCTGGCGCTCAGCCACGGCGCGGACGACATGGACGGCTCGGTGGTCGAGTACAAGATCACTCATGACGCGGACAACTTCGGCACGCCGAACAAGCTCGGCCGTGACGACCTGCTCGACCTGATCCGCGACGCGGGTTTCCGCCCGGTCGAGCGGAACACCCGCTACGAGATCATCCGCGAGTACGAGGGTCCGGACCTGCGGCGTCGCGAGACCCCGCAGGCGATGCGCCTCTGATCCGAGCGTTCAGGCCTCCCGACCGGTCCGGTCGGGAGGCCTGCCGCGTTCCCGGGCGGTGCCGGTACAGCCGGCCCGTCCATCAAAGGGAGCGCGTATGCTCACAGGCTCACCACACGCCACGGGTTTCGCTCCCGCCCGCGGCTTTGGAAGGATCGTCAGCATGTCCGGTACCCGCCGTGCCACCTCTCACCGCCGTTCGGCCGCCGTGCCCCAGCCGCGTCAGGGCGAGCCGCCCGCGGGCCGCGGGGCCGAGGAACCGGGGCCCAGGTCCCGCGGCCACCGTCGCCGGGCGAAGACCAAGCGCCGGGGCGGCAAGCTGACGGTCGGGGCGGCGATGCTGCTGGCGGCCGCCGCCGGCTGGTTCGCGATCGGTCCCGGCCGGGACTTCCCGGCCTCGATCGCCGCCGGGGCGCCCGACCGCCCGGAACCGGACTCCTCCTCGCCGCACGCCGACGACCCGGCCGCCGCGCCGGCCGCCGGCCGGACCGAGGCACCCGCCGCCGACCGCTCCTCGCGCAACGACGGCAGCCTGGCCGCGATCGCCGGTCTCGGCCCGTCCTGGACGGCCAGGATCCCGGCCGAGACCACCCAGCTGGTGCTGGTCTCGGGGCAGGGCAAGGACTCCTCCGACTCCACCGTGACGGTCTGGACCCGCACGGCCGACGGCCGCTGGAAGCCGGCCCAGAGCTGGCCGGCCCACAACGCGCTCAAGGGGTGGACGGTCAAGCACGCCGAGGGGGACCTGCGCAGCCCGATCGGGATGTTCTCGCTCAGCGACGCCGGCGGCCGCAAGCCGAACCCGGGCGGGAAGCTCCCGTACAGCGAGGACGACAAGTTCGTGATGGGCGGCACCGGCTTCAACGGCGAGCAGCTGGCCGGCTCCTTCGACTACGTGGTGGCGATCGACTACAACCGGGTCACCGGCCGCTCACCGCTCGACACGGCGAAGCCCGAGGGCAAGGCCAAGGGCGGCGGAATCTGGCTGCACCTGGACCACGGCGGGCCGACCCACGGCTGCATCTCGCTGGCCGAGGACCACATGGTCGAGTTGATCAAGGCGCTGGATCCGGCCGCCCATCCGATGATCGCCATGGGCGACGCCGACTCACTGGCGGTCTGACCTGCCCCGTCGGGCCTGATGCCGCAAGGGGTGTTGTCCGGCCCCTACAGCTTCCGCCATCGGATCCTGTCTGAGGGCGTTACCGCCCGACCGGCCGGTAACCGGGTTGAGTTGCGGTATGACCGCCTCCCGTATCGTGTCGCTCGGCCACTACCAGCCGCCCAAGGTCCTCACCAACGACGACCTGGCGAAGCTGGTCGACACCGACGACGAGTGGATCCGCTCCCGGGTGGGAATCCGCACCCGGCACATCGCGGTCGACGAGACCCTGGTCGACCTGGCCACCGAGGCCGCCCAGAAGGCGCTGGCCGGCAGCGGCTACCACGCCGGGGACATCGACCTGGTGGTGGTCGCCACCTGCACCGCCGTCGAGCGCAGCCCCAACACCGCCGCCGCCGTCGCCGCCCGGCTCGGCGTCGCCTCCCCGGCCGCCTACGACATCAACACCGTCTGCTCGGGCTTCTCCTACGCCCTGGCCACCGCCGACCACGCGATCCGGGCCGGTTCGGCCACCAAGGCCCTGGTGATCGGGGCCGAACGGATGTCCGACACCCTGGACTGGACGGACCGCACCACCTGCGTGATCTTCGGTGACGGTGCCGGCGCGGCCGTGGTCGAGGCGGTGCCGGACGAGCAGGGCGGGATCGGCCCGGTGGTCTGGGGCTCGACCCCGGAGAAGGGCGACGCCGTGGTGATCACCGGCTGGGACCCGACCATCAGCCAGCAGGGCCAGTCCGTGTTCCGCTGGGCGACCACCGCGATCGCCCCGCTGGCCCGGGAGGCCTGCCACAAGGCCGGGCTGGAGCCGTCCGACCTCAAGGGCTTCGTCCCCCACCAGGCCAACCTGCGGATCATCGACGCGATCGCCGCCAAGCTCGGCGCGCCGGACGCCGTGGTGGCCCGGGACGTGGTGGACTCGGGTAACACCTCCGCCGCCTCGATCCCGCTGGCGCTGTCCAAGCTGGTCGAGCGGGGCGAGCTCAGCTCCGGCGACCCGGTGCTGCTCTTCGGCTTCGGCGGCGGCCTCGCCTACGCCGGCCAGGTGGTGCGCTGCCCGTAGGCGGCCGCCCGTACGTACGCCCGTGGGGCGGCCGGAATCAGCTGATTCCGGCCGCCCCACAGTGGTGTCACGGCTCGTTCTCGCGCGTCACGGTACGTCGGCGGACCTCCCCCGAGGACACGGCCGCCGTCCGACACACCCCGGACAGGAGGCCGGGAGCTGCGCGCGGGATGGACGGGTGGGTGGTGGGGTGGCGGACCTACTTGGGCGGCTTCTTCCCGGCCACGCCCAGGTAGACCTGGAGGGCCAGGTTGGGCTTCAGGTCCTTGACCTTGACGCCCCAGGAGGTGAACGCCTTCTGGTGCTCGGCCGCCGCGGCCAGGAGCGAGATCAGCGCGCCGGCGACCGCCGCCGGATCGATCGACTTGTCGGTCTTGCCCTGATTTGCCTTCACCGCCTCGGCGAGCGGACCGGCCACCGAGTTGAGGACCTTCATGCGGATCTTGAAGAACCGCTTGTCCCCCTCGGCTGCACCGAGAGTGACGACGCGCAGAATGGCGTCGTTCTTGCGCCAGAAGGCGAGGAATCCGTCCACCAGATCTTCCGAAGTGGTGAAGCCGGTCTTTCCCGCCCAGGACTTTCCATCGACGAGCTCTTTGAGCCCGACGCTGTCCTCGGCCATTTCCTCTGCGATCTCGAGGACAGCGCCCTCGACATCCGGGAAGTACTGGTAGAAGGTCGCGGGGGAGGTACCCGCCATACGGGCGACGTCGATGACCTTGACGTCCCGATAGGGCGACGTGCTGAGCATCTCGCGGAGGCAGTCGAGCAGCTTCTGCCGCGTCTCCTGTCCGCGTCGCCCGGCGACGCGACCGTCGACGGTGCGAACTTGTCCTGTCATGCCGTCAGCTTACCGTGGCGAGATCTTGGCGCGATTCGGTGATGCGACTATTACGCCGCCCGGGGGTGGTATAGGGAGTGCCCGTGCGGAAATTCAGAGGGGATCATCGGCGCTGTTGAAGCCCCCCCGTGCACTGATGACCCCACAGCGTGACGAAGGGTCGGCTGAGGCTCGGTCGGATGACCGGCTGTGACCGTCGGCGGCCCGTCAGGTCGACCCGGGACGGGCCCCGGGCGGCCCGCCGACGGGGGCCGCGGGCAACCGGTGACGCGTTGCGGGCGGGGGAGATTGGATCCGGGGCGTCGGGCATTGGACAATCGGTGCGACACCCCGACGGGTGGCGGCAGAAGGGGAGGTGGCAACGGAGTGGACCAGCTGACGGCGCACGACCCGAGACGGATCGGGCCCTTCGAGGTGCTCGGGCGACTCGGCGCGGGCGGGATGGGCCTGGTCTACCTGGCACGGTCGGCCTCCGGCCGGCGGGTCGCCATCAAGACCGTGCGCAGCGAACTGGCCGAGGACGACCTGTTCCGGGTGCGGTTCGCCCGGGAGATCGCCGCGGCCAAGACGGTCGGCGGCTTCTACACCGCGGCCGTGGTCGACGCGGACGCGGACGCGGCGGTGCCGTGGCTGGCGACCGCCTATGTGCCCGCGCCCTCGCTGGAGGACCTGGTCAACGAGTGCGGACCGCTGCCGGTGGACGCGGTGCGCTGGCTCACCGCCGGGATCGCCGAGGCGCTGCAGTCGATCCACCACGCCGGGCTGGTGCACCGGGACCTCAAGCCGTCCAACGTGCTGGTGGTCGAGGACGGCCCGCGGGTGATCGACTTCGGGATCGCGGCCGGGGTCTCCAACACCCGGCTGACCATGACCAACGTCGCGGTCGGCACCCCCGCGTACATGTCGCCCGAGCAGGCCAGGGACAGCCGTAGCGTCAAGGGCGCCAGCGACATCTTCTCGCTCGGCTCGCTGATCGTCTTCTGCGCCACCGGCCACGCGCCCTACCGGGGTGCCAACCCGGTGGAGACGGTGTTCCAGCTGCTGCGGGACCAGCCCGACCTGTCCGGGCTGCCGCTGGACCTGGTCGACCTGGTCCGGGCCTGTATGCGGCCGGCCCCCGAGCACCGGCCGACGCCCGCCCAGCTGCAGGCCGAGCTGGCCCCGCACCTGTTCTCCCGGGACGACGCCTCCGGCGAGGCCGGGGACTGGCTGCCGCCGGCCGCGCTCGACCTGATCGAGCGCAAGCGCGGCCGCCGGCCGATCCCGCCGGTCCCCGTGCAGCCCCAGCCGGTCCACCCCGTCCCGCCCCAGCCGGTCCACCCCGTCCCGCCCCAGCCGGTCCGGCTGCCGCCGCCCGCCCACCCGCCGGCCCCGCCGGTGCGCACGGCGGACCCGCGGACGGACGGCGGCTCGCTGGGCGCCGACGCGGCCACCGAGAAGATCCGCGGCAACCGGGCCCCGGGCGGATCGGAGGCGCAGGTACGGCTGTCCGGCGCCTCGGTACGGATAGGGCCCGGGCCGCGCGCCGACCAGACCGGCAGCGTCGCCCCGGCCGTCCCGCCGACCGGCACCGACTGGGTCCGCCGGACGGGCACGCCCCCGAACCAGCAGCACCCCGGCCAGCCGTCCCAGGCGGCGCCGGTGGCCCGCTGGCGGCCCTGGCGGTTCCGGATGTCGAACGACGTCTGGGGCACCCCGGTGGTCGCCGACGGCACGCTGTTCGTCTCCAGCTTCGAGGTGCACGCACTCGACATCGCCTCCGGCGAGCGGCGCTACAAGACCAGGGACGTGGCCTGGGCGCTGGCCGTGGACGCCGGGCGGGTGCACGCCGCCGACGGCCCGCACCTGTACACCGTGGACGTCGCCGACGGGACGGAGCGCTGGCGCAGCTCGCTGGACGGCTGGATCTTCTCGCTGGACGCCGCCGACGGGGTGCTCTGCTGCGGAATCAGGGGCGGCGGGGTCCAGCTGCGTTCGGCCGCCAGCGGCGCCGAGCTGTGGCGCGCCGACGACGCCCAGCAGGACTACGAGAACCCGCAGTCCGGGCCGGCCCTGCTCGGCGGCGCCGCGTACTACTACGGCGGCGGGCGGCTGCGCTGCGTCGACCCGCGCGGTGGCGGGCTGCGCTGGTCCTTCCAGCTGGGCGAGGAGGTTCCGTCCCGGCCGGTCGAGCGGTCCGGGGTGGTGTACGTGACGGCGGGGACCAGGGTGCACGCGCTGGATGCCGCGACCGGCGCGGAGCGGTGGCGCTTCGACGCCCCGGTGGTGCTGTTCACCCCGCCCGCGGTGGACTCGGCGGCGGTCTACGTCGCGGACTACCTCGGCACCCTGTACGCCCTGGACGCCGGCACCGGGCGGGAGCGCTGGCGCGGCCGGACGGCCGGCCGCCAGGGGGCCGAGCCGGTGGTGCTGGCGGACGGCGCGGTGCTGCTGGGCTCGGGGGACACCCTGTTCGCCTTCGACAGCGCCTCCGGGCGGGAGCGCTGGCGCTACACCACCCGCGGCGAGATCGTCGGCCTGCCGGCCGTCGCCGAGGGGCTGGTGCACGTCGGCAGCAAGGACCACTCGCTGCACACCGTTGACCTGGCCACCGGCCGGCTCCGCTGGGAGCTGGGGACCAAGGGCGAGCTGACCGGTTCGCCGGTCGCCGTCGGCGGGCGGGTCTTCGTCGGCAGCAAGGACCGCTGCGTCTACGCGCTGGACTCCTACTACGGCACGGCCGTGCCGTAACCCGTCGGACCCGTCGGACCCGTCGGACCCGTCGGACCCGTCAGCGCCGGCGGGCCTGCGGGCGGCGGGCGCACCAGCCCTCCCAGGCGGAGGCGACCATCGTCTCGACGTCGTACGCGGCCGACCAGTCCAGCTCCCGGTGGATCAGGTCGGCGGAGGCGACCACCCGGGCCGGGTCGCCCGGGCGGCGCGGGGTGATCTCCGGGGTGGTGTCGTGGCCGGTGACCTTGGCGATCACGGCGAGCATCTCGTGCACCGAGACCCCTTCGCCGCGGCCGATGTTCAGGGTCAGCCCGACCTGCCCGGTGGCCGCGTCGAGCTTCTTGACGGCCGCGACGTGGGCCGAGGCGATGTCGGCGACGTGGATGAAGTCGCGGACGCAGGTGCCGTCGGGGGTCGGGTAGTCGGCGCCGAAGACCCGCGGGGGCAGGCCGGCCGTCAACCGCTCGAACACCATCGGGACGAGGTTGGTGACGCCCTCGTCGGCGAGCTCGGGCGAGGCGGCGCCGGCCACGTTGAAGTAGCGCAGCGAGACGGTGGACAGCCCGTACGCCCGGGCGGCGGCCTTCAGCAGCCACTCGCCGACCAGCTTGGTCTCGCCGTACGGGTTCATCGGCTCGCAGGGCGTGTGCTCGGTGACCAGGTCGACGTCCGGCATGCCGTAGACGGCGGCGGAGGAGGAGAACAGCACCCGGGGCACGCCCGCCGCGACCACGGCCTCCAGGACCATCCGCAGGCCCTCGACGTTCTCCTCGTAGTACCGCAGCGGCTCGGCGACGGACTCGCCGACCTGCTTCTTGCCGGCGATGTGCAGCACGCCGGTGACGCCGTGCTCCGCGATGGCGCGGTCGACGACGCCCCGCTGGAGTGTCGAGCCGACCACCAGCGGTACGCCGGCCGGCAGCCGGCCGGCCGCGCCGCTGCTCAGGTCGTCGAGCACCACCACCCGCTCGCCGGCCTCGACCAGCTGCTGCGTGACGTGCCCGCCGATGTAGCCGGCTCCACCCGTGATCAGCCAAGTCATAGCCGCATCCTATGCCGGGTCCGGACCGCCGGGGCGTGGGCGGGCGCGGGCGGCGCGTCTTCCCCGGGGGCCGGACATAAAGGTGAAATGCTGACAAAGTTCGGCCTGTTGCGGTGCTCTGAGACGCCGAAACCCCCGCCTGCCGACCGCGGTACACACGAACCGGAGGAAGCTCAGGTGCGCCCCAAGAAGGAACCGACCCGCCCGATCCCGGCCGGACCCCGACCGACCGGGCCCAAGGCCGTGCTCGGCGCCGGCGCCGTGATCGCCCTGGTCGGCCTGGCGCTCACCGGGTGCTCCGGCGGCGCGTCCTCCTCGTCGGCCGCCGCCTCGTCCTCCGGCTCCTCGGCGAGCGCCTCCGCCGCGCCCTCCGGCACCCACCAGCTCCAGGAGGACTACCAGCGGGTGATCGCCGACGTGCTGCCCTCGGTGGTCCAGATCACCGCCGGCGACAGTCTCGGCTCCGGGATCGTCTACGACAACAAGGGCGACATCGTCACCAACGCGCACGTGGTCGGCAGCGCCACCACCTTCACCGTCACCCTGGCCAACAGCAGCAAGGCCTTCGACGCCACCCTGGTCGGCACCTTCCCGGAGTCCGACCTGGCGGTGATCCGGCTCTCCGACGTGCCGAACGGCCTCAAACCGGCCGCCTTCGGGGACAGCGGCAAGGTCGAGGTCGGCCAGATCACGCTGGCCATGGGCAGCCCGCTCGGCCTGTCCAGCAGCGTCACCCAGGGCATCGTCTCGGCCACCGGGCGGACCGTCACCGAGCCGCAGAGCCCGAACTCGCCCGGCGCCACCATCGGCAACATGGTGCAGACCTCGGCCGCCATCAACCCCGGCAACAGCGGTGGCGCCCTGGTCAACCTCGACAGCCGGGTGATCGGCATCAACACCCTGGCCGCCGTCGACCAGGAGCTGAACGGGAACGCGGCGGCCGGGATCGGTTTCGCCATCCCGGCCGCCACCGTCACCAACATCGCCGACCAGCTGATCAAGAGCGGCACGGTGACCAACTCCGGCCGGGCCGCGCTCGGGATCACCGCCCGGACGTACTTCGACAGCGACTTCCAGCCCGCCGGCGCCGCGATCGTCAGCGTCGTCTCCGGCGGCGCCGCCGAGGCGGCCGGTCTCGCGGCCGGCGACGTGATCACCAAGCTGGGCGACACCCCGATCACCACCATCGGCTCGCTCACCACGGTGCTGGCCACCTTGCAGCCCGGCGCCAAGGAGGCCGTCACCTATCAGCGGGACGGGCAGACGAAGACCGTCGACGTCACCCTCGGCACCCTGTAGCGGCGAGGGCGCACAGGAACTCGGGCCCGGCGAACCGCACCGCGCAAGGGAGGCGGACCGCCGGGCCCGAACGGGCTCCGCGCCGGTGCCGGAGCAGGCCGGGTCAGGAGCGGGCGGCCCTGGTCCGCCAGGGCAGCTCCACGGTGACCCCGGTCGGGCCGCCGGCCGGGCTCTCCACCAGGAACACCCCGTCCACCGCGCCGATCCGCTCGGCCAGCCCGGCCAGCCCGCTGCCCGGATGGGCCGCCGCACCACCCTGGCCGTCGTCCTGCACCAGCAGCATCAGCCGGTCCTCCGCCCGCCAGACGTCCACCGTCGCGGAGCCCGCCCGGGCGTGCTTGGAGATGTTGGTGAGCAACTCGCTGACGGTGAAGTAGGCGATCCCCTCCACCGCCGAGTCCGGCCGCTCGGCGCCCCTGAGATCGACGTGCACCTTGACCCCGCCGGGGACGGTGCAGCGGGCGGCCACCGCCGACAGCGCCGCGTCCAGGCCGCGGTCGGTCAGCACCGCCGGGTGGATGCCGCGGGCCAGGTCGCGCAGCTCCTGCAGGGCCAGCTTCACCTCGCCGTGCGCCGCGCCCACCATCTTCGCGGCGGCGGCCACCCCCTCGGGGGTGTCGGTCTCGGCCAGCTTCTCCTTGGCCAGGCCCAGGTCCATCGCCAGGGCGACCAGCCGGGCCTGCGCCCCGTCGTGCAGGTCGCGCTCGATCCGGCGCAGGTCGGCGGCGGCGGTGTCCACCACGGCCCCGCGGTCCTCCTCCAGCTCGTGCACCCGCCGGGCCAGCGCGTTCTGCGCGAGCAGGCTGTCCACCAGCATCCGTTCCAGCGCGGACATCCAGCGCGTCACCCAGGGCAGCACCGGCCAGCCGACCACCAGCAGGACCAGCGTCACCGTGAAGCTGAGGAGCCCCCAGACCAGCAGCAGGACGTTGAAGAGCGCCGACCGCCAGCAGAGCCCGTCCGTCAGCGCCGCGATCACCCAGCCGGAGATCCCGTTGCGGCGCTGCAGCAGCGGCGCGGGCTCCGGCACCGTGGCGCCGAGCGCGACCCGCGCCCTGGTCCGCTCCAGCGCGCCCAGCCGGCGGCAGCCGGCCAGCCCGAGTGCCAGCAGCGGCAGCCCGAGCACGGTCACCGACAGGGCCAGGCCCACGCTCAGGGTGACCACGGTGAAGACGAAACCGACGATGCCGACCGGCAGGTTCAGCAGCAGATGCTGGACCTGGCCCCACAACTGCGCCCCGTACAACGACGGGCGGCGAGGCTCCGCCGACCGGTGCTCCGCGGTGTCCATCCGACTCCCACCCTCTCGCTCGACCAGGTGCCACCAGCATCCCGGTAGGCCCGGGCGCCGGACCATGGGGGTGATCTCCGTCCCCGCCCTGGGGATAACCCCACCCCCATCGGGCCTGGCCAGGACCGGTGGTGTGTCCACCGGCCGTCTTGCGGGTCGGGCAGGTGGTGGAGCGGCCGGGCCGTGCACTTAGACTCACGCCTGAGCGATGGTTATGGGTGTGTAAAGAAGAGCGGTGATCCGCCGGGCCGTGGGCCCGGCCGGGCCGCCCGATGTGGAGGCGAACGCATGGAGGGGCAGCTGGTCGCTGCCGACCCTGCCGTGGGCAGTGGCTACTTCGACGCGTATGCGGCGGTAGGCCTGCTGGCGGTCATCGGCGTGCTCTTCGTCGCGGTGGCGTTCACCGCCAACCGCCTGCTCCGGCCGGTCGTGTACTCGCCGGAGAAGATGCTGACCTACGAGTGCGGCGTCGACCCCGTCGGCGAGGGCTGGGCGCACACCCAGGTCCGCTACTACGTCTATGCGTTCCTGTACGTGATCTTCGCGGTCGACGCGATCTACCTGTTCCCGTGGGCGACGGTCTTCGCCGCCGCGGGATACGGCGTGGCCACGCTGGTGGAGATGTTCGTCTTCATCGGCTTCCTCGCGGTCGGGCTGCTCTACGCCTGGAGGAAGGGCGTTCTGGAATGGACGTGACCCACTCGCACGGTGCCGACGGGCCCGTTCCGCTGGGGATCCCCGACCCGTCGCGCCCCGGCGCGGCCGTCGAGCAGCGCCGCCTCGGCCCGCTGGCCCGGCTCGCTCCGGACCCGGTCAAGGTGGTGCTCAACTGGGGCCGCCGCTACAGCCTCTGGTGCTTCAACTTCGGCCTGGCCTGCTGCGCGATCGAGTTCATCGCCGCCTCGATGGCCAAGCACGACTTCATCCGGATGGGCGTCATCCCGTTCGCGCCCGGCCCCCGCCAGGCCGACCTGATGATCGTCTCGGGCACCGTCACGGACAAGATGGCCCCGGCCGTCAAGCGCCTGTACGAGCAGATGCCCGAGCCCAAGTACGTGATCTCCTTCGGCGCCTGCTCCAACTCCGGCGGTCCCTACTGGGACTCCTACTCCGTCACCAAGGGCGTCGACCAGATCATCCCGGTCGACGTCTACGTGCCCGGCTGCCCGCCGCGGCCCGAGGCGCTGCTCCAGGGCATCCTCAAGCTCCAGGAGAAGATCGCCGCGGAGTCGCTGCCGGAGCGCTACGCCGCCCCCGCGGCAGCCCTGCGCCGCCCGCTGGTGGCCGGCCCCGGGGAGGCGGCCCAGTGACCCGCACCCCCGAGGAGACCGCCGCCGCGATCGGCCCGTGGGCGACCGCCACCGAGGCGTACCAACTGCTGACCGTCGACGTGCCGGCCGAGCACTGGATCGAGGCGCTCACCGAGGCCCGGGACACCCTGGGCCTGAGCTACTTCGACTGGCTGAGCGCCGTCGACGAGCTCGCCGAGGGCTACTCCGTGTCGGCGCACCTGGCCGCGCTCGGCGAGCCGACCGTCCGCCACCTGCTGCTGCGCACCCGGATCCCGCGCGACAAGGCCGTCCTGCCGACCGCCGTCGAGGTCTTCGCGGGCGCCGGCTGGCACGAGCGCGAGACCCACGAGATGTTCGGCATCGGGTTCGCCGGACACCCGCACCTGATCACCCTGCTGCTCCCGGACGGCTTCGAGGGCCACCCGCTGCGCAAGGACTTCGTCCTGGCGGCCCGGGTCGCCAAGGCCTGGCCCGGCGCCAAGGAGCCCGGCGAGTCCGAGGGCGACGGGCCCGCCCGCCGCAAGATGCAGCCGCCGGGCGTCCCCGACCCGAACGAGTGGGGGCCGCTCAAGGGCACCCTGCCGCCGGTCGCCGAGCGCCCGGCCCGCGGTGCCCGTGCGGGCGCCGCCGCCCGTACCCCGCGTGCCGCCGCGGCGGGAGCCGAGGCGGGCGAGGTCCGGCCGCGCCGGGCCCGCAGCGTCGACGCGGGCTCGGTCAGCCAGACGCAGGCCCCCGCCGCCGAGGCTCCCGAGGCGGCCCCGGCCGCCCCGGAGGTCCGGGCCGACCGGCCGCGCCGCACCAGGAGTGTGAGCGAGGGCTCCACCAGCCAGGCCGCGGACGGCGGCGCGCCGGGCGCCGAGGCCGCGCCGGCCGCGGACCGCCCGGCGGGGACCGCCCGCACCCAGTCCTCCGACGCCCCCTGGCACTCGCCCGTCCCGGCCCACGGGCCGGCCGAGCCGGAGCCGGCACCGGAGCCCGGGAGCGCGCCGAAGCCGTCACCGGAACCGGAGCCGAAAGCCGAGCCCGAGGCCGGGCCCGAGGCGCCGCAGACACCCGCAACCCCCGAGACGCCGGACCGGAACGGAGACAGCGCGTGAGCCTGATCGACACGCTGCTGCGCTGCCTCGGCACCCTGGTGGCCTTCCTTACCATCCCGCTGGTGATCGGCCAGACCGAGCACAAGGCGATGGCGCACATGCAGGGCCGCCTCGGCCCGATGTACGCCGGTGGCTTCCACGGCTGGGCGCAGCTGGTCGCCGACGGTGTGAAGTTCGCGCAGAAGGAGGACATCGTCCCGGCCGGCGCGGACCGCAAGGTCTTCCAGCTGGCCCCGGCCGTCGCGCTGCTGCCGTACCTGGTGGTGCTGCTGGCGATCCCGATCGGCCCCGACGGGCTGGTCGGCCAGGCCGTGGACGCCGGGCTGTTCTTCGTCCTGGCCGTGATGGGGATCGGCGTGCTCGGCTCGCTGATGGCCGGATGGGCCTCGGCGAACAAGTTCTCGCTGCTCGGCGGCCTGCGCACGGCGGCCCAGCTGATGTCGTACGAGCTGCCGATGCTGCTGGCCGCGGCCTCGGTGGCGATGGCGGCGGGCACGGTCTCGCTCACCGGCATCGTGGACGAGTTCCACTGGTGGTGGCTGCCGTGGCAGGCGATCGGCGCCTTCGTGTTCTTCACGGCCGGCCTGGCCGAGCTGCAGCGACCGCCGTTCGACATGCCGGTGGCCGACTCCGAGATCATCTTCGGCGCGTACACCGAGTACACCGGCCTGCGCTTCGCGCTCTTCCTGCTCGCCGAGTACGCGGGCATCCTGGTGGTCTCCGCGCTGACGGCCGTGCTCTTCCTCGGCGGCTGGCACGGCCCGTGGTCCGACAGCCTGGGCTGGCTGTGGACGCTGCTCAAGACCTTCGCGCTGGCCTTCGTGGTGATCTGGCTCCGGGTCACCTACCCCCGGCTGCGCGAGGACCAGCTGATGAAGTTCGCGTGGACCGGGCTGATCCCGCTCGCGCTCCTCCAGCTGGCCCTCACCGGCATCATCAAGGTGGCGATCTCCTGATGCGGATTCCAGGAAGTGGCCTGGCCAAGGGCCTGGCCGTGACACTGCGGACGATGACGAAGAAGACCGTCACCGCGCAGTACCCCGACGTGCAGCCCGACCTGCCGCCGCGCACCCGCGGCGTCATCGCGCTGCTGGAGGAGAACTGCACCGTCTGCATGCTCTGCGCCCGTGAGTGCCCCGACTGGTGCATCTACATCGACTCCCACAAGGAGACGCTGCCGGCCGCCGACCCGAACGCCCGGGCCCGGACCCGCAACGTGCTCGACCGGTTCGCGATCGACTTCTCGCTCTGCATGTACTGCGGGATCTGCATCGAGGTGTGCCCGTTCGACGCGCTGTTCTGGTCGCCGGAGTTCGAGTACGCGGAGACCGACATCCTGGAACTGACCCACGAGCGGGACCGGCTCCGCGAGTGGATGTGGACCGTCCCGCCGCCGCCCGCGCACGACCCGGGGGCCGAGGAGCCCAAGGAGATCGGCATGGCGCACAAGGCCGCCGACAAGCTCGCCGCCGCCGCCGCTGCGGCCGCCGAGCCCGAGGCCGAGGCGGGCGCGTCGGAAGGGGACCAGCAGTGACCGGCCGTCTGCTCGCCGCCGCCGGATCGCTGGATCCGGCCGCGCGCTCCTTCCTCTCCCCGACCGGTGTCGAGATCGTCTTCCTGCTGGTCGGGCTGGTGGTGCTCGGCGCCGCGGTGATCTCGGTGACCACCCGGCAGCTGGTGCACGCCGCGCTGTGGCTGGTGGTGGCGCTCGGCGGGCTGGCGATCGAGTTCCTGCTGCTGACCGCCGAGTTCATCGCCTGGGTCCAGGTGCTGATCTACCTCGGCTCGGTCGTGGTGCTGGTGCTCTTCGGCCTGATGCTGACCAGGGCGCCGATCGGCCGCTCGCCGGACGCCGACTCGGGCAACCGCTGGGTCGCCCTCGGGGTCGCGCTCGCCGCGGCCGCCACCCTGGTCACCCTGGTGACGGACGCCTTCCGCTCCGCCTGGGTCGACCTCTCGACGGGCGGCGGCTCCACCCGGGCCACCGGCGAGAGCCTGTTCCGGCACTGGGTGCTGCCCTTCGAGGCGCTCTCCGTCCTGCTGCTGGCCGCCCTGGTCGGCGCGATCGTGCTGTCCCGGACCGGTAAGGGCCGAGTGCCCAAGCCCCGCGACGGCAGGCTCCGGGCCGGCAAGGCCGTGGGCCGCCCCGCCTCGTCCACCGCCCCGACGCAGGAGCGCTGACCACCGATGCATCTCGCCTACCCTGCCGTCCTCGCCGCGCTGCTGTTCAGCGTCGGCGTGTACGGCGTGCTCGCCCGGCGGAACGTCGTCCTGGTGCTGATGTCGGTGGAGCTGATGCTCAACGCCGTCAACCTCAACCTGGTCGCCTTCGACGCCTGGCTGCGCGACACCCTGCACGCCGGACAGGCGCTGACCCTGTTCACCATCACCATCGCCGCCGCCGAGATCGGCCTGGGCCTGGCCATCGTGCTGCTGGTCTTCCGGACCAGGGGCACCGCCGACGTCGACCGGATCACCGCGCTCGGCGACCCGGCCGAGGACGCCGCACAGCCCGCCGGAGCCGAGCTGAAGGGCCAGCCCGCCGCATGAACCTCGCGCTGCCCGTCCTCGTCCCCGTGCTGCCCGCGCTCGGCGCGGTCGCGACCCTCGCCACCGGCCGCCGCGCCCCCGGCTTCGCCCGGCCGCTGGCGATCCTGCCGGTCGCCGCGTCCGCCGTGCTCGCCCTGGTGGTCGCACTCCAGCTGGGCACCGGCCAGAGCCTCGACGTCGCCACCCGGCTCACCCCGACCGGCGGCCCGGACATCTGGCTCGCCTTCCACCTGGACGGCTACAGCTCGCTGATCTCCGTCCTGGTCGGCCTGGTCGCCACCTGCGTGCAGGTCTACTCGACCGCCTACCTCAAGGACGACCCGCGCTACCCCTCGTACGCGGCGCTGGTCTCGCTGTTCACCGCCGCGATGTTCCTGGTGGTGTACTCCGGCGACCTGATCGTGCTGCTGGTCGGCTGGGAGATCATGGGCATCTGCTCGTACTTCCTGATCGGCCACCACTGGGAGACCGCGGACGCCCGCTCCGCCTCGCTGAAGGCCTTCCTGGTCACCAAGCTCGGCGACGTGCCGTTCCTGTTCGGCATCTTCCTGCTGGGCGCCGACGCCGGGACCTTCCGGATCGACGGGGTGCTGACCGCCGCCGGCGAGGGCCGGCTCGGCCACCCCACCCTGACCGCCCTGCTGCTGCTCGCCGGGGTGGCCGGCAAGAGCGCGCAGTTCCCGTTGCACACCTGGCTCCCGGACGCGATGGCCGGCCCGACGCCGGTCTCCGCGCTGATCCACGCGGCGACCATGGTCGCCGCCGGCATCTACCTGGTGGCCCGGCTGATGCCGGTCTTCCTGCTCTCCGGCGCCGCCCTCGTGGTGCTGTCGGTGATGGCGGCCGTCACCATGGTCGGCTCGGCGCTGTGCGCCCTGGCCCAGGACGACCTCAAGCGGGTGCTCGCCTACTCCACCGTCGGCCAGCTCGGCTACATGGCCGGCGCGCTGGCCTCCGGCGACCGTGAGGCCGCCGTCTTCCACCTGGTCAGCCACGGCGCCTTCAAGGCGCTGCTGTTCCTGGCCGCCGGTGTGGTGATCCACGCCGCGCACACCAACTCCATCTCCGCGATGTCCCGGATGTCCGGCCTGCGCGCCCGCGTCCCGGACGCCTACTGGACGATGGGCATCGCCCTGGTCGCCCTGGTCGGCCTGCCGCCGTTCTCCGGCTTCTTCAGCAAGGAGGCGGTGTTCACCGCCGCCGAGCACGCCGCCACCGGCGAGGCGCTCACCAACGGCCTGGCCCCCGCCTCGGCGGTGCCCGCGGCGGCCGGCTGGATCGTGCTGCTCTCGGCCGGACTCACCGCGGTGCTCACCGCCGCCTACGCCACCCGGATGTGGCTGGTCGCCTTCCACGGCAAGGACGTCCCCGGCGCGGCCACGGCCCCCGAGCCCGGCGCGCCGTACTCGCCCGAGCCGGACGAGGCCGACCCGGGCCAGGCCGAGCCGCCCGCGATGCGCTGGCCGCTGTGGGTGCTGGCCGTCCCGACCATGGCCTTCGGCATCACGAGCCTGCGCACCGACTGGCTGCCCGAACTGCTGGACGGCGGCTCGCTGCGGCCCTCCACCGCCACCGCCGTGATCGGCACCGGCCTGGCCGTCGCGGGCATCCTGATCGCGTACGCCGCCTGGCGCTCCGCCACCGCCCGCGCGGCCGTCCGCCCGGCGGGCGCCGAACGGGTGCCCGAGCAGGCCGGCCCGCCGGCCGTCGAGGCCCTGCCCGCCGACCCCGGGCGCATCCTGCTCGGCCCGCTCCACGGGCCCGCGCAGCACGGCTTCGGCGTCGACCGGCTGTACAGCGCGCTGTTCGTCCGCCCGACGGCCGCCGCCGCCCGGCTCGTCCGCTTCCTGGACCGCGAGGTCGTCGAGACCTACGTCCGGGGTGCGGGAAACGGCGCCAACCTGCTCGGGTGGCTGGTCCGCCGGACCCAGACGGGCAACGCCCAGACCTACCTGAGCGCCCTGCTCGCCGGGGCCGTCCTGCTCGCCGTCCTGGTGGCGGTCGGCTCATGACCCCTCACCGCACACCCCGCCGGCCCGCAGGACGAATCTGGAGCACCCGATGAACGCAGTCCTCATCGCCCTCCTGGTGCTGCCGCTGCTCGGCGCCGCCGCCACCCTGGCCCCGCTCGGCCGCGACCCGCGGACCGCCGACCGGCGCGCGCTGTGGCTCGGCGTCGGCGTCACCGGCGCGGTGCTGGCCCTCACCGTCGCCCTGGCGGCCGGCTTCGACCACGACGAGCCGGGCCGGATGCAGGCCGTCACCGACGTCGCCTGGATCCCCGCCATCGGCGTCCGCCTCCACCTCGGCGTCGACGGCATCTCACTGCCGCTGATCGTGCTCACCGCGCTGCTCACCCTGCTCTGCGCGGTGTACTCCACCAAGCGGCTGCCGAGCGGCGACGGCGTCCCGAGCGCCCGCGCCTTCACCGGGCTGCTGCTCCTGCTGGAGGTCGGCATGCTCGCCACCTTCGCGGTGCTGGACCTGGTGCTGTTCTTCCTGGCCTTCGAGATCGTGCTGATCCCGATGTACTTCCTGATCGCCCGCTGGGGCAGCGGACGCAAGGTGCCGGCGGCCAACCGCTTCATCCTCTACACCCTGCTCGGCTCGGCCGTGATGCTGCTCGGCTTCCTGCTGATCGGTCTCGACGCCGGGACCTTCGACATGACCGCGCTCGCCGAGGCGCACGGCCGCGGCCTCAGCCACACCACCCAGGTGGTCGCCGCGCTCGCCGTCCTGGTCGGCCTGGCCGTCAAGGCGCCCGCCTGGCCGCTGCACAGCTGGCTGCCGGACGCGCACACGGCCGCGCCCACGGTCGGCTCGGTGCTGCTCGCCGGCGTGCTGCTCAAGATGGGCACCTACGGCCTGGTCCGGGTCCTGCTGCCGATCGTGCCGGAGGGCGCGACCACCTTCGCCCCGTACCTGGGGGCGTTCGCCGCCGTCGGCATCGTCTACGGCTCGCTGGCCTGCCTCGCGCTGGCCCGCCCGGGCGCCAAGGGCGACCTCAAGCGGCTGATCGCCTTCTCCTCGGTCGGCCACATGGGCTTCGTCCTGCTGGGCATCGCCTCGCTCACCCCGGCCGGCGTCAACGGCGCGCTGTTCGCCAACATCGCCCACGGCCTCATCACCGGCCTGCTGTTCTTCCTGGTCGGCGCGGTCAAGGACCGCTACGGCACGGCCGACCTCGACACCCTGGCCGGGGCCACCGGCGCGGCGCTGTACGGGCGGGCACCGCGGATCGGCGCCCTGCTCGCCTTCGCCGCCGTCGCCAGCCTGGGCCTGCCGGGACTGGCCGGCTTCTGGGGCGAACTGCTCGCCATGTTCGGCGCCTTCGACCCGGCCGCCGGGCTGTCCCGCCCCGCCTTCCTGACCTACCTGGTGCTGGCCGGCCTCGGCACCCTGCTCACCGCCGCCTACCTGCTGGTCGTGGTCAAGCGGGTCTGCATGGGCGACCCGAAGCAGCCGGCCCTCGTCGCCGACCTGCCCGACCTGCAGCGCTACGAGGCCGTCAGCTGGACGCCGCTGGCCGCGCTCACCGTGGTCGCGGGCCTGTGGCCCGCCCTGCTGCTCAGCCTGTCCGACCCGGCCGTCAAGAACCTCCTCGGGGGTGGCTGACCCGTGCTCAGCACCCCGCCCGGCACTCATCTCCTGGGGCAGCCCGCCATGAGCTCACTCGCCGTCACCGACCCGGGCCGCCTGATCCAGTCCGTCGACTGGGTGGCCGTCGCGCCCCCGCTGGTCGCGGCCCTGGCAGCGCTGGCCGTGCTGCTGGCCGACCTCCTGCTGCCCGAGCGCAGCAGGAAGGCCCTCGGCTGGGCCTCCGTCGGCGGGCTGGTGCTGGCGCTCGCCGCGCTGCTCCCGCTGACCCGGGGAGAGACCCGGTCGACCTTCTGCCTGCAGGGCGCGGGCGCCTGCTCCTACGTGGCCGACCACTTCGCGCTGGCCTTCCAGCTGCTCGCGCTCGGCGGCGCGCTGATCGCCGCGCTGCTGTCGCTGCACACCGTGGACGAGGAGAAGCTGCCCGGCGGCGAGTACTGGTTCCTGCTGCTGTCCAGCGCGAGCGGCGCCGCCCTGCTGCCCGCCTCCCGCGACCTGGCGACGCTGATCATCGCCCTGGAGGTGGCCTCGCTGCCCGCCTTCGCCCTGGTCGGCCTGCGCCGCGACGGCCGCGGCGCCGAGAGCGCGCTCAAGTTCTTCCTGTCCTCGGTCACCGCCACCGCCGTGATGCTGCTCGGCGTCAGCTTCGTCTACGCCGCGACCGGCTCCGTCCACCTCGCCACGATCGCGGACGGCCTGCTGCACGCGCCCGCACAGCTCAAGCCGCTGGCCGAGGCCGGTGCCGTGCTCACCCTGGTCGGTTTCGTGTTCAAGGTCGCCGCCGTCCCGTTCCACTTCTGGGTGCCCGACACCTACACCGGCGCCCCGCTGCCGGTGGCCGGCTACCTCTCGGTGGTCGGCAAGGCCTCCGGTCTGTCCGGCCTCGCGCTGGTCACCACCGTGGCGTTCCGCCCGTACGGGCACACCTGGGGGCTGGCCCTCGCCGTGCTCGCCGCGCTGACCATGACGGTCGGCAACGCCGGCGCGCTGCGCCAGCGCTCCGGCACCGAGCACAGCGCGGTACGGCTGCTCGCCTGGTCCTCGGTCGGTCAGGCCGGCTACCTGCTCGTCCCGGTGGCCGCCGCCGGCTACGCGGGTTCGGGCGAGCCGCTCGGCGCGACCGTCGCGTACGCGCTGATCTACGGCCTGGTCAATCTGGGCGCCTTCGGCGTGGTCGCGGTCGTCCAGCGCTCCGGCGCCACCCGGCTGGACGACCATCGCGGCCTGTTCACCCGGCACCGCTGGAGCGCCCTCGCGCTGGCCTTCTTCCTGCTCTGCCTGGCGGGCCTGCCGCCGGGCGTGATCGGCCTGTTCGGCAAGGTGGTGGTCTTCCGGGCCGCCGTCGACGCCGGGCTCGGCTGGCTGGCCGTGGTGATGGCCGCCAACGTGGCGATCGCGCTCTACTACTACCTGCTGTGGACGGCGAAGCTGTTCGCCCCCGCCGAGGGGTCGCCCGCGGCGCCCCGGGTGCCCGGCCCGCTGGCCGCCACCCTCGGCCTGACCGCCGTCGGCGCGGCCGTGCTGTCCCTCGCCCCGCAGCTCGTCCTCCAGGTGGTCTCCGGCAGCCTGTTCTGACCTGCCGGGCCGCACGGCGGCCGGTAGCGTCCGGTGCACAAGGGAACGAACCCGGCCCGCCCTGCCGTTGAGCTGGGCAGAGGGATGGACGGACGGCTCCCTCGCGCACCATTTGGAGGGTCTGGCGTGCACCGCGGGCACAACGGGTTGAGGACGGCTGTACTACTCGGCGGGCTGTCGGCGCTGATCCTGGTGATCGGCAGCTTCTTCGGCCGTACCGGCCTCCTGGTGGCCCTGCTGGTCGCGATCGGCACCAACGCGTACGCCTACTGGAACAGCGACCGACTCGCCCTGCGGGCCATGCGGGCCCGTCCGGTGAGCGAGATCGAGGCTCCGCAGCTGTACCGGATCGTCCGCGAGCTCTCCACCGCGGCCCGCCAGCCGATGCCCCGGCTGTACATCTCGCCCACCCCGGCGCCGAACGCCTTCGCGACCGGCCGCAACCCGCGCAACGCGGCGGTCTGCTGCACCGACGGCATCCTGCAGCTGCTGGACGACCGCGAGCTGCGCGGGGTGCTCGGGCACGAGCTGAGCCACGTCTACAACCGCGACATCCTGATCTCCTCGGTGGCGGGCGCGCTCGCCTCGGTGGTGATGTTCCTGGTCAACTTCGCCTGGCTGATCCCGTTCGGCCGCAGCGAGGACGACGACGGGCCCGGCCTGTTCGGGATGCTGCTGATCATGATCCTCGGGCCGCTCGCGGCCGGGCTGATCCAGCTGGCCGTCAGCCGCTCCCGCGAGTACCAGGCCGATGCCGACGGTGCCCGGATCACCGGGGATCCGCTGGCCCTCGCCAGCGCCCTGCGCAAGCTCGACGCCGGCACCCGGCGGCTCCCGCTGCCGCCCGAGCCGCAGATCCAGACGGCCAGTCACATGATGATCGCCAACCCGTTCCGGCCCGGGGAGTTCGGGGCCCGGCTGTTCTCCACCCACCCGCCGATGCGGGAGCGGATCGCCCGGCTGGAGAAGCTGGCGGGGCGTTAGGCCCTCGCCGGACGAGGCCCGGTCCGGCGATCCCCGGGGCACGCCCGACGGCCGGTTGCGCTTCCCGGGGTACCGGACGGGGCGGGCCCGGCGCGTCCCGGGCATCCCCGTACGGCGGCTGGTAGTGCTTGCGGGATCAGCCGTCGAGCACCCCGGCCCGGGCCGGGCGCGGAAGGTGCGCCGCCGTGACGTTTCTGCCCCAGGAGGACCTGAGCTCCCCGTCCCGCCCTCCGACCCAGCGCGCCCGCCGGCGCGCCGTCCGCAGGGCCCGCCGGGGCCGGGCCCTCGCCGTCTGGCTGACCACGACCGATCACAAGCAGATCGGCACCCTGTACATGGTCACCTCGTTCGCGTTCTTCCTGGTCGGCGGGGTGCTGGCGATGGTGATGCGGGCCGAACTGGCCCGGCCGGGCACCCAGATCGTCACGAACGAGCAGTTCAACCAGGCGTTCACGATGCACGGCACGATCATGCTGCTGATGTTCGCGACGCCGCTGTTCGCGGGCTTCGCCAACTGGTTCATGCCGCTGCAGATCGGCGCGCCCGACGTGGCCTTCCCCCGGCTGAACGCGCTGGCGTACTGGTTCTACCTGTTCGGCTCGCTGATCGCCGTCGGCGGCTTCCTGACCCCGGACGGCGCCGCGGACTTCGGCTGGTTCGCCTACACCCCGCTGTCCGGTGCCCTGCACTCGCCCGGCGTCGGCGGCGACATGTGGATCATGGGGCTGGCGTTCTCCGGCTTCGGGACGATCCTCGGCTCGGTCAACTTCATCACCACCATCGTCTGCCTGCGGGCGCCCGGCATGACGATGTTCCGGATGTCGATCTTCGTCTGGAACATCCTCTTCACCAGCATCCTGGTGCTCTTCGCCTTCCCCGTCCTGGCCGCCGCGCTGCTCGCCCTGGAGGCGGACCGGAAGTTCGGCGCGCACGTCTTCGACCCGGTCAACGGCGGGACGATGCTCTGGCAGCACCTGTTCTGGTTCTTCGGCCACCCCGAGGTCTACATCATCGCGCTGCCGTTCTTCGGCATCATCACCGAGATCATCCCGGTCTTCAGCCGCAAACCGATCTTCGGCTACACCGGCCTGATCGCCGCCACCATCGCGATCACCGGGCTCTCGGTGACGGTCTGGGCGCACCACATGTTCGTCACCGGGCAGGTGCTGCTGCCGTTCTTCTCGATCATGACGCTGCTCATCGCCGTCCCGACCGGGGTGAAGTTCTTCAACTGGATCGGCACCATGTGGCGCGGCTCGCTCAGCTTCGAGACGCCGATGCTGTGGAGCATCGGCTTCCTGGTCACCTTCCTCTTCGGCGGGCTCACCGGGGTGCTGCTGGCCTCGCCGCCGATCGACTTCCACGTCTCGGACAGCTACTTCGTGGTGGCCCACTTCCACTACGTGGTGTTCGGCACGGTGGTCTTCGCGATGTTCGCCGGCTTCTACTTCTGGTGGCCCAAGATGACCGGCCGGATGCTGGACGAGCGCGTCGGCGCGATCCACTTCTGGACGCTCTTCGTCGGCTTCCACCTCACGTTCCTGGTCCAGCACTGGCTCGGTGCCGAGGGCATGCCCCGCCGCTACGCCGACTACCTGGCCTCGGACGGCTTCACCACGCTCAACACGGTCTCCACCATCGGCTCGTTCCTGCTGGGCCTGTCCACCCTCCCGTTCCTGTACAACGTCTGGCTGACCCGCCGCAGCGGCGCCAGGGTCGAGGGCGACGACCCCTGGGGCTACGGCCGCTCGCTGGAGTGGGCGACCTCCTGCCCGCCGCCCCGGCACAACTTCGTCACCCTGCCGCGGATCCGCTCGGAGTGCCCGGCCTTCGACCTCCACCACCCGGCGATCGCGGAGCTCGACCGGCTGCAGAACACGGGCGAGCCGGCGGCGCCGGAGCAGAAGTAGGCGCCGGGGAGGACCTGGGAAAAATCTTCGACCGCCTGTCGAACCGGCCACCGCCCGTTCGACGTACGGGGTGAAGGCACCGAGCGGGCCCACCGGGCCCAGGACGAGGGAGCAGACGATGCGATTCATGATGCTGGTCAAGGCCAACGCCGACTCCGAGGCCGGCGTGCTGCCGACCTCCGAGGAGATCGCCGAGATGGGCCGGTACAACGAGGAACTGATCAAGGCGGGCGTCATGCTCGCCGGCGACGGCCTGCACCCCAGCTCCAAGGGCGTGCGGCTGACGTTCTCCGGCAGCGGCAAGCCCACCGTCACCGACGGCCCGTTCGCCGAGACCAAGGAACTGCTGGCCGGCTACTGGGTGATCGAGGTCAGTTCGCGCGAGGAGGCCATCGAGTGGGCCTCCCGGGTGCCGTTCCGCGACGGCGAGACGCTGGAGGTCCGGCCGATCTTCGAGGCCTCCGACTTCCCGGCCGACGCCGTCTCCGCCGAAACGCTGGAGAAGGAGCAGGCCTGGCGCGAGGCCAACCAGCGGCCGATCCGGGGCTGACCGCGTTTCCACGGGTGTCCGGGGCCGGAAACTGCTCTGATGAGGGGCTGTGACAGCCTCGGACACCCCCGCAGCCGACCGCCCCGCATCCGGTCCCCCCGCATCCGGTCCCCCCGCACCGCCTGCCGACCGCAGCGCCGCCGACCGGGCGGTCGACGCCATCTGGCGCATCGAGTCCGCCCGCATCACGGCCGCGCTCACCCGCCTGGTCGGCGACTTCGGCACCGCCGAGGAACTCGCCCAGGACGCCCTGGTCGCCGCCCTGGAGCAGTGGCCCGAGGCCGGCGTCCCGGCCAACCCGGGCGCCTGGCTGACGGCCACCGCCAAGCACCGGGCGATCGACCTGATCCGCCGCGAGCGGAGCTACGCGCGCAAGCTCGCCCAGGTCGGCCAGGAACTGGAGACCGGGCAGCAGACGGGCACCGAGGATCCGGCCGCGGCGCTCGGCGAAGCCATCGAGGACGACCTGCTGCGGCTGGTCTTCACCGCCTGCCACCCGGTGCTCTCCACCGAGGCCCGCACCGCGCTGACCCTCCGGGTGATCGGCGGCCTGCGGACGGACGAGATCGCCCGCGCCTTCCTCACCTCCGAGGCCACCGTCGCGCAGCGCATCGTCCGGGCGAAGCGCACGCTGGCCCGGGCCGAGGTGCCGTACGAGGTCCCGGAGGGCGCCGAACTGGCCGTCCGGCTCGCCTCCGTCCTGGAGGTGATCTACCTGGTCTTCAACGAGGGCTACGCGGCCACCGCCGGCGACGACTGGATGCGGCCGGCGCTCTGCGAGGAGGCGATGCGGCTCGGCCGGGTGCTTGCCGGCCTGATGGGCGACTCGGCCGAGGTGCACGGCCTGGTCGGCCTGATGGAACTCCAGGCCTCCCGCTCGGCGGCCCGGACCGGCCCGGACGGCGCACCCGTCCTGCTGCTCGACCAGGACCGGCGGCGCTGGGACCAACTGCTCATCCACCGCGGCCTGGCCGCCCTCGACCGGGCCTGGGGACTGGCCACCCCGCCCGGCCCGTACACCCTGCAGGCCGCCATCGCCGCCTGCCACGCCCGGGCCCGCACCCCCGAGGACACCGACTGGGTCCGGATCTCCGCGCTCTACACCGCGCTCGCCGAGCGCGCACCCTCCCCGGTGGTGGAGCTGAACCGCGCGGTGGCGCTGGGGATGGCCTTCGGCCCCGCCACCGGCCTTGAACTGGCCGACCGGCTCGTCGGCGAACCCTCGCTGCAGGGCTACCACCTGCTGCCCGGCGTCCGCGGCGACCTGCTGGCCCGGCTCGGTCGGCACGCCGAGGCCGTCGCCGAGTTCGAACGGGCCGCCGCGCTCACCCGCAACGCCCGCGAGCGCGCCGTCCTGCTCGAACGGGCCGCCGCCAGCGCCCGCGAGGCGACGGACGGGAAATAGCCGTCACCCGTACGCTGGCGGGAACGGAGGGTCGGACGGGGGGAGTGGCCATGGGCGTGCGCGACACGGCGCAGGAGCTCGGGCGGAAGGCGACGGGGGTGTTCGGCAGCGCCGCACAGGCGGGGCGGAGCGTCCGGGCCAAGGCGGGGGAGGGCGACTGGGCCCGGCGGGCGCTGGCCGCGGTGCCGCCACCGCAGGCGCCGGCCGTCGAGCCGTGGGAGGTCTCGATCGCCGCGCTGATCGGCAGCCACCCGAAGGTCCCCTCGCCCGCCGTCCGGCTGCTGCACCTGCTGGACGACCTCGGCCAGGTGGTGATCGGCCCGGAGACGGTCGGCTTCGACGGTTCGGAGGTCGCCTGGGACAAGGTGCTGGAGCTCCGGCTGCACAGCACCGCAGACCTGCTGCCGGACGTCGTGGTCGACAAGGAGGTCGACCGGATCCTGGACCTCCTGCCGCCGGTTCCCGGCCGCAAGTGGGTGGTGACCAGGCTGGCGGAGGGCCTGCTCACCCTGGTCCAGGCCGCGATCGAGGCGGCCGAGCGGGAGGACCGCGGCCTGCCCTGCGAGCTCGTCCACAAGAACCTGCTGGGCCGTCCGAAGCAGCTCTCCGGCGGGCTGTTCGCCGCCGCCGCCCTGGCCGCGGCCCCGCAGGCCGCCGAGAGCCTGATCGCGACGGCCAAGGCGCACGGCGTGCCGGTGGTGGAGGTGGCCCCGGCGGACCTCGGCGTCCGGGCCGACCGCGCGCAGCGGCTGCGGGACACCTCGATCCGGCTCCAGGAACGGATCCGCGGCCTGCGCGCCGGCCCCGCCGACGAGCCGCCCGCGATCAGCCTGGAGAAGGCGCCCGCGCCCTGAACCGCGGCGCCGTCCGCCCGCCGGCCGTGCGGCCGCGCCCGCTCGGCACACCGTCCGGCGCGGAGGGCGGCGGATGCGGTCGTCGTCATTGGCCGCGGCCGTCGAGGGGAACACTCCCGGGGAGCGCTTGCCCGTGCGGCCGCCGCGCACCTCGCCGTCCCACGTGGACGGCGGCCCGGCCGGGCGTGGTCGCGGGCGAGCGGCCGCTACTGGTGGGAGGCTGTTCTCATGACGGTGATCCAAGGCATCCTGAACGTCCTGTGGCTGATCTTCTGCGGTATCTGGATGGCCATCGCGTATGCAATTGCCGGAATTATCTGCTTCATTCTAATTATTACAATTCCATTTGGAATTGCTTCTTTTCGCATCGCCGGGTACGTCCTGTGGCCGTTCGGCCGGACGACGGTGGTGCGGGCGGACGCCGGGGCGGCATCCTGCATCGGCAACGTGATCTGGCTGGTGTTCGCCGGCTGGTGGCTGGCGCTCGCGCACATCGCGACCAGCATCCCGCTGTTCGTCTCGATCATCGGGATCCCGTTCGGCTGGGCGAACCTCAAGATGATCCCGATCTCGCTGATGCCGCTCGGGCGTGAGGTGGTCGACTCGGACCAGCGCTTCGCCGGCTGGTGAGGCGCGGGCCCCACGGGCCGGCGGCCGGACGGGAAGGCGTGACGCCGGGTCAGCCCGGCTCGTCGGACCGGAGTTCGGCCCAGGTGCCGGCGGTCGCGGTGCGGGCGGCCGCCCGCAGCCGCGGGTCCGCCGAGTTCTCGGCGGCCTCCAGGGCGATGTCCCAGCCGTAGCCGGCCGGGTCGCTCTCGGCGAGGAGCCGCAGCAGCGGGGCCACCGCGCGCGGGTCGCCGCGGCGGGCCAGGCCGCGGGCGGCCTCGGCGACGACGGGGTCGGCCGGGTCGTCGAGCAGCCCGGCCAGGGCCTCCCGGACGGCCGGGGTGTCGCCCTCGACCGAGGCCAGCGCGTAGGCGGCCCAGTCGCGGACACCCTCGTCCGGGTCGGCGAGCAGCACCGTCACCGGGTCCATCGCCCCGGGATGGTCGAGGTCGAGCAGCCCGACCAGAGCGAAGGCGAGGGTGTGCCGCACCCGCGGGTCGGGGTGGTGGACGTGCCGGGCCAGTTCCGGCAGCGCCGCCGGGTTCCGCTGGTGGCCGAGCCCGGCCAGCACCGACTGCAGCACGTCCGGATCCCGCTCCTCGGCCGCCATCCGCCGCAGCAGCGCCAGCACCTGCGCGGCGTGCGGTCGCTCCCGGGACTCGTACTCGAACTGGGCGAGGACGTCCGCCCCGAACTCCCGCTCCCGGGCACTGCCCCCGCACAGCCGCTCCGCGCCCCGGAACGCCGGCTCCCCGCCCCTGGTGTGCAGCATCCGTACGGGCTCCCACCAGCCGGGGTGCTCGGTGCCGGGGCAGGCCAGGGCGCGGGCCGCGAGCTCCTCGAACGGCGGCTCGACGCCCAGTGCGCCCTCCAGCAGGCAGGCGACCGCCGCGTGGCCGTCCTGCACCTCGGCCGCCGCCAGGAGCTCGGTGCCCCGGACGAGCTCCGCCGTCAGCAGGGTGGTCCCGTCCGGCTGCTCCTCGCGGCGCACCGTCACCGTGCCGGGTGCCGCCGCCGCGAGCCGTCGGCGCAGTTCCTCCGCCGGGTCGCGGCCCAGCCACCGGCGGGCGTGCTCCAGCGGTGTCCGGCCGTCGGCGTCGGGCACCGCCGGGTCGGCCCCGGCCTTGAGCAGGGCCTGCACCACCCCGTAGGCACCGCGCTCCGCCGCCCGGGCGAGAGCCGGCGACCGGTCGGGATCGGCGCCGTACTCCACCAGCAGGGCGGCCATCGGGCCGTCGCCCGCGGCGGCCGCGACGACCAGCGGGTCGGTCTCGGCGGCGTCGGCGGGCTCGGCGGGCACGCCTGCCGCCAGCAGTTCGCGGGCCCTCGGCAGATCGCCGGCCCGCACGGCCGTCAGCAGGGCGTGGGCGTCGTCCTCACTCATGGGTTCAGCTTCCCGCACCGGGCGACGGTCGGACGGGTCCGCACCGCCGGGCGACCCGTCAGACGTTCGCGTGCTCTCCCGCTCCCCGGTAGGTGAACGGCCCACCGGCGCCGGGCCATGACGTTGCCGCGGCCCGGTGTCGGCCGGGCCGGGCCGGGCCGGACAGGATGTCGACCCGGTTGGGTACGGTGGGCGGGCATCAGACGCCCCTCGAAGGAGACCCGGCCACCGTGCCCAGCTGGCAGAACACCCTGACCGCCGCCGGGATAGCCGGGAGCGCGCGGCGGGCGGACTACACGGCCGCCGCCCGGCGGGTGCTGCGGCGCGAGCAGGCGCCGTACCTGGCGCTCAGGCTGCTGGCGGCCCCGCCGCTGGTGCCGTACCTGGCGAGCGGCCTGGCCTTCATGAACCTGGTGGACGACGTTGCCGAGACCGGTTCGCCGGAGCAACGGGTCACCGGACTGCGGGAGTTGACCGTCAGGGTCGAGGAGGCGCTGGAGTCGGGGCACAGCGGTGACCCCGTCCTGCGGGCGTACGCGCACGCCGTGCGGGCCCGCGGGCTGCCGACGCACTGGGTGTCCGACTTCCTGGCCGGTGCGGCCACCGCCGAGGCGCAGTTCGCCGGATTCGGCACCGAACGGGACTACGAGACCTATCTGGACACGTACGCCTGGCCGGGGGTGACGGTCTTCACCGGCCTCCAGTACCGGGGCGGACCGGACGCGGCTCAGGCCGCCGGCTGGCGCCGGTTCGTGGACGCCGCGCAGCGGGTGGACTTCCTCGCCGACCTGGCCGGGGACCTGGCCGCGGGGCGCCTGTGCATCCCGCTCGAACGGCTCACGGAGCACGGCGTGACCCGGGCCGAACTGGAGCGGGGCCGCGACGGGGCCGCGGTGCGGGCCCTGCTGTCCGACCAGTGCGCCCGGGCCCGGGCCGCGCTCGACGCCGCGGCCGACGTGGTCGAGCTGGCCGATCCGGGCCTGCGGCGGGTGGGCCGGACGATGACCGACCTGATGGCGCACCAGCTGACGGCGGTGGAGCGGGCCGGGGTACGGGCGCTGCGCCGGGACGTCGGCTACGGGCTGCTGGCGCCGCTGCGGATCCTGGACCGGGCCCGCCGTACGCGCTGACGGACTCCGGGGCGTCGGGGCGCCGCGGGCCGGCGGTCAGCCCGGGAGCCGGAGGTGGGCGGGCAGCACGCAGATCTCCTGGGCGAGCAGTTCGGCGAAGGCCGTGGTCAGCCTGTCCGGCCGGGTGCGGGTGTACGCGGTGAGGGTGCGCCGGACGGGCGGGTCGGGGCGCGCCACCAGGCCGTCGAAGCCCGGCGGGAGGACGTTGGCCGGAACCAGCGCGGGCCCCAGGCCGGCCGCGGCGAGCAGCGGTGCGGCGGCGGTCTGTTCGGTCCGCACGGCGACCCGGGGCTGGAACCCCGCCCGGGCGCAGGCCTGGTCCAGGACCTCGGCGAGCCCGTTGTCGGGCGCGTAGTGCACCCAGTCCCGGTCGGCGAGCGCCGCGAACGGCACGGGTCCGGCCGGCGGCTCGCCCGGCGGCAGCACGAGCACGAACTCCTCGACGCCCAGATCCCGGACCGGGCCCTCCCAGCCCGCCGGGGCGGGGCCGACGGCCAGGTCGGCGCGGCCGGCCGCCATCGCGGCCTGCAGCCGGGCGGCGTGCGGGTACTCGCGCAGCCGGATCCGCACCCCGGGGTGCCGCTCGCGCCAGCTGCGCAGTACCGCGGGCAGCGGGCCGAGGCTGACCGAGTAGACGGTGGCGAGTTCGAGTTCGCCCTCGTCCAGGCCGGCGGCCCGCGCGGCGGCGGAGTGCATCCGTTCGGCGTCGGAGAGGGCGGCGCGCGCGTACGGGAGGACGGCCCGCCCGGTGGGGGTGAGCCGGATCGAGCGTGGCAGGCGCTCCAGCAGGGGGCCGCCGACGCTGCGTTCGAGGGCGCGGATCTGGTGCGAGAGGGCGGGCTGGGTGACGTGCAGCTGCTCGGCCGCCCGGGTGAAGGAGCCGGTGTCCACCACGGTCACCAGGTATTCGAGCTGTCGCAGGGTGGCCATGCACAGATGTTATGGCAGTGGGAGAAAACAAGCCTTGGACGCATGGGTGCTGGTGGGCGGAGGGTCGGGGTGACCGATCCGCTCGCCTTCGAGGAGTCGATTCCCATGAGCACGTCCCCCTCCCGACCGCTGGCCCCGCCGTCCCTGGAGGGCCGCCGGGTCGTGGTGGTCGGCGCCGGTTCGCACACCGGCCGCCGACTGGCCATGACGGCCTCGGCGGCCGGCGCCGACCTGGTACTGGCCGGCCCCGACCCGCGGAAGCTGGAGTGGACCGCGGGGGAGCTGGCCGGCCGGGGCGAGGTGGTCCCGGTGGACCTCGCGGACGAGGCGTCGATCGCCGCGCTGGCCGCGGCGGTCGGCGGCTTCGACCACCTGGTCTCCACCGCCGCGATGCCGGCCAACGGCCCGCTGGCCGAGCTCGACCCGGAGGCCGTCCGGCGGGCCTTCGCCGCGAAGGTGATCGGCCCGCTGCTGCTGGCCAAGCACCTCGCCGGGCGGGCGGCCGACGGCGGCTCGTTCACCTTCTTCTCCGGGGTCGCGGCCTGGCGCCCGGCGCCCGGCCGGACGGTGATGGCGACCACCAACGGCGCGCTGGCGTTCCTGGTGCAGGCGCTGGCCGTGGAGATCGCGCCGGTCCGGGTGAACGCCGTCTCCCCGGGCATCGTCGACACCGGCAGCTGGGACGGCCTGGGTGCGGAGAAGGACGCCTTCCTGCGCGGCGTCGCCGAGCGCAACCCGGCCCGCCGGGTCGGCACCGTGGACGACCTGGTCCAGGCGGTGCTGTTCGCGATGGCCAGTCCGTACGTCACCGGGACCGTGCTGCACGTGGACGGCGGCGGCCGCCTCGTCTGACGGGCCGCCGGGCCGGCCGGCGGGCCCCGTGCTTCCGGGGCCTACGCGTCGCCCGGTTCGGAGAGCGTCGCGCGCAGGGCCCGGAACTCGGCGGCGATCCCGTCCAGGGTGTAGTGCGCGTTGAGTCCGCTCGGGTTGGGCAGCACCCAGACCCGGGTGTCGCCGATGGTGTGCCGCTGCGGCCCGACGGTCGCCTTCGGGCGGCCGAACGCGGCCCGGTACGCCCCGATGCCGAGCACCGCCAGCACCTGGGGCCTCAGCCGCTCGACCCGTTCGACCAGCGCCGCGCCGCCGGTCCGGTACTCCTCGGGCGTCAGCTCGGCGGCCTTGGCGGTGGTCCGGGCCACCACGTTGGTGATGCCGAGGCCGAAGGCCGGCAGCTCCTGCTGCTCGTCCGGCCCGAGCTGCCGGGGGGTGAAGCCCGACCGGTACAGGGCGGGCCAGAACCGGTTGCCCGGCCGGGCGAAGTGCCGGCCGGTCGCGCCGGACCAGAGCCCGGGGTTGATCCCGCAGAACAGCACCCGCAGCCCCGGCGCGGCCACGTCCGCGATGGTGGTGTCCTGCGCGGCGGCCAGTTCCTCGGGGGTGGGGCGGTGTGCGGTCCTCGTCATCCGCCCCACTCTGCCGCATCGGCGGGCGGCCCGTCGTGGGCCCGCCCGGACCCGGCCGCCCGCCGTGTGCGCTTCGCCACGCCGGCGCGGGGCCGTGCGGCTGCCGGGCCGGGTGGCGCCGCCGGCGCAGATCGGTGGATAGCCAGTTCGATTAATCTCCTGACCCGGACGCCCCTGATGCGCAGAATGATGAGATGTCATACGAACTGAACGCGCTGGCCGCAACCGCCGAACTGCTCAACGTGGTGGCTGCGGAGGTACCGGTCGCGCGGGTCGTGCGACTGGAACAGGGGCTGGCACTGATCCCGATGACGGACCGGCTGCACGCGGCCCTGCACCAGCCCGCCGGCGCCCAGCAGACAGGGTTCGCCTACTTCCCCGGCGGCCTCGCCCGACGGCTGGAGGCGTGGTCCCAGTCCGCTCCGATCGCCTATCTGGAGGCCGCCTACTTCGGCGGCGAGGGCAGCCAGAGCGCGGCGGTGTGGGTGGACGGCCGGCTCACCCTCGGGCCCCTGCACCTCGGCGAGGACGACCCCGACCCGGCCGAGGGCACGCCGATCTCGCAGGCGCTGCGCCGGCTCGGTGCCCGCGGCGGCGCCGGGGCGGACGAGTTCGAGACCGTTGGCCTGGGGCGGCACCGGCACCTGGAGGACTGGATCGCCGGCTGAGCGGCGCCGGGGCGGGCGCGGTCACGGCAGCGGCGGCAGCGATGCCCCCTGGCGGTCAGCCGCGCGGTTTGAGCCGGTGCAGGGTGTAGCCGTGGCCCGCCGGGTCCAGGGACTTGGTGGCCTGCTTGAAGAGGTATTCGGCCCGCCCGTAGGACAGCCGGCTGCGGCCGGTGTCCGGGCACAGGTCGGCCTCCGCCGGACGTCGGGCCGGACCGGGCCGCCGATCGGCGAGGAAGACCGGGCCGCGGGTGCGGCCGGCCAGCAGTCCGGGCAGCAGACGGGCCGTCCCGGAGCGCCAGTTCACCCAGGCGCCGCCCGCGCGGGCCCGGCGGTCGTCCAGGTCCAGATCCTCGACGTTCAGCGACAGGACGGTCGTCACCGGGGCCGCCGACTCGTGCAGGAGCCGCCACAGCACCCGCTCGCGCAGCGCCACGTCGCTCCGCCCGCAGAGCGCTTCGAGCTGGGACGCCGCCATGGCGGGCGGCCCGGTCCGGGTCTCGGCGCGCCGGTCGATGCCCGCCGCCAGGTCGTTCAGGTCGGCCAGACCGCTCCCGTCGCCCCCGTCGCCCCCGTCGCCCCCGTCGCCCCCGTCGTTCCCGCCGTCCAGGGCGTCCAGGGCGTCCAGGGCGTCCGGGGCGTCCAGGGCGGCCCAGGCGGCGAACGACCGGACGGCCGCCCGGTGCCGGTTCCAGGTCCTGGCCGCCGCCGTCCCCCACGCCGTCGCGAACACCCGCGCCACCTGCTCCGGGCTCACCGAGGCCAACGGCACCAGGTCGCCGAGGGTCAGACACAGGCGCCGCAGCGTCTGCCCGTACGAGCGGACCGTCGCGGAGTCCAGATCGTCGCGGGCGAGGAACTCCCGGACCGCCGCTCCGAGGGTGACACCTGACGGTCCGGGGCCGGCGAGCTCCTCCGCCCGGCGTTCCAGGAAGGCGCGCTCGGCGGCGTTGCGGGTGAGCGCGGCGGCCCGCAGGAACTCCACCCGGGCCTCCTCGGCGCGGCCCAGCCGGGCCAGCAGGTCTCCCCGGACGCTCGGGAGCAGGTGGTAGTCGCGCAGCGCCGGGTCGTGGAGCAGACCGTCGATCAGGCCGAGCCCCGCCTGCGGACCGTCCGCCATGGCGACCGCGACCGCGCGGTTCAGCCGGACGACCGGTGTCGGCAGCAGGTGCGCGAGGGCCCGGTAGAGGGTCGCGATCTGCGCCCAGTCGGTGTCCTCGGCGGTGCGCGCCTGGGCGTGGCAGACGGCGATCGCCGCCTGCAGCACGTACGGGCCGGGCGTGCCGCCGGCCTGGCGGGCGCGCAGCATGGCGGTGAAGCCGCGGCGGATGAGCAGTTGGTCCCAGCGGCCCCGGTTCTGTTCGTGCAGCTGGACGGGTTCGCCGGCCGGCCCGGTCCGCGCGGCCGACCGCGAGGCCTGGATCTCCATCAGCGCCACCAGCCCGTGCACCTCGGCCTCCTGCGGTGCCAGTTCGGCGAGCAGCCGGCCCAGGCGCAGGGCCTCGTGGCAGAGGCCGGGCCGCATCAGGTCGTCGCCGGAGGTCGCCGAGTACCCCTCGTTGAAGATCAGATAGAGGACCTCCAGCACGGAGGAGAGCCGCTCGGCCAGCTCCTTCCCGTCCGGCAGCTCGAACGGCACCCGACGCTCGGCCAGCGTTCGCTTGGCGGCGGCGATCCGCTGGGTGACGGTCGCGGTGCCGACCAGGAACGCCCGGCCGATCTCCTCGGCCGTCAGCCCGCCGAGCAGCCGGAGCGTCAGCGCGACCCGCGCCTCGGTCGGCAGCACGGGATGGCAGGACAGGAGCATCAGTCGCAGGACGTCGTCGTGCTGGGGCTCCGGCTCCTGCCCGCCCTGCCCCCGGTCCAGCCCGTGGGCGATCTCCTGCTGTTTGCGTTCGAGGCGCTGCGAGCGCCGGAGGTGGTCGACGGCGCGGCGTTTGGCGATCGCGGTCAGCCAGGCGCCGGGGTTGGCGGGGACGCCCTCGGCGGGCCACTGTTCGAGGGCGGCGACCAGGGCGTCCTGGGCCAGCTCCTCGGCGAGGCCGACGTCGTGGACCATCCGCACGAGGGCCGCGACGATCCTGGCCGCCTCGAGTTTCCAGACCGCGTCGATCGTGCGGTGGGCATCCAGCACGGTCATGATCACAGCACCCGCCCCGGCCGGCTCGCAAGCCGGGGGCGGGGCGGGTGGTGGGGTGCCGATGGTGGCGGCGGCGGAGCCGTGCGGCTCAGGGGCCGAAGACCTGCTGGATCACGCTCTCGCCGTCGCCGACGATCCGGCGGAAGCGGCGGGCCAGCTCGACGGCCTCCTCCTTCGAACGGACCTCCACCAGCGCGAAGCCGGCCACCGCCTCCTTGGCCTCGGCGAACGGTCCGTCCGTCACGGTGATCTCGTCGCCTGCGGACGTCACCCGGATTCCCCCCGGCTCCAGGCCTCCGGTCGCCAACAGGACGCCGGACGCGGTCAGTTCCTCCACGAACCTGGCCATCTCGACGTAGAGGTTCTCGTCCGGGGCGACGTCGGAGGGCTTGGTCGTCATCAGGTAGCGCATGGTCTCTGTCTTCTCTCTTCCCGCTTCTCGTGCGGCGGTGTACCGCGCTTCTGCCAGTACGTCGAACGGCACTCTGTGGCAGGGAACAGAGGCATTCCCTGCCACATCTCCCGCTCGACGTGTCAGCGAGAACCGAAACCGACGACCCGGCAGACCGCCGAATCGCCGAACCGACGAACCCGCGAAGGACACCCGTCACCATGACCACCGCCCAGTTCCCCGCCGCAGCCTCCGCCACGATCACCACACGCGCGCTGCTCGGCTGCGCCTCCGTCGCGGCACCCCTGTGGGCGACCGTCGCCCTGATCCAGGCCGCCACCCGGGACGGCTTCGACCTGACCCGCCATCCGCTGAGCGCACTCGCCAACGGCTCGCTCGGCTGGATCCAGATCAGCAACTTCCTGCTCGCCGGACTGCTCACCACCGTTGGTGCGAGCGGCCTGCGCCGGGTGATGCGCGGTACCCCCGGCGGCACCTGGGTGCCACGGCTGGTCCGGATCAACGGCCTCGGCATGATCGCCGCAGGCACGTTCGTGATGGACCCGGCCGACGGATTCCCGCTCGGTACGCCGGACGGGATGCCCGCGGCGCTCAGTTGGCACAGCTACGGCCACTTCGCGGCCGGCTCGATCGCGTTCGCCGCCCTGATCGCCGCCTGCTACGTCCTGGGGCGGCACTTCGCCCGGTCCGGGCAACGGCGGAACGCGGTCGCCTCCCGGGTGGCCGGCAGCGCCCTGCTGCTCGGCAACGGCTGGGCGATGAGCGGCGGCCGGGGCGGTTCGCTGACGCTCGCCGTGGGCGCGATCGCCGCGATGCTCTGGATCTCCGTGGTCGCCGCCCGGTACCGCCGCCGCAGCCGGTAATGCCCGGGCACGAGAGGCCCCCAGCCCAGCCCTTCCGTTCCGCCACCCGCAGCCATCCCGTTCAGGACAAGGACGCCCCCACCATGGCCAAGTTCGCCACCCTCGACGAGTACCTCACCGCCCTGCCCGCCGCCCAGCGCCGGATCACGGACAGCCTCCTGCCGCTGATCGACTCCGCCCTCCCGGGCGCCGGCGCGCTGTGGCACGGCCACCCCGTGTGGAGCCTGGGCGCGGCGCCGGGCAAGAACCCCGTCTGCTACCTCAAGGCGTACGCCAACCACGTCGCCTTCGGCTTCTGGCGCGGCCAGGAGCTCTCCGACCCGTCCGGCCGGTTGGAGCACGGCGCCCGGCAGATGGCCGGGCTGAAGCTCCGCGACCCGGCGGACATCGACGCAGACCTCGTCACCGACTGGCTGAACCAGGCCCACGCGCTGGAACAGGCCACCGCCGACACCGCCCGGTGACCACCGGGCCGCAGGCCGGCGCAGGCCGGAACGGAGAAGGGCGCACCGCGGGCGGCGACCGAAGCGGGCTTCGGGCCGGTGCCCCGCGATGCGCCCTTCCGGGCCGGAGGGCTGATGCTCCGGCAGGTCGGGTCCGCGTGTCAGCGGTAGTTCACGAACTGGATCGCGAACTCCAGGTCCTTGCCCTTGAGCAGAGCCTGGATGGACTGCAGGTCGTCCCGGGACTTGGAGCTGACCCGCAGCTCGTCGCCCTGGACCTGGGCCTTGACGCCCTTGGGGCCCTCGTCACGGATGATCTTCGCGACCTTCTTGGCATCGTCCTGCGTGATGCCTTCCTTGATGTCCACGGAGATCTTGTACTCCTTGCCGGACAGCTGCGGGTCGCCCGCGTCCATCGCCTTCAGCGACAGACCGCGCTTGATGAACTTGTCCTTCAGCACGTCCAGGATCGCCTTCACGCGCTCCTCGCCGTTGGCCTTCATCTCGATCTTCTCGCCCGACCGCTTGATCTCGGCGCCGACGTTCTTGAAGTCGAAGCGGGTGGAGATCTCGCGGGAGGTCTGGTTGATCGCGTTGTCGACCTCCTGCCACTCGACCTTCGAGACGATGTCGAAACTGGAGTCGGCCATGGGTGTTGGTCTCCTTGCGGTACTGGCTTCACGGTCTGGGGCCACCCGCCCGGGCAGCCGCCACCCCAGCCTATCCAGCCCTGCCCCCGGCCCGCGGCAGACAGCCGCGACCCGCCCTTGATCATCACGTGACCAATCGAGTGGCGAACCACCCCCGTCCATCAGGTATCGTTTACGACGTCGAACGGGGCGTGCCCCGCAAGACACCATCCCTGGCTGGTTGCCCGAGCGGCCAAAGGGAGCAGACTGTAAATCTGTCGCGCAAGCTACGCAGGTTCGAACCCTGCACCAGCCACCGGATAGCAAGACCGGCCCTGAACTGCGGAAACGCAGTTCAGGGCCGGTCTTTTTGCGCTGCAAGTGGCCTTGCTCCATGAGGGTCAAAATTAGCCCTATGTGCCGGTTTGTCTCACCTGTGTACCGCTCCTGACCAGCGCGTGTGGGACATGTGTGGGACCGCTCTGGCCCGGTCTTGTGATCAGTCCCACTCGCTGAGGGCTTCGGCGATTCGGCGGTTCGCAGCGTCTGTCGCACCGTCGAGGCACTTCGCGTAGACCCTCAGCAGAACAGCGATGCTGTGCCCGGCCCGGCGGGCGCACTCGGCGGGGTCGACCCCCGAGTTCAGCCAAAGCGAGATCCCCGCATGCCGTAGGTCGTACGGACGGGTGGCCAAGGGGGATGCGGCCTGCTCGGGCGTGAGTGCCTTCTCCCGGGCCTTCTTCCAGACCACGCCGTAGCCGCTCTCTTGAACGAGGCCGCCTCGCGACGTACGAAACAGCCGCCCGTCCGGAGCAACGCCGTGCGCGTCGATGTGCTCGCGCAGCGCGGTCACCAACTCGGGCGGGATCGGGATCGGTCTGGTCTCCTTGGCCGGTCGCCATTTGAGACCCCGAGTGTCATGCGGCGTGCCGCTATCCGTCCATGAGCTGCCCACCCGCGGCCGAGATCCGTCGATGGACAGGAGACCGAAGCCGCTGACGGGCAGGTGGCAGTTCGCCTTACGCAACCAGACAGCCTCAGCCGGCCGCATGCCGGCGTGGTAGAGACAGCCGAAGAACGCCTTCAGATGCTCTCCGCGCTTCCCCTGCTCCTGTACTTTGCCGAGCAGCCTGCGAACCTGCTTCGGGTTCGCGACGACGGCGGGGTCCACCGCCTCTGTGGTCGCGGGCGGAGTCCACTGCACCTGATGCAGAGGGTTGTGGGGGAGTCGCCGTGCCTCGACCGCATAGCCCAAGGCGTTGTGAAAGATCGCTCGCTTGCGGCGGACGGTGTGCGGCGAGGACTTCGACCCGTCGAGGTTGAGCGTGAAGGCGGTCAGCACTTTCCGCATCAGCAGCGGTTCATCCAGATGGCTCATCGGGATGGACTGCCGCTCTACCCACTCCAAGACCTTCTGCACCTTGGCAGGTGGTGCGTCCCGCCATCGGTTGACGTTGAACGCCCAGCTGTAGAGCGCCGTCCGCACGTCCTCGGTGGACGGCATGCCGAGGCGGGACGTCACCAGGACGGGCGTGGCGGTGGCCAGCATGTCAGCGATAGTGGTCCGTGTTTTGGCCGGTGCGCCCGCCCACTTCATCTCTGTGAAGTCGCGCGCATGGATGTACCAACTGACGTCGTCTTTCGCCCGAACCTCCGTCATCGGCAGGCCGGTGATCTCATCGAACGGCACACCGTCGTTGATGGCAGTGAGCAGTTTCGCCCGCCTGCCGTCCGCCTGCGTCTTGCTCTTGAATGTGCTGGAGAACGGAGTGTCCCCCACCCTCCAGCGCAGTTCGTAGGTGTTCTGGCCGGCTCGAACCTTCTCGCGAATAGCCCAAACACGGGCCTTGAACGTGGGCTTGGGCATCTCTGGCTTCCTTTGGATGGGCGTCCCCGGACTAGTGCCCGGGGCCGGGCGAGCGTGGTCAGGCGGCGTCCTGGCTGTCCCACCAGGCGTCAAGGGCGGCGCGTGTGACGCGGATTTGCCCGTTGGGCAGCTTCTTCATCGCGGGTGCCTCGCCACGGGCCCGCATGCGGTAGAAGGCGGCGCGGGACATCCGGACCTCGGTGAGGACCTCGGCGAGCTTGAGCGTCTGGAGCCTTGCCATGGTGGGGTTCTCCTCAACTGCGTTGAGACGGATGGACAGGACAGTTGTGCGCACGTGTCCGGGACGCTGTCCGGCCTGACTGTGCTGGTCAGCGGATGTGACCGGACAGCCGGACAGGCCGGACAGTTCAGGGGATGGGGAGCGTGTCCGGCGGGGCAGGGGCGGTGTAGGCGCCCGTGGTGTCCCGGTTGAGTTGGCCGGCTTCGGCCATGCGGGAGCAGGTGCGGCGGGTCAGGTCGACGTCGAGTCCGGTGGCGGCGGCGATGTCCATGGGGCGGGCGCCGGGGTGGGTGCGGACGTGAGTGAGGATGGTGGCGCGGGTGTCGCCGATGGTGTGGTCACTGGCGGGGCCGTTGAGGAGGAGCCAGCTTCCGGTGTCGGGTTGGAAGCTGAGGGCATGTTCGTTCTCGTCGACGTCGCGGCCTGTGATGTGAAGGACTCCGTCTGCCTTGCCACGGGAGCGTTTGAGGACGAGGGTGGCGTCGGCGGCCCCGGCGAGGCCGTTGGTGCCGGAGACCTCGGCAAGGAAGTCGTCGGAGCCCATCTTGCGGACGTGGTGGACGAGGATGACGGCGACGGCGAAGTGGTCGGCGATGGCCTTGATATGGCCGATCGCGGCGTAGTCGGCGTCGTAGGCGGAGGCGCCCGGGGCGGAGATGCCGCGGACTTTGGCGAAGACGTCGATGACAACCAGGCGGGCGGTGGGATTGGCGCCGAGCCAGTTCGCCAGGAGCTGCGCGCCCTGGGGCATGGGCGGGCACTCGGTCATGAGGGTGAGGCCGTCGGGGGCGGGGCGGTGGGCGAGGAGCTTGCTCATGCGGTTTTGGAGGCGGCGGCCGGTGTCCTCCAGAGCGAGGTAGAGGACGGGGCCGGCGGTGACAGGGACCGTGCCGAAGACGGGCCGTCCGGCGGCGACGTCCAAGCCGAGGCCGAGAGACAGCCAAGACTTGCCGACCTTCGGCGGCCCGGCGAGGAGGCTGACGCCCTCGGCGAAGAACCCGGGGACGGCCCACTTCGGCTCGGGAAAGCGCGTGGCCATCAGCTCGGTGGCGGTCCACACGGTCTTCGGCCGGGCTGCCTGGTCAGCCGCCGGGAGAGCGGGCGCCACCGGTGTCAGGGGCGGGCCGGGGGTGGGCCAGGGGTCCGGCCATGGGTCGGGTTCGTCGGGCCAGGGGGCGGCAGGGTCGTCGTCGGTGACGATCCGCAGCCGGGGCGCCGGGGGCGTGGTGTCGGGGTCGGCGGGGCGGGTCATGCGGCGAGGGTTCGGGGTCGGCGGGCTCCGGCTTTGAGGCCGGAGGCGATGGTGCGGGCGATCTCGCCGGGCTTCTGGCCGACCTGGTGGGCGGCGGTGGTGAGGTGGGTGGTGACCTCGGCTTCGGTGAGTCCGCCGCCGGCGACGATCTGGCCGAGGGCGACGGCGGCCAGGTAGAGGGCTTTGTTGTGTCCGTCGGCGGGGGACGTGAGAACGCGCTGGATCTCGGCGTTGATGGCGACGTGCAGCCACTTGGAGCGGCGGTCGTCGCTGCGCAGCGGGACAGTGACGGGCTTCTGCGGGGGCAGCGGTGCGGGGGTGAGCAGGGTGGCGAGCCAGTCGGGGAGCGGGGCCACAGGGGCGTCTCGGACGGTGGTGTAGGGGCCCTTGGGGGTGAGGCTGCCCGCGGCGACGACCAGGCCGCCGCCCGCGCGGGTGTCGATCTTCCAGCCGAGTCCGCCTCGGTCGCGGCCCTGGGTGTTGCGCAGGCCGGCCCCGGGCAGGGCGGCGAAGTAGAGATGGGTGCTGCCGCCGGGGCTGCGGACGGTGTAGGTGTCGTCGGGCAGCGGCTGGCGGTGGCGTTCGCAGATCGCGGCGAAGACGTCATGGCCGTCGTGGATGCCGGGCAGCGCCCACGCCTCGGGTGGGGTGTCGTCGCTGTCCTTGGGGGTGTCAAGGTCGACCACCAGCAGGCCGGAGGGTCCGCAGGCGATGCCGACGTTGTACTGCCTGGTGCTCCAGCATCGGCGGATCCGGCTGGGGTCGAGGGTGGCGCGGCTTTCCCAGTTTTTGACGGCGGGGCGCTTGCCGTAGGGGATGAGCGGGAAGACGTGCCGGCCGCTCGCGGCGGCGGCGAGGGCGGCGGTCAGCAGCAGGTTTGCGGTCATGGGTCTCCTTCCGGCGGGGCCCCGGGGCGGGCCGGGTGGGTCACCCCGGGGCCGGCTGGTCAGGTGGTCGGGTCGGGGTTGAACGGCAGCTGGCCGTCGATCTCAATGTGGGGCTCGGGCGGCATGAGCTGGTCGAGGGCGGCGCGGTGCTGGTGGTCGTTGTCGGGGCAGATGGCGCGCCGGTCGGCGGTGAGGAGCCAGCCGCACCGGCGGGCGTTGTGGGCGGCGATCTCGGGGGTGTCGAAGAGGGGGAGGACTTCGTCGGCGTCCTCGTCGCCGCAGACGTCGCAGGTGACGATGTGAAAGGTGATGGCGCGGATCGGCACGGCGGCCTCCTACGCGGCCTGGAGGCGGCCGGTGGCCGGTGCGCTGAGGGTGTCGGTCCAGGTGGTGCGCAGGGCGGTGCGGTCGTGGCGCTCGCGGGCGGGGGCGTCGGGCTTGTGGTCGAGGCGTACGGGCATCTGGAGGCCGAGGAAGTCGTGGCCGACGGCGACGAGCAGGGGCTTGTCGGGTCCGGCGGACCAGGTGGTGATCGGCTGCCAGCGTTCGGCGGCGGTGGCCCAGCGGGCGAGGAACGCCGCGCTGTAGAGGGCCTCGGTGTTCTGGTGGGGCTCGGCGGCCAGGGCGGCGGAGAACAGCGGGCGCCACTTCGGGAAGCGGCGGGCGAGGGAGGCGCTGGCGGACAGCCGCAGGGTCCGGGTGCCGTCGCTGACGGTCAGGAAGCCGTCGGGGTGTCGGGTGCAGCCCCGGTCGTGGGTGAGGGTGAGGTCGGCGGGGCGGCGGCGGGTGGGGAACAGGGCGCGCAGGGCGGTGAGGTCGTGGCGGGTGATGAGCGCCCGCCACGGCTCGGACCGGTCGTTCTCGGCGGCCTCGCGGCGGGCGAGGGCGAAGGTGTAGCGGTCGGTGGCGGCGGCGAACAGGTGGGTGCCGGTGGCTTCCAGGTAGATGCCGTTGAGGATCGGCAGGGTGTCGTCGGTGCTGATGTGCGGGGTGAGCTGGCGGACGATGGCGGGCAGGTCGGTCAGGGTGAGGGACACGGCTTTCTCCCGGGTGTCAGAGGTCGAACAGGGAGTCCGGCGCGGTGGCCGGGGCGGTGGCGCGCTGGGTCTTGCGGGCGGTGGTTCGGGCGCCGTCGTGGCAGGTGGGGCACCAGGCGGCGAGGGCCTGTTTGGGCAGGGTCGCGGCGCGGTGCGGGGGTAGCAGCAGGGCTGCGGAGTCGGCGGGGGCGGCGATGAGGTGGACGGTGCCGCCGCCGTGGTGCTGCTGGTGGCCGCCGTGTTCGCGGGGGCAGCGTCCGCCGTCCTTGGTGTGGTTCTTGCCGCAGGTGCCGCGGCACTGGCAGCGGCCGGAGGCGGCGGCCATGACGGCCTGCCACAGGCCGGTGTCGGCCAGCGGCGGTACCCGGGGCGTCACCGCGTACCGCCGGTGAGGTCGGCGACCAGGTGGGCGTGCGCGTTGGCGTACCCGGCCAGTGCCCGGACGGCGGCCTTAGCTTCGCGCGTCATGACTGGGCCCGGCCGGGCCGCGGTGGGCGTGACGAGGATCCGCTCGGGCACCGGGAGGTGCAGGGTGGCGGTGGTCAGCAGTGCGGGCCGGTCGCCCTGTTCGGGTGCCTCCAGCGCCGTCCACCGCGCGTCGGACCAGGGGTCGTGCTGGGTCTGCCAGTCCAGGACGCGGGCGGGCCGGTGGGTGAGGGCGTGGTGGCGGAGCGGGATCGTGATCCGCAGGGCGAGCCGGTAGTCGTCCGTGATGACGGTGGTCAGGTCGGCGAGGTCGGGGCGGGTGCGGACGTAGCCGGGGTACATGATCGGGCTGGTGGCGGTCGTCCAGGCGGCGGACGCGAACTCGACCGGGGTCAGGGGCCGGTCGCCGTCGCGGAGCAGGTGGGCGCGCTGGGCGAGGTAGGCGCCGTAGCGGGAGTGGCCGTCGGAGGCGCGGGAGCGGTCGTAGTCGTCGTCGGTGACGGCGAGCGTGTTGGTGCCGAAGTCGGGCATGCTGGTCCTCTGGTCTCGTGAGAACGGGGCTGGATTGGCCCCGCAGCGGCCGGTGTTGCCCGGCAAGGTCGTCCGGCCGCTGCGGGGTTTCGTGCTGTCCGGGGGCCTTCTAGAACGGCGGTTCCTCGCTGTTCTGCGGCGCCGCCCCGACGGGTGCCGGCCCGGCGGGCGCGGCGGTGGACCACTGGTCAGCGGCGGGGGTCGTGGCGGCGCCGGGGCGCTGGGTCTTGGTGACCTTGGCGGTGGCGAACCTGAGGGACGGACCGATGTCGTCGAGGTCGAGGCCGAGCATGGAGCGGTTCTCGCCCTCGGGCGTCTGCCAGTTGTGCTGGACGAGTCGGCCGGTGGCGACCACGCGCATGCCCTTGGTCAGGGACTCGGTGGCGTGTTCGGCGATCTCGCGCCAGGCGGTGGCACGCAGGAACAGCGCGGTGCCGTCCTTCCACTGGCCGGTGGTCTTGTCGTAGGTGCGCGGGGTGGAGGCGATGGTGAAGCGGGCCATGGCCACGCCGTTGGGGGTGAAGCGCAGTTCGGGGTCGTCGGTCAGGTTGCCGACGACGGTGATCGGGGTTTCTCCGACGGACACGGGGTTTCCTCCTGGTGAGGTGCGCGGTGGCTTCGGGAGCGGGTCTGTCCGGTCCCCCGCACCGCCTACCAACCGCCTTCTGAGCGGGTGTTGGGCGGCACGGCCGGTCGGGCAGGCCGGCGTCAGGCGGCCGTGAGCAGGTGCTCGATGCGGTAGGCCTCTTCCTCATCGCGGGTGATTGCGGTGTCGTGGTCGGCGAGCCAGCGGCGGGAGCGGTGTTCGAGACCGAGATGGTGGCGGTTGCGGGCAAGGGCGTCGGCGGCGGTCGCGGGGCGACCCATCTGGACGACGTGGACCAACTCGTGCACGAGGGTGGGGAGGATCTCGTCCCGGTCGCGCATCGCGGCGGTGTGGAGCAGGACCAGCGCGCCGCCGTCCGCGGTGGGCACGGTCAGGCCCTGGGCGTCGCGGGCGGCCCGGCGGTGGTGCTCACGCTCGCGGGTGGCACGCCACCAGGTGGGGGCACCGCCGGTGGCTTCGGCGACGGCGGGGCCGAACGCGGACGGGTGGGCGAGGCGTACGAGGGTGGTCGGCATGGTCTCGCGCATGTGCCGTTGGACCAGGTGGACGGCGTCGGGCAGCAGGCGGGCGACGGTCCGGCGCAGGAAGTACGGGCCGTCGGGGTGCAGGGTGACGTTGCCGGTCAAGGGATGTGTCCTTTCGGGTGTCAGCCGTGGGCGCGGGCGGCGGCGATGTCGAGCTGGCGGTGGACCTGGGCGGCGGTGCGGCCCTCGGTGTCGTTCCACTGGTCGACGGAGTGGATGGTGGGGTCCTGGGTGGTGAATTGCTCCATGAGGAAGCGGCGGGCGCGCATGGCGGTGGCCTCGGTGCCGTATCCGGCGGCGAGGACGGCGAGTTGGGCGCCGAGCAGGCAGCGGCGGCCCTGCTCGTCCCACAGCCGGCCCTGGCACCAGCCGTGGACGGTCAGGTAGCGGGACAGGAGCCGCAGGTGGGTGGCGGTGTCGATCGGCGTCGGGGCCGGCGGGCGGCGCCGCAGCCGGTCCAGGCGGGTCGGCTGCGGGCGGGTCAGGCCCAGATCCCAGGCCACCGGGGCCCGGCCGTGGACGCAGACGGCCGGGGCGGCGGGGTGCAGGGGTGCGGGCCGGGTGGCGAGGTAGGCCTCGATCTCGCGGACCAGGGCGCCGCCGTCGGCGACGAACGCGAGGTCCGGCAGGCCGAGTACGGCGGCGGTGCGGGTGGCGGGCATGGGTGGTTCCTCCGTTCGTATGGCCGTGGGCGGCGTGTGGTCAGCGGGTCTGGTGGATGAGTGCGCCGAGGAGTTCGGGGCGGTTGGCGGAGCCGAGGTAGCGGCCGTCGCGGGTCCACAGGTGCCACCACTGGCCCGGGTGGGTGGTGCTGGCGGTGTGGGCGCCGGTGAGGTCGGCGTGCGCGAAGACGTCGAGGACGATGTCCTGCCCGGGCTCGGGCTGGGGCTCGATGGTCTGGCGGGTGGTGGTCATGGCGGGTTCTCCGTTCAGTGGAGGTTGGCGAGGGCGTGGATGAGGCCGGTGATGGCGTGGTTGACGGCCGGGGCGATGCCGGTGGAGGCGAGGTAGAAGCCGAACAGTGCGGCGACGACGGCGCCGCTGACGGTGACGGCCTTGGAGCGGAGCATCAGGGCGAGCGCGACGCCGAACAGCAGCGCGGCGGACACGGTGAACAGCACGAGCGGGCTCCCTTCCCGGGAGGCTGGTTTGGGTGGATTTGGGTGCGGCATGGTGCCCTGACGGGCCCCTGCCGGGCCGGGATCGCCGCAGGTCGGCGGGGTGACGGATCGGGCCGAACCCCTGACGCACCCTGCCGCAGCACGCTTCCGGAGGCAGGGCGCGTCAGGGCAGCCGACATGGGCTGCAGGGCTGTGACCTGCGGCGTTGCGGAAGGGTCAGGCGTCCGTCAGGGTGGCGAATCGGGGCAATCCGGTCACTAGGCGGCGTTGCCGAGCGCGGCGGCTGCGTCCTGGAGGGCCTGGAGGGTGTAGCCGTTGGGGCGGCTGCCGTTCGGCTCGGTGAGGCGGCCCTGCGCGAGGTCGGTGCCGAGGCCGGCCAGCTCGGTGCGCAGGGTCTTGCCGGTGCGCGAGAGCCACACCGACTCGCTCTCGTGGTCCTGGCGGCCGAACCGGGCGGGGTCGATCCCGGCCAGGTGGGTGATGGCTTCGGCGTTAGTGATCTGCCCGCGGCCGGTGCGCTCGGCGGCGGTCAGCAGGTGGTCCAGGACGGTGCGGCGCACGACGGAGCCGAGGCCGTCAGCGCCGCCGGCGGCGGCGCTGACCCCGGTCTCCCGGGCCATGGCGGCCTCGATCGGGTCGGTGTAGTGGCCGGGCAGGCACCCGGCCTCGGTCCGCAGCTCCACGCCCCGCTCGATCAGCGGCAGGATCTCGCCGGCGTTCTCGTCGATGAACAGGGAGCGGACCTCGATGACGCCGGTGTCGGGGGTGGTCAGCCAGGCCCGGCCGCGGCTGGTCTTCTCGATCGGGATCTTGGAGGCGTCGTAGCCCTGGCCGACCATGCCGTCGCCGAGGACGACGTTGGAGGCGCCGGGGGACTCGACGCGCATGGCCATGCGGGCGGAGAGGTTGCCGCGCAGCCGGGGGGTGACGATCTCGGCCTCGGGGTACTGGGTGGCGAGCGCGAGGACGATGCCGACGGCGGCGCCGACGGCGGCGATCTGGGCGAGGAGTTCGGTGATCTCCTCCGCGTACTTGCCGGACGGGCCGTTCTTGGCGGTGTAGGTGGCGAGTTCGTCGATGATGACCAGCTCGATGCCGCCGAGCTTGTCGATCAGCTTCTCGTTCGCCTTGGACAGCCCGGCCTCGACCAGGATCTCGGTGCGGCGGTTCATCTCCTCCACCATGAGGCGCAGGAACTTGACCAGCCGGGCGGGGTTGCGGCGCACGAAGGTGGCCAGGGCGCGGGCGTGGGGGACGTACTCGCCGGCGCCCTTGCCGTCGAACAGCCGGATCCGCACCCGCGGGTCGAGCATGGCGGCGGCCAGGAGGTTGGCCAGCCCCATGCCCTTGCCGGAGCGGGTGGCGCCGGCGAACAGGAACGAGTAGTCCGACAGGGTCGGGCGCAGGACGTTGCCGCGCTTGTCGAAGGCGAGGGGGAAGCCGTCGCGCCAGGTGTTGACGGTCTTGGCGCGTGCGGCGACGAGCGGGTTGCGGCGGGTGGCGAGGAACGGGTCCTGGCCGCAGGCCCAGATCGCCATCCGGCGGCCGTTGGAGCCGACCTGGCGGATGTCGAGGTTGGTGCGGTCGATGCCCATCGCGGCGGCGATCTCGTCCGCCTTGTCGCGGGCCTTCTTCACGGTGATGTCGGGCAGGTCGATGACGGCGTGCCAGGCGTTCGGCACGGCCGGATCGATCGCGCAGGGCGTGACCATGGTCAGGCGCTGGGACTCGCCGATCACGCGGGCGGCCTTGAACGACCGGTCGAGCATGGACTCGGTCAGCGGGTCGCCGTCGGACAGGGCCCGCGTGTCCGCGTCCCACACGGTCTCCCGGTCGGGGCGGCGGCCGAGGAACGCCTCGAAGGCGAGCACGGCGGCGGATCCGAGCAGCAGGCCGGCGGTGCCGAGCGCGATGTAGGCGGCGAGGACGGCGCCGGCCGGGATGCCGTAGGCGATGAGGGCGCGGGCGAAGCGCACCCGGCGCCGGTTCGACTTGGCCTTCTTGTGGGCGGCGACCGCGGCGACCGCGACGGCGAGGGCGGCCTCGGACTGCTTCTGCGCGAGCACCCGGTCCCCTGGGAGGAGGGTGAAGCGGGCGCGGCGGGCGAGGTCGCGGGCCTCGCGGGTGGCGATGTGGGCCTGGTGGCCGGCGGCCTGGACGTGGGCGCCCTCGAACCCGGCCGTCCACTGGTGCGAGCGCCGTATCCCGCGCCAGGCCTGCGCCGCGTGGCCGCGGGTGGTGCTCTGGCGGGCCAGCCACCGCCGCGCGGCGCGGCGCAGCTGCTTGGCGCGGGCGCGGGTCATCGTCCGCCGTCCCTCGCGGGTGCGGATCCACCGGGGGATAAGCGGCCGGTCCCCGGCCGGGTCCTCCCGCTCGCTCGCCGCCACCACGGGCGGCAGGGGCTGCGGGTCGGTGTCCTGCGGCAGGTACACCGACTCATCGGCCGGGCCCGCCAGCGGGGCGGGTGCGGGCTGCGGGGAGGTTTTGGCGAAGCGGCCGGGGAATGGCAGCACCTCGCCGCCGTCCGCGATCGGGGTGCTGGTCAGGGGGTCGGGCAGGCCGTTCGAGCTGTGCTCCTCGTGATTCACTGAGGGTCCTTCCTCACTGCTCAGTGGTGCGGGAAAGGGGCCCGGGGCGGCCGTCGTGCCGGCAAGCTGAGCGGCCGTCCCGGGGCTTGCGACGGGGCTGCCTCGCGGTCAGAGCGCGAGCAGGGACTCGGTGGGGATCTCGTAGATGTCGACCGTGGTCTCGCCACGCGACCAGTAGCCGGGTGCGGAGCGGGCGTAGGCCACGTGCAGGTCGAGGCCGTCGCGGTCGGTGGTGCGGTAGACGTGCACGGTCGCGCCGTCGCGGCGCCAGGAGCGGATGGCCGTGCGGGCCTCGTGGGCGGACATGCGGCCGTCAGACACCCAGTGGCGGTCGTCGACCAGCCGGGCGAAGACGATGTCGCGGACGACGGGCAGACGCTTGGGGGCGGTGGTCTTCACTGTGGTCTCCAGTGGTCAGGCGGAGGCGATGAGGGCGGTTCGGGTGCTGGTCACGGGGCTTCTGTTCGAGGTCAGTCGATGTAGCCGAGTTCGGAGGGGTTGACGCCGTCCCGGATGGCAGCGGCGTCGGCCCGCATGTCGCGGGCCTGGCCGCGCAGGATGCGGGCGGCGGCCGCCGTCTGTCGGCGGGTCAGGGCGTCGTTGCTCGGGTCGCTGGCGCGGCTGTCGCCGTCGGCGGCGCCGACGAGCTTGTCGGCGGCACCCCGGTCGAGGGCGGCGGCGAGGTCGGTGGCCTTGGAGCGGGTCCAGCGCATGGCGGTCTCCTTCGGAACGGCTTTGGTGGCAGGCGGGTTGAGGCGTTCGGCACGGCTCCGGCCGACGAGCGGGGCATCTGCCAGCGCGGTCGTCTCAGCTCGCAGCGGGCTGGCGGTTGCGGGCGGCGTGGGACATGGCGCGGCGGGCGACGGGTGAGTAGCCGATGGTGTCGCCGGTGCGGCGCACGGGCGGGGTTCCGCCGTTGCTGCGACGCCCGTCCGGGCGCTTCGCGGCGGCGGTCTTCGCGGGCCGGGCCAGCTGGGATTCGACCTGCGGCTTTTCCACCCTTTCGACCGTGTTTGTGCGGTCGTTGGCGGCATCCTTGACCGCGGCCTTGGCGGCCACACGGGCGGCGATGGACTCGGCGGTGTCGCCGAGCGCGGCGCCCTGGGTGTCGTCCCACGCGCGCTTCCACGTGGGCTCGCTCGGGTGCAGCTCCCCGACCGCCGCAGCGAGGGCCACGGCGCGCTCCCACACCTGCGGCCACTGCACCGAGCGAAGCTGCTCGACGGCGGCGCGCTCCTCCGCCTCACGCTCTGCGGCGGCCTTCTTCTCGGCGGCCTCGGCCGCTACCTGCTTGGCTTCGGCGCGGCGCTGGCGGCGGCTGACCTTGCCGTCGCGCTTGCGGATCCGGCCGTGCTCGTGGAGGTCCCACACCAGCGGTCCGGCCAGCGAGCAGAACGCTCCGCCCAGGCCGGTGCCGAGGCCGAACGTCGCAGAGCCGTGGAGGTAGTTGACGGTGGCGGCGAACAGCGCGACCGCGCCGGCGAGCGCCCGGTAGTGCCAGGACGGCCGGTGGTCGTCGATCGCGGCTTCAGCGCCCTTGAGCAGTGCCCACGCCAGGCCCTCCAGCACCAGCGGCGCTGCGAGCAGGAACGGGGCGTGCGGGGACCAGAACGCCATCAACTGGAGCGGCAGCGACACCACCACGCAGATGACTGCGATCGTCTTGGCGTAGGTGCGCCACTGGGCGGCGGACCGCTCGGCCTTGTCCCGGGCCGCTTGGGCCTCGGCGCGGAGGCGGGCGGCCTCGCGCTGCTGGTCGGCGGCCTCGGCGCGGATCTCCTGGGCCTTGGCCTCGCCGGCGGCGATCTCGGCGGCGGCCTTGGCCGCCTTCAGCTGGTTGGCGATGTCCGCCGCGGCCTTGGTGGCCTCGGTCTTGGCGCGCAGGGCCTCGGCCTCGGCGGCCTCCTTGCTCGCGGCCTTCGCCGGTGGGCGGGTGCGGCCGGTGGGCCGCAGTTCGGTGATGCTCATCGGTCCCCCGCGAGGTCGAGTCGGTGCAGGATCGGCAGGCCGGGCCGACGGCCCAGCTGGCCACTGCCGCGGCGGAACAGGCGCGTGGCCCGGCGCAGGGCGGGCAGCGTGCTCACCAGGAGTGCCGCCGCAGCGACGGTGCACGTGGCGGTCGGGTGCGCCAGCAGGGCCACCAGCACGGCGGCCAGCGCAGTGAGAACCGCCCCCGCCGCGGCGGGAAAGGCCAGGGCGAGCAGCAGCAGCGCCCACCCGAAGCGCTTGGAGAGGGCCATCACGCCGCCCCTGCCTTCCGGGTGGCCTTGGCCGTGCTCCGCTTGAGTTTGCGACGCTCGTCCGCGTCCAGGCCGCCGAAGGTGCCGTAGGGCTCGTTGCGGCGCAGCGCGAGTGCCAGGCACATGTCCGTGACCGGGCAGTCGGCGCAGATCTGCCGGGCGCGGCGGGTCGCGAACTCGGCCACCGCCGGGTCGGCCTCGGTGTCGTCGGGGTCCGGCTCGGCGAAGAACAGGTCCGGATCCACGCCCTGGCAGGCGGCGCCGGGCAGGTCCCCGTCCGGGGACGGCAGGATCTCCACGGCCGACGTGCCGGTGGGGCGGGCGGTCAGGTGCGGGCGGGCGGTGCCGCGCAGACCGCGGCGAACGAAGCGGGCCATCACGCCGCCACCTGCCCGAACAGCGCAACTCCCGCGCTGTGCTTGCCGAAGCGCGGCATCCCGCCGGTCAGCAGGGCCAGGTGGCTGAGCTCCCTGTGGGTGGCGGGCTTCGGCTCGGCCTGCTTGATCAGCTGCTCGGCGTAGGCGGCCAGCTCCGGGTCCTCCCGGCGCAGCACCGCGAGGATGTCGGCCGCGGCGGCCAGCCGGGCCGCGCGGTCGGTGATGGACTCCGGGCCGGCGGGCCCGGAGAACAGCTCGGTGTCGACACCGAGCGCCAGCTCCGCGAACTCCTCCTTGGAGGCCGCGTGCTGGCCTGCGACGATAGTGCGCATGGGTCGTCTTTCCTCTCGCTGGGAACGGCCCTTGGCGGCCCCGGTGTTGCACCACCGGGGCCGCAGCCGTGTGGGGAATCGGCGCTCGACGAGTCCCTGACCGACCCCGGGCAGGGGCCGACTTCCGGATGCATTTGCGCAGCTCGGAGCAGCCCAAAGAAGGGCTGCCGGTTCGCCAGTCCCGCCATGCGAGACATGTTGAACATGTCTCTTACGATGCCGCTGAACCGACGCTCCGTCAAGTCCTTCGTTGATTGCGTCGGAGAGTCACCCCGACCGCGCATCACTAGATTCGCGCCTCAGGGCATGTCGAGATACGGCGTCAGTGGACGGCCGCGAACCGACTTCGCTACGGTCGAGTCGTCCCGCATCGTCCAAGTGCCACCGCATCGTCCAGGGGAGGGCGACATGGCCAATGAGCGGCTTCGAGGAGCGATCCTGGCAAGCGGACTGACGGTCGAACAGATCGCAGAACGCATTGGCGTCAGCGCGCGCACGGTGGAGCGGTGGGTGGAGGCCAAGGATCAGCGCCGACCGTACCGGCGCTTCCAGTACGCCTTGGCGAACCTCCTGCAGCGCGACCTGTCCGATCTCTGGTCCGACGAGCAGAGCACCAGCGATACAGCTGAGGCTGGCCGTGCCGAGCTGCTCAGGCTCTACCCACACCGTGCCGTGGTGCCAAAGGAGTTGTGGACCACGATGTACTCGGGTGCCGCCCGGCACTTCGACCTGGTCGTCTACGCGGGCTTCTGGCTCTCCGAGGACCCGCTCTTCTTCCGCCTGATCAGGGAGAAGGCGAACGCAGGCGTGCCCGTTCGGATGATGCTGGGCGACCCGGACTCACCCCAGGTCGCCCAGCGCGGCGAGGACGAAGGGATCGGTCCGGCGATGGCCGGCAAGGTCCGCAACGCGCTGGCCAACTACGCGCCGCTCTTCAAAGTGCCGGGAGTTGAGTTCCGTCTGCACTCGACCACGCTCTACAACTCGCTCTATCGAGCCGATGACGAGATGCTCGTGAACGGCCACGTCCACGGCGTTGGTGCCTACCTCGCGCCCGTACTGCACCTTGCGCAAGTGCCAGGCGGCGAGCTGTTCAGTACGTACGCGGCGAGCATTGAGCGGATCTGGGAGAGTTCCCGAAGGATCACTTCCCCGAGGCTGGAAGGCGAGGCGGCATGAGCCGGATCGACTACATCAACGACCCCCACGCACCGGCGGCGAACTCGGTGGTGCCGTCGGTCGTCGCGGTCGTACAGGACGACGTCGGGCGGGTCCTGCTGATCCACAAGACGGACAACGGGCTGTGGGCGCTCCCCGGCGGTGGCCACGATATCGGCGAATACGTCGCCGACACGGTGGTGCGCGAGGTGCGCGAGGAAACCGGTATCAACGTCGAGGTCGTGACGGTCACCGGGCTGTACACCGATCCGGGGCACGTCATGGCGTACGACGACGGCGAAGTCCGGCAGCAGTTCTCCATCTGCTTCCGGGCAAGGTCGATCGGTGGAGATCTTCGGACGAGCGAGGAATCGAAAGAGGTCCGCTGGGTGGACCCGGCGGACCTCGGTGACCTCGACATCCATCCGTCCATGCGGCTCCGGATCCAGCATGCGCTAGACCCAGACCGCAGTCAGCCGTATATCGGTTAGGCCGCAGGGCCGACCAGCGTCACCCTGTGTTCCACGCGCTGAGCCGCCGCGTGGATCTCCGGCTCTGCCCGGCGAATGAACCGCCCGACGATGCTGTCCGGCCCGTACCGGCCCACGATCTCGGCGATCCTCGCTGGCGTCGTGGTCGGCGTACCGTCTGGGGTGGTGGTCATGTCGCAGTAGATCATCGCATCGACCAACCCGGCTTCCTCAAGCGGGAACTCGGCCTCCAGCTCCTCGCGAAGTCCCCGCTCCTCCGCCTCCAGCAACGCACAGGAGTGGTGGGCGACGAGCCGCACGATCCGCTCGTCCACCCGCTCTACGTTGCGGAGGAACCGCGCGCCGTCGAGGGGATGGAAGCCGGTGTCAGTGATGCGGGGTGAGTAGCCGACGTCGTGCAGTACGGCGGCGGATTCGAGCAGTTCGGCATCCGGCCCGAGGATCGGCGCCAGCATGCGAGCCCGACCAGCCACTCCCTGAGAGTGGGCCCAGCGGCGGGGAAGGTCGTCGGCGAGAAGTGCTTCAGCGAGGTCGTATGCCCACACGGTGGCGTCCATTCCTAGGAGGTGGGGGCGATGCTCGGGCCGGGCAGCGCGCGGACAAAGCGACCCCTGCCCTGCCGGACTTCCAGCACGCCGGCGCCTTCGAGTTGCGCCAACACACGGCGTACGGTTCCCCGAGACGCGTCGGTCAGCTTGCAGAGTTCGCTCTCCGACGGGAACTCGTCGCCCGGGGCCAGCCCTTCCTCGGCGATCACACCAGCGATCCGGTCGTAGACCGTGGGCCCCGCCGCCGCAGCCGCTACGGTGCGGCGGGTGCCCTGCCGGGAGCGGATCAGGCCTTCGTCCGTCAGAACCTTGAGCGCGCGCCCGACGGTGCTCCGAGCCACGCCGTACCGCGCCATCAGCTCGGCCTCGGAAGGCAGGGCTGCTGGCCCGGAACCGTCGCCGATCTCGGCACGCAGCGCCTCGGCGATCTGTAGGTACGTGCCGCGCGGACTCCGCTCGCTCACTGGCCGCCCCTTCCTCGTCCTTTGGTCTCCAGCCACAGTGAAGGATGCCGCAGTGCGAGAGCCATCATCGTGGGCGTGGCCAGTATGGCTGAGGTTGTGCGGTGACCTCGCGAGCATCGCCTGGTAGCCCAGATCGCCGAAGGTCCAGAGAGCTACGGGGACGGGCATGCCCAGCGAGCCGGACAGCCAGTGCCCAGGGGTCTACTGTCCGGGCTGTCCGGCTGTCCGGTCAGTGGTGCTGACCTGCGAAAATAGACCGGACAGGGCCCGGACAGGTCCCTCGTCCTGTCCGGGCTGGTGTCCTCGCTGAAACACCCGGGTGTTTCAGCCGAAGCCGTAACTTACGGGCCGTGGAGTCGGCGTCGGGGGCACGCGAATTGCTGCGAATGCCCAGACGACCTCTGACCTTGCGAGACAAGGCTGTTACAAGTTTCGCTACTTCATCAAGGCGCCGCGTGCCGCGGCGCGGGCGAGGGGCGGAGCCGGAGGGGGAAGGCGCATCACGGCGGCATCGGAGATACCGGCGAAGATTCCCAGCCTCCTGAACTGACTGGTAAGCAGCCTCACACAAGGTTCGGGGTGCCGCGCGATGCGCGGCGGCGCCGGCCGTCCTCCGGCGCGCGCCCCGCCTCCTGTCTTCGCCCCGGCTGGGGCTTCGCCGTCGTCGGCCGCGCCCGAGGGGCGGAAAGCTAAGGCCGGGGCAGAGACGGACAAGGTCCAGACTTCACACCCGCGCGGCGGAGAAGGGTGCCGAAGGTAGAGCTCAAAACCAACCCCGCCGTGGCTGGGGCGGGCGGCTCCGCGGTTTTACCCACCTGCCAGGCCCGGGACCCGCACCGAGCAAGACCGGGGGGCCACTCGGCCACATTGCGGTCAGGCCCAAAAGCCCTGACCGAGTCGCAACAGCTTACGGCCCCCCGATCATGCTCGGACCCAGACCAGACAGGACACCGGCCAAGACCGCTCCACCACCCTTAGCGCATGAGGGTGAAACGCCTCCGTAAGGATCTTTCCTAACTGGTTGGGGCGGCGCCGTCAGCCCCTGACTGATCCTGGGCGGCCGGCCAAGCCGAGAGGCGCTCAGTGACCGTCCCGCAGAACTCTAGGGCGGTCGAGCAGCTTCGTAGGTTGTTGGGGGAGCCGACCGGCCCGCTTCGTGGCCCTTGCATGCCCGTTCGGCCAGGAGAGGGCGGGAACCCACAGGGAATGGTGGCTAGGTGCCCCGCCCCCCCGGAGTCAGCACGGGTCCGGTGCCGCCGTCATCCCTACTGCGACACTTGAGCCCACCGATAGGGGTAGGCCCAGTTGGACGCATTGATGTGCCGTATTGCTTCGAACCCGGTGTCCTGGGCAGGTGATGGGTCGCAGTTGGCGTCGCAAGCTCGTATCTGGGTTGCTGGCGGGCGTGGTCGGGTTGGCCGTGCTAGCGGGCTTCAGTTGGTTGCTGGTCCGCGGCCCTTGGTATTTCGAACGCGCTCATCTGGCCGGATTGGAACCGGCACAGGCAACAGCAGTTACAGGTTTCCGCCAGGCAGTGGTGGCAATCAGCGCTGCTCTAGTGGCACTGGTCGGCTTGATCTTCACTGCCCGAACGCTACATCTGAGCAGAGAAGGGCACGTCACCGATCGTTTCACCAAGGCAGTTGAGCAGCTTGGCTCCGCTGTGATCGAGGTTCGCTTGGGAGGGATCTACGCCCTGGAACGGATCATGCGCGACTCGGCCAAGGACCATTCGACCGTGCTGGAGGTGCTAGCGGCTTTCGTCCGGGAACGTGCGTCCGCGCAGAATTCGATCACGCCCACCGCCGACGTCCAGGCCGCGCTGACCGTGCTCGGCCGGCGTCCTAAGCGTCACGAGCCATTCGCGCTTGACCTGTCCAAGGCCCACCTGAGGGGGGCCAATCTCTCCGGAGCGCGGCTGGAGCGCGCCAACCTCCTCGGCGCCCACTTGGAGCGCGCCAATTTGCGGGATGCCCATCTGGAGCATGTAGATCTGCGGAATGCCCATCTGGAGCGCGCTGACCTTCGCGGCGCCCACCTACAGGATGCGAACCTACTTGCTGCCCGTCTCGAGGGCGCCAACCTGCGGGATGCCCATCTGGAGCGCGCTGACCTGCGGGGCGTTCACCTGGCGGACGCCGCACTGCCGGGCACCCATCTCGAGGGCGCCACGCTGCGGGGCGCGCATATGGCGCGCGCATTCCTGCGCCAGGCCCATCTAGAGCGCGCCGATCTGGTTGGTTCCAATCTGGAGGGCGTAAAGCTGCACGAGGCCCACCTTGAGGGCGCGATCCTGGACGGTGCCCATGCGGAGGACGCACACCTAGTTGGGGCCTATCTGAAGAACGCATCACTGCATGGCGCCCATCTGGAGCGCGTGAACCTACGCAATGCCCATCTCGAGGACGCGAAACTGTATGAAGCCCGTCTGGAGGGCGCAAGGCTGAGCAATGCGCATCTGGAGGGCGCGAGGCTGGACGAGGCGCACCTAGAGGGCGCGATCCTGAACGGTGCTTGTCTGGAGCGCACGCGGCTGGACGAGGCGTTCCTAGACAACGCCGACCTACGTACAGCCGACTTGAGCCATGCCATAGGCCTGGCAGTCAAACAGGTCCTTGTGGCTCAGATTTCGGACAGAACAGTGCTGCCTGCATCACTGGCCTCGAATCAGCAGGTGCAAGAGCGGATCAGACAAGCATCGTCAGTGCGTCCCCAAGACGAGGGTCCTTAGGGCGCCGACGCATGCGGGTTGAGCAGGGGTACGAGCACCGCACACCCCTAGCGGCCACGTGCGTTCGAAGCGTCTCCGGCGCCAATTCTTCAGGCGACGATTCGGGAGCTGGCCCTCGTCGCTGGTCGGGGCGCTCCGACTGAGCTGCTAGACCCAGCGGACCTAGCCAACGCGCTGGAGTAGAGCAGGGCATCAGCCGTACAGGGGCTATGGCCGAGGTGAGAAAGACACTCTCCACAGGTCTCAAGGCGCGTAGAGGTTACTGCAGTCGATCAGTCGGCAGGGCGAGATGGCGCTAAGTCCCAATTCTCCACACCTCCAGAGGGCGGCGAGGCTGCACCATGAATCAATCATCGTCAGCCTATGACTGGGCTTTCTCCAAAGCCCGGTCCATCTCCGCTCGTACCGCCTCGCCATACCAGTCCCTATGCTTGCGCCAGAAATCCTGAAGAGCGCCGCTGTGTCGCATTAGATCATCAAAATAATTCTTCCAGTATACGCTCAGTCCGTCCGACATGTGCCCCTCTTCATTGATTAGACAGTCAATGAAGTCCATCATCAATTCTGCCGCAGCTTGAGGCTCTTGGCGATCCACATCGCCATCCCTCCCCCCGTAAAACTCTGCGCGCAACTGAGGTCTCTCGAGGAAAATTCGGTCTATCTCTATCATCATCTGCGACACGTTCATATATACCGAAGCGCGCATTGCTTCAGTGTTGGACGCTGTCTGTTTCGCCAGTTCTTTAGCTTGTTGCGTCAAGGCCCAGAGTTGCCAGATGCCAGCTAGCAGGCCCACTGTGGCTATCCACGCGGTCACATTCATGTAGATCTCCCGGCGGTAGGCATGTGGATAATTGTGCTATGAGGATCGGACTGGTGCGCTGTGAGCGCGTCCGTCGGAGTCGCCCGGCATCCGACCGCTCCCAGGTAGGCCCCTGGGGCAACCCTGGGAGAAGATCTTGGGACAAGACCACTTCGGCACGACCGAGACCAACGCAGAGCAACGCTCTGACCAGGGAGGCCGTCGATCAAAGCACGTCGACTACCGGCCCGGACCTCATTCGGGACAAAGGAGTTGAAAGTTCCGCGCCCCCGCGTGGTTGCGAGCTGAACCCAGTGGGCAGTCCGGCAAGGCTGCTTGTCTGGGAGGGGAGCGTATGAACAGAGATCCAGGTGCCATCGAACATGCGGACGGCATCGTCTGGACGGAGGGGGCGGAGGCGTTCGACTACGTCCGCGAGCGACTAGTGCTGACTGCCGGCACACGGCGTCGCCCCGTGCCATGGCAGGGGCCAGGGCGCCGCGTCGGCTATGCGATGCTCGGAGCGACCGCACCGAGCGGTGACGTGCCTGGTTCCTTTGCGAGGCGCGTTTTCTGGGTCAAGGCGCATGACCGATCCGAAGACCCAGATGGTGTCTACAAGGTCGGAACGCCCAGCGAGGGCGTTGACCCGAGGACCATCGCGCCTAAGGTCTGGAAGGAACTTCACACTGACCGAGCGTGGGGCGCGCTGTTGCCCGCAGAAGGCGCCGCAGAGCCCCTGGAACAGTCGCAAGTAGGTCGCAGGCCCCTGCGCACTGAGAGCCCTCACATCGCATCGTCTGGAGACCATGTGAGCAAGCAGCGTGAGGCAACCGCAGAGGGAGTGGGCAAGGCCTTCAGCGACTGGCTGTACCACCATGAGGTCAGCGTCCCGGACACGATGGGGATCGCCCTGGGGGAAGCCTTCTCGCGGTGGCTTGTGGCGAACTCGGATGGACTGATCGCCGCGATCGCCGAAGCGGTCACCCCAAAAGCCGTGCTGATTGTGCCGCCTGTCTCGGGCCCGGAGGCATAGGCCGCCGGTACCACTCGGCGACCCTGGACCGCCGCTCTGGTTCACGATCCGGACCACGTCCTGTGTCGAGTGTCGGGCGGCCTGTAAGGCTGCTGGCGCCGCTGCCGCGCGGGCCATGGCCGCGGGCCGTGCGTGCTGTACAGCGGCGAGGTACAGCAACCGTGGCGATCGCGGGTGGCCTCCGGCGGCCGCAGCAGGCGCGCGGACCACGGCGGGACACCTCAGCGGCCGCCTCGCCGGTAGTTCGCATCGAGGGGCCGAGCCCGGGCCGTCTGTGGGCCGTGCGGGGGGAGTCGAGGGCAACCGCCGATGACAGGCACTGACGGCTCAACCGCAGGTCAGAGATCCAGGATGGAGGGAAGCTATAGGTCGGCCAGAGGCTTCGTCAGTTCCTGCGCAACAAGTGGCAGGAGTGGGAGGAGTACCGCTCCGAGGTGACGCCGTTCGAGCTGCGGAAGAACCTGCAGGTGCTGTAACGCCAGGTCGGACACGCGAACGAAGGCGCCGGGTCAGCGGATCAGCATCACACCTGCCACTGTGTCGCTGCATGCCCTTGCGCATCTGGATCACTTGAGTGCCCTGAGCGGGGTCGGCCAGTAGGCCGGACCACCAATGCCCAGGGGGCTACTGTCCGGCTGTCCGGCTGTCCGGTCACCGGCTCTGAGCTGGGAGAATGGACCGGACAGTGCCCGGACAGGTGCCACCGGCCCCGTCCGGCCTGGCGGGGACAGCTGGAACACCCATGGGTGTTCCAGCTCTACCTCCGGTTCGGTTGACCATGGGGCACCTGTGGGATGGCGTGCCCCGGGCGGGATGAATGTCCAGGTCAGAGCGATTCGTTACGCGGTCTGTAAAGCCGGCAGTCAAGCGGAAGCCCAGGTTCACCCTCCAGCGCTGGCTGCTGCTTTCCTGGCCGAGGCAAGGCTTTTGCGCGTGGTTAGCGTGTGAGGGTGGGTCTTTCCGAGAACCTGCTCGCACTGTGTGATGACGGTTTCGTAGAGGGAGATGGCGCGGTCCAGGTCCCCAGCTGCCTGGTAAGCGCGGGCGAGGTTGTTGCGGCTAGCCAGAGTGTGAGGGTTGGTGTCGCCGAGGACCCGCTCGCGCTGGGCGAGGGTGGTTTCAAGTAGAGGGATGGCGCGGTCCAGATCCCCGGCTGCTTGATAGGCGGTGGCGAGGTTGTTGCGGCTGGTCAGTACTTGGGGGTGGGTGTCGCCGAGAACCTGTTCGCGCTGGGCAAGGACGGTTTCGTAGAGGGGGATGGCGCGGTCGAGGTCCCCGGCCGCTTGGTAGGCGCGGGCGAGGTTGTTGCGGCTGGTCAGGGTGGCGGGGTGGGTGTCGCCGAGGACCTGCTCGCACTTGGCAAGAGCGGTTTCGTAGAGGGGGATGGCGCGGTCCAGGTCGCCCGCAGACTGGTAGGCGTAGGCGAGGTTGTTGCGGCTGGTCAGGGTGTCGGGGTGGGTGTCGCCGAGGACCTGCTCGCGCTGGGTGAGGGTGGTCTCGTGGAGGGGGATGGCGCGGTCCAGGTCCCCGGCCGCTTGGTAGGCGTAGGCGAGGTTGTTGCGGCTGGTCAGGGTGGCGGGGTGGGTGTCGCCGAGGACCTGCTCGTACTGGGTGAGGGTGGTCTCGTGGAGGGGGATGGCGCGGTCCAGGTCCCCGGCCGACTGGTAGGCGTAGGCGAGGTTGCCCCGGCTGGTCAGGGTGTGGGGGTGGGTGTCGCCGAGGACCTGCTCGCGCTGGGTGAGGGCGGTTTCGTAGAGCGGGATGGCGCGGTCCAGGTCGCCCGCCGATTCGTAGGCGCGGGCGAGGTTGTTGCGGCTGCTCAGGGTGTCGGGGTGGGTGTCGCCGAGGACCTGCTCGCGCTGGGTGAGGGTGGTCTCGTGGAGGGGGATGGCGCGGTCCAGGTCCCCGGCCGACTGGTAGGCGTAGGCGAGGTTGCCCCGGCTGGTCAGGGTGTCGGGGTGGGTGTCGCCGAGGACCTGCTCGTACTGGGTGAGGGTGGTCTCGTGGAGGGGGATGGCGCGGTCCAGGTCCCCGGCCGACTGGTAGGCGTAGGCGAGGTTGTTGCGGCTGCTCAGGGTGTCGGGGTGGGTGTCGCCGAGGACCTGCTCGTACTGGGTGAGGGTGGTCTCGTGGAGGGGGATGGCGCGGTCCAGGTCCCCGGCCGACTGGTAGGCGTAGGCGAGGTTGCCCCGGCTGGTCAGGGTGTGGGGGTGGGTGTCGCCGAGGACCTGCTCGTACTGGGTGAGGGTGGTCTCGTAGAGCGGGATGGCACGGTCCAGGTCGCCAGCTGATTCGTAGGCGCCGGCGAGGTTGTTGCGGCTGCTCAGGGTGTCGGGGTGGGTGTCGCCGAGAACCTGCTCGTACTGGGTGAGGGTGGTCTCGTAGAGGGGGATGGCGCGGTCCAGGTCCCCGGCCGACTGGTAGGCGTAGGCGAGGTTGTTGCGGCTGCTCAGGGTGTCGGGGTGGGTGTCGCCGAGGACCTGCTCGTACTGGGTGAGGGTGGTCTCGTAGAGCGGGATGGCACGGTCCAGGTCGCCAGCTGATTCGTAGGCGCCGGCGAGGTTGTTGCGGCTGCTCAGGGTGTGGGGGTGGGTGTCGCCGAGAACCTGCTCGCACTGGGTGAGGGTGGTCTCGTAGAGCGGGATGGCACGGTCCAGGTCGCCAGCTGACTCGTAGGCGCCGGCGAGGTTGCCCCGGCTGGCCAGGGTGTCGGGGTGGGTGTCGCCGAGGACCTGCTCGCACTGGGCGAGAGTGGCCTGTCGGAGCGGGATGGTGCGGGCATCATGGCCCTGGCCGCGCAGGTGTTGGGCTGCGGTGTGGTAGAAGTCGGCCGCGCGGTCGCTGTGATGTTCCGCCGGCCTGGTGGAGGCGAGTGCGATCAGTTGCGGCATCAGGCGGTCCCACGCCGTGGCTAAGCCGGTCTCGGGAGCATCGAACGGTGCGAGGGCCCGGGCGATCGCTTCTTCGGCTGTGTGGCGGCCCTCGGGCGATCCGTCGGGCTCGGCCGGTGCGGTTGAGCGGAGGACAGCCTGAAGAAGTCGGTGAACGCTGACCGTGTGCTGGGTCACCGTGGCCATGCTGTAGGAGGACAGAAGGCCAAGGGCTTCGTCGAGCTCCTCGGTGGCCACACCCGAGGTTTCGAGAAGGCTGATCGGGAGGTCATCGGGAGCGAGCCACGCCAGTGTGCGCAGGACGGCGACGGAGAGTGGGTCGCGGGCGGTGAGGGATCGGAGGGTCTGGGTCCAGATGCGGGCGATGGTGCGCTCGGCGTCGGTGCCCTCGGCGGCCTTGTCCAGGTTCGCAGGCAGGCGTCGCCGGTAGGCGTCGATGCCGATGGTGGGGTGTTGGTGGAGATAGGCGCCAGCCTGTTCCAGGGCGAAGGGGAGGTTGCCCAGTTCGGCGACCAGTGTTTTTGCTTCCTGGAGTTGGCGTGTGGTGGGTGGAGTGCCTGCCAGGGCGTATGTGCAGAGCACCTCGGCTGCCTCGTCGGGGCCGAGGGTGCTGAGTGGGTAGGTGCGGATGGTGTGGGGCCAGCCGGTTGCGCGGCGGCTGCTGATCAGCTCGTGGCCCCCGCTGAGCGCGCCGAGATAACTGTTCACGTCCGCAGGGCTCGCGACATTGTCGAAGATCAGTAGCCAGCCGGGGTGCCATTGCAGCCAGGTCATCGCCCAGGCGGCCCGCTCGGCCTGTGAGGCATGACCGGCCCAGGCCGTGAAGAGCCGTAGCGCGAGGTCTGCGAGGGACTGTTCGATGCGGGTAGGCGAGTCTGCGTTGATCCACCAGATGACGGTGTAGTCCTGGCGGTGCCGGTGGGCGTAGGCGAGGGCCAGGGTGGTCTTGCCGACGCCGCCCAGGCCGTGCACGGTCGATGCCTGCGTGATCGCGCTCCCACTCGCTTCGGTAAGGGCGGCACGAAGCCAGGCCAGGGCATCCTCACGGCCCAGGCACAGCGGATATGGCGCAAGGTTGGAGAGTCCGGGGGGCGCCGGAACGTCGCGGGCCGCGCTGAGGATATCCGCTGGCAGCGTGAGCACGTCGCCGGTGATGGCGGTGCCGATGTCCCGGCCGGCAGCGATTGCCCGCGGCCCGGAGGCGTCGGGGTGCGGGCTGTTCATGGGGCGGGGCGGTTGATGCCGCCGGTGATGGCGGTGCGGATGTCCCGGCCGGCAGCGATTGCCCCCAGCCCGGAGGCAGTAGCCGTCACCGTGCCAGGAGACTGTGGGGGCAGGAGTTGGGCGAGTTCGCTGCGCAGGTCGGTGTCGTCGCGCAGGGCCCGTTTGATCTGCTGGCGCAGGGCTGCGGCGGCGTCCTCGTCGTTGATTTCTTCGGCGGCTTCTTGGACTGCTGCTTCGAGCTCGGCCTGCTCGGGTTCGGAGCGTCGGTGCCAGACGGTTTGGAGGATACGTCGGCCGAGGTTGGCGGTGGCGTCGGCGGCGGCGTCCTCTGCTTTGGTGAGCACTGCGCTGCCGTATGCGGTTAGGGCTGCGGTCAGGTAGGGGCCGGCCTGGTTCACCAGGTCGGCGATCTCTGCACTCATCATGTGCCCCGTTCGTGCGTTCGTGGCTGCGAAGCAGCGACGGCAGGGCGTGGGGCCGGCAGCCGTGGCTGTTTCGTGTCCCTCCTTCAAGTCGACTGCGGTGCGTGGCCCATCGCAAACGCGGGAGATACGCGGGAACACGCTTCGTAGAGAGTGCTGCGACGCAGGTCAGCGCGGTTCGGCGCGCGGTCTGTAAAGCCGCGGGTCAACCGAGGCTCAGGTTCATTCAATGGTGTCGCTGGCTGCTTTCGCCGCCGTGGCGAGGTTCTTGGCGGTGTTGAGGGTGTCGGGGTGGTCGTCGCCGAGGACGCGTCGGCGGCGGTCGTAGGTGTCCTGGGCGAGGTTGCGGGCGGCTTCGGTCTCGCCGAGGGTGGCGAGGTCCGCGGCGAGGTTGTGGGCGGCGCTGAGGGTGTGGCGGTGGTCGTCGCCGAGGACGCGCCGGTAGCGGTCGTAGGTGTCCTGGGCGAGGTTGCGGGCGGCTTCGGTTTCGCCGAGGGTGGCGAGGCGGATGGCGAGGTTGTTGGCGGTGGCGAGGGTGGAGGGGTGGTCGTCGCCGAGGACGCGTCGGCGGCGGTCGTAGGTGTCCTGGGCGAGGTTGCGGGCGGCTTCGGTCTCGCCGAGGGTGGCGAGGTCCGCGGCGAGGTTGTGGGCGGCGTTGAGGGTGTCGGGGTGGTCGTCGCCGACGAGCCGCCGTCGGCGGTCGTAGGTGTCCTGGTCGAGGTTGCGGGCGGCTTCGGTTTCGCCGAGGGTGGCGAGGTGGATGGCGAGGTTGTTGGCGGTGGCGAGGGTGGAGGGGTGGTCGTTGCCGAGGACGCGCCGGCGGCGGTCGAGGGTGTCCTGGCTCAGGTTGCGGGCGGCTTCGGTCTCGCCGAGGGCGGCGAGGCGGGCGGCTAGGTAGTGGGCGGCGCTGAGGGTGTCGGGGTGGTCGTTGCCAACGAGCCGCCGTCGGCGGTCGTAGGTGTCCTGATCGAGGTCGCGGGCGCGCGGGGCGTCGCCGGTGCTGCCGTAGGCCATGGCGAGGTAGTTGGCGGTCCAGAGGGTGCCCTCGTGGTCGGGGCCGAGTTGCGCCCCCCACACATGGTGCAGCTCCTCAAGGCGTGGCAGGGCGCTGCGGGCGTCGCCGAGGTCGATGAGGTACCAGCAGGCGTCGCGGACCACGTCGCGTGCCGTCTCGGTGGTGATGGCGCGGGGGTCGATGGCCAGGAGGTGGGGGGTGATGTCGCGCCACCTCGGCCACGTGGCCGGTTCCGTGGCGTTGCCGGGGTTGGCTGCGGTCAGGAGTGCCTGTGCGCCGCGGGCGGCCTGGGCGTGTTGGCCGTCGTCGAGTTGGTCGCGGACGAGGGATTGGGTGAGGCGGTGGAGTTGGAGGGTGCCGTCCTGGATGCGGGCGAGGGCGTGGCGTGCCAGGGCGCCCATGGCGCGGGTGGCGGCGAGCGGGTCGCGCAGGAGGGCGGCGATCGGCTCGGGGGTGTCTTCCGCCGGTGTGGTGGTGCAGGTGTGGAGGGGGAAGGGTTCGGCGGCGAGGAGGGCGCAGGCGTTGAGGAGTGCGGCGGCCTGGGGGCTTTCCTGGGCGAGGCGCTGGCTGCTGAGGCGGGTCTGGGCGGCGAGAGAGAAGGGGTAGTCGTCGGGGCGGTTCTCCTCCAGCAGCGCACTGATGTGTTCGGCGAGGAGCCGGCGGTACTGGGCCAAGGGAAGGCCGTCGGTGAGGGTGGCGGCGGCCTGCACCAGGGCGAGGGGCAGGTCATCGAGGTCATCGGCTAACTGGTCCGCCTCGGCCCTGGTCAGGGTGGGGACGCGGTCTTGGAGCAGGGTGATGGATTCGTCGCGGGTGAAAACGCCGATGTCGAGGGGGACCGCGTAGGTCTGCCAGCGGGGGTCGCGTGAGGTGATGAGGATGTGGCCGGTGCCGCCGGGCAGGTAGGGGCGCAGGGCTGCGGGGCCTTCGGCGTTGTCGAAGATCAGGAGCCAGCGGGCGCGGGTGCGCAGTTCGGTTGCGAGGGCGTCCCAGGCCTCGGCGGGGGTGGCGTCGGCGGGTGCGGCTCCGATGCGGGTGGCGAGGTCGGCGAGCTGCTCGCCGATGAGGGCGGGTTCCTCGGCGCGGATCCACCAGGCGAGTTCGTATTCGTTGGCAAATCGGTGGGCGTATTCGATGGCGAGCTGTGTCTTGCCGACGCCGCCGCGGCCGTGCAGGGCCTGAACCGCCACCGTGCTTCCGGTGGTGAGGTCGGCGCGGAGCTGGACGAGTAGCTTGTCGCGGCCGGTGAAGGAGGCGTTGCGGTTGGGGATGTTCCACACGCCGGGGAGGGTGCCGGGCAGGCGGGGTCCGGTTGCGCCAAGACGCCGCAGGTGGCCGGAGCCTCCCGGACCCGGGAATCCGGGTTCCTGGTGGGGGCGGCCCCGTTCGCCGAGGGCTTTCCGGACCGCCTCCAGGAGGGCGGTGTGAGCCGCATCGGCGTCCATGTTTTGGATGCTGGCGGTGATGATCGGGCCCAGGATGGACGGAGCTTTGGCGGTGTCGAGGCGGATCGGGACCATCTTGTCCTTGGCGGCGACGATGGCGGTCCACTCATCGGTGGTGAACCGCTCCGGCTCGAAGTAGGCAGCGGAGAACAGGGCGACCATGCGGCCCCCGCCGTCCAGGGCCTGGTTCATCTTGAGGACGAAGTTCTCGCCGGGTGCCCAGTCCCAGTGGTCGAGTTCGGTGGTGTAGCCGGCGTCCTCCAACTGCCAGGCCACCCACTCCGCCCACGCCCGGTCCGCCCCGGCGTGGCTGATGAAAAAGTCCACCCGCTGACCGTTGTCGCTGACCATGCCGTCTCGCGTCCTAACGTCCCTCGGTGTGTAGGTTTGGCGTCGTCGTGCAGGACCCGTTTGATCGGCTAGCGCAGGACGGCTGCGGAGTCCTCGTCGTTGATCAGCAGAGAAGCAACCGTGCTGGGGCGCGTAGCGGGCAGCCGCCGCTGATTCCTGCCCTACTTCAAGTCGACTGCGATGCCAAGCCCACCGCAACGTGGGAGATGCGTGGGAACATGCTTTGCAGAGATTGCTGCGATGCAGGTCAGCCGGGTTCGCTGCGCGGTCTGTAAATCTGTCGCGCAAGCTACGCAGGTTCGAACCCTGCACCAGCCACCGGATAACGGAACGGCCCTGAACTGCGGAAACGCGGTTCAGGGCCGTTCTTGTTGTGTTCGAATGTTGACGGTCGCCAGTGGGCCGTCTGTGTGACCTGTCTCGCTCCGTTCCTCCCGGCCCCCGGCTCCGACCAGGGCATTCGGACCAGCTCCGGACCAGGACTCGCGGGGTGTCCGCCGAGGGCGCCCTGCCCCGGCTGAGCGCTGCTCGGAGTTCCGCGCAACGAGGCGCCGCCCAGGCATCCCTTGATCGACTTAAGCCTCGCGGCATTGAGTCCTGGCTACCCATCGTCACCGCCGAGCCTTATCGCTGACCGGGTGTTTACAGCACGGTCCCCGTCGGAGTGGCTGTTGACACAGCGTTAGCTATCGGTCGAAACGAGAGGTCGACTTTCACTCTTTGTGGTCGATTTGACCGGGTCGGGGGCGTATTGTGAGAAACAATCAATCTACGACTTTCGGGCACTGGCACCATCCGGCGCCTGTGGCCTCCCGTTCGGACGACGTCGGGTGCAGTGACTTGGTTTCGCGTGGAACCGGGCTGCTGCTGGACTGTGAGAATTCTTGCGGCCCGATCGAAATGGCCGATCATCAAGTAACACAACCTTGGAGACCGCACGGTTGCGCAGGAAGCGGCCTCCGGGGGCCTTCATGGGGTGGTGCAAATGTCACGTACCAGCGAAGAAACGAGAGGCAAGAGCGCAGCACCTGAGAGAGTTCCGGCTGGAACGCTCGAGGATACGTCAGGGCGCCGGGAGCCCGGCGGGCGCATACGAGAGATCAGGCCCTCGGTGCCTCTTGTTCTCGATGGTGAGGTCGTCGAAGATCTTGAGCGCATGAACAGCGAATTGAAGGAACCTCTATCCCTGACCCGCCTGGAGTACGGTTCGTCCATAGCCCTCGGCGCCTTCACCGAGCGTACGGCGATGCTCTCGGAAGTGCGCCGGATATACGCCGATGGCGAGCGCACGGCCTCGCTGAGCTGGGAGCATGTCTGCACGACCAATCCTGATTCCCTGTCACCCGTTGCGGTCTTCTGGGAGGACGCCGGAGAGCAGGGCGACAGCCTCAGCCTTGACCCAGGGTTTGGCTACACTGACTTGAGTCAGGTTCACCGAGGGTTTCTGGGGACGCAGAACTGGAACGATGTCATATCCTCGCTCAGCTGGTGCCGATTCGACGTCTCGCTCTTCGATGCCATCAACTGGACCGGGAACGAGTTCTTCGCCGTCAAGGGCTGCAACACTCCGGATCTGGCCCCGTTCGGCTGGAGCGATGAGGCGGCTTCGATAGCCAACTGGGGAACCTGACCCCTTCCTCCCGGATGAGCCCGCCGGTCACCGCACGACGAGCTTTAACGGAAAGGCCCCTGATCTGTGGAAACGCAGGTCGGGGGCCTTTTCTGTCGGGTGCGGCCAGGTGGTCCGCCCGAGTCACGGCGGGGGTGGGGGCGGGGCCGTTCAGGGGAATCGGGGGAATCGGGGACACGCCGTACGCCGGAGAGGCTCGCGGTGGGAGCGGTCGGCCGACCTAGTCTCGCGGGTGTGTTCAATCTGCCCCAGGTGCTGAAGCGTCTCGTGATCGGCAAGGCCATGCGCAGCGAGGAGCTGGGCGAGACGCTGCTGCCCAAGCGGCTGGCGTTGCCGATCTTCGCCTCGGACCCGCTCTCCTCGGTGGCGTACGCGACGCAGGAGATCCTGCTGGTGCTCACCGTCGGCGGTACCGCCTTCCTGTACCTGACGCCGTGGATCGCGGCGGCCGTGGTCGCGCTGATGGCGGTGGTGGTGATGTCCTACCGCCAGGTGGTGCACGCCTACCCGAGTGGCGGCGGCTCGTACGAGGTGGTGTCGACCAACCTGGGGGCGCGGTCCGGGCTGGTGGTGGCGGCCTCGTTGATGGTCGACTACGTGATGACGGTCGCGGTGTCGGTGGCCTCCGGCGTGGACAACATCATCTCGGCGCTGCCCGGCCTCGCGGGCTACCAGGTCGTCCTCGCGGTGGGCTTCGTCGCCCTGCTGACGGCGATGAACCTGCGCGGGGTACGCGAGTCCGGCAACGCCTTCGCGGTGCCGACCTACCTGTTCATCGGCGGGATCCTGCTGATGGTGGGCACCGGGCTGATCCGGGTACTGCTCGGGGACGGCCCGGTCGCCGAGAGCGCGGCCTTCGGGATCGTGCCGGAGGACGGCAAGGACACGCTGGCCGGCTTCGCGCTGCTGATGCTGGGGCTGCGGGCGTTCGCCTCCGGCTGTACGGCGCTGACCGGTGTCGAGGCGATCTCCAACGGCGTACCGGCCTTTCGGGCGCCCAAGTCGCGCAACGCCGCGACCACGATGGCCGTCATGGGCCTCACGGCCGTGGTGATGTTCGCGGGCATCACCACCCTGGCGCTGACCTCGGACGTGCACTATGTGGACAACGCCTGCCAGCTCACCGGTCTCGGTACCGACTGCGCGACCTACACCCAGCCGACCGTGATCGCACAGCTGGCGGCCGCGGTCTTCGGCGGCGACCACAGCTTCCTCTTCTACTTCATCCAGACCGTCACGGCGCTGGTGCTGATCCTGGCCGCGAACACCGCGTTCAACGGTTTTCCGCTGCTGGCCTCGATCCTGGCCGAGCACCGCTACCTGCCCCGGCAGCTGCACACACGCGGCGACCGCCTGGCGTTCTCCAACGGCATCATCGCCCTCGCGCTGGTGGCCGGCGGCCTGCTGTGGCTGTACGACGCCAACGTGACCAGCCTGATCCACCTCTACATCCTCGGTGTCTTCACCTCCTTCACGCTGTCCCAGATCGGCATGGTCCGGCACTGGAACCGGCTGCTCGGCGAGGAGTCCGATCCGGGGGTGCGGCACGCCGCGCACCGGTCCCGGGTGATCAACGCGTTCGGCGCGGTGGTGACCGCACTGGTACTGGTGATCGTGCTGCTGACCAAGTTCACCGAGGGTGCCTGGCTGGCGGTGGTCGCGGCGGTGGTGCTGTGGGTGATGATGCGCGGCATCCGCCGGCACTACGACGCGGTCGCCGAGGAGCTCGCGGCGGACGATCCGCGGGCCGCGTCGGTGCGCCCGTCCAAGGTGCACGGCATCGTGCTGGTCTCCAGACTGCACAAGCCCACGCTGCGGGCGCTCGGCTACGCGCAGGCCTTCCGGCCGGACGAGCTGGAGGCGCTCACGGTCGCGGTGGAGGCGGACGCGCTGCGCGAACTGCGGGCGAAGTGGGAGGAGTTCGCCGTCCCGGTGCCGCTGAAGGTGCTGGACTCGCCGTACCGCGAGATCACCAAGCCGGTGGTGCACTACGTCCGGGAGTACCGGCGCTCGCATCCCCGGGAGGTGGTGGCGGTGTTCATTCCCGAGTACGTGGTGGGCCGCTGGTGGGAGCAGGTGCTGCACAACCAGTCGGCGCTGTGGCTGAAGAGCCGCCTGCTGTTCACGCCCGGCGTGATGGTGATCAGCGTGCCCTGGCAGCTGAGCTCGTCCCGTCGGGCCGACCGCCCGGGCCGCCGGGCGCCGGGTGCGGTCCGCCGCGGTGAGCCGGCCCCGCGTTCCGGGCGGGAGCGGGTGGAGCCCCGGCCGTAGCTCAGCCGGGGTTGGTCTGCCGGGGCAGGGCGAGCGCGACGGTGTCCGCGAACTCCCGTACGGCGCTGGTCCGGCTGACCACCCGGCCGCTGTGCACCACGAGGCGACTGTGGCCGCCGGCCAGCGCTCCGGGGAGGCTGTCGCCACGGACCGCGAGCAGTTCGGCGGGGAACCCCGCGTCCACCCGGACGGCCGGCAGCCCGAGGGCGACCCGGGCCTGGCCGCTGACCGCGTCGTACGCGGCCTCGGGGCTGAGCAGCCCGGTGGCCGCCAGCAGGTAGGCGGCCTCCAGCGGGTCGGCCCGGCCGACCGGGTTGGCGAGGTCGCGCAGTCCGCCGCTGCCGGCCGCCAGCGGCACCCGGGCCTCGATCAACTCCATTGCCAGGGACGGGCGCAGGCCGGTCGGCGGGCCCTCCAGGCCGAGGCAGCCGCCGCTCTGCGGCAGGCAGACCGCACGGATGCCGGCACCGGCCAGCACGGCCACGCCGCCGGAGGGCAGGGCGCTGCACGGGCCGAGCACGACCCGGGGGCGCAGTGGTGCCAGCACCCCGGCGATACGGGCGAGTTGGGTGAGGTCCCGGCCGGTGGTGTGCAGGTCGACCGGGCAGTCCGCCTCCCGGGCGGCCTCCAGCAGGGCCTGCGCGTATCCGACCGGGTCGGGGTCGAGCTCCGGGCAGCCGCCGGCGGCGGTGGCGCCGAGTTTCAGCGCCTCGCGGAGCTGGGCCCGGCCGTCGGCGCCGGCCCGCCCGGTGAGCAGGCGTGGCATGGCGACGGCCTGCAGGTCGGCCAGGCCGCGCAGGGCCTGGCGGGCGGTGAGCACCGCCTCCAGCCGGCCGAGGCCGTGCAGGTCGCCGATCCGGACGTGGGTGCGCTGGGCGGTGGCCCCGTAGCCGAGTGAGGTGAGCGCGGCCTCGGTGACCCGGCGGGCGAGGTCGGCGGGTTCCTCCGGGGGCGGGCCGGGCAGGGCCGCGGTGAAGGCGGCGTCGTAGTGGCCGTGCGGTTCGGCCGGGGCGGGGAGCAGCAGGTAGCCGCTGAGGTCGATCCGGGCGCCGGTGGTCACGGCGGGCCGGCCGGGGGCCGCGGGCAGGGGCCCGAGGCTGCCCGCGGCGCCGACGGCCTGGATCCGGTCGCCGCTGATCCGGACGTCCACCACCCGCCGGTCGGCCAGCCGGGCGTTGGTGAGCAGCAGGACGGGGCCGTGGCCGAGCGGGTTGGCGGACGGGCCGGGGTGCGGCCCCTCGGCTGGTGCGCTGTCCGCGCTCATCGGCCGGCTCCTCACTCTCCGGGGCCGTTCGGCCCCAGGCGCTCGACCCGGGGTGCTCTCGGGCGTTCGGGGCGCCCCGGGAACCGCATGATCACTGCCGGTCGAGCCTAGGCCGCCGGGGGGCGGGAGGCTCGGAGGCGGGCATAAGTCGTATCGGGTCAAGCCGCCGGTGGCGTGACCTCCTCGAACGCGCGTGTCCCGAGAGAGCGTCAGTACGCCCGCGCCGACCTGCGGTCTTCCGCCCCGGATACGGATTTCACCTCTGGCCGCGAACCGTGTAATCTCTTCCTCGTTCGCCCCTATAGCTCAGTCGGTAGAGCGTCTCCATGGTAAGGAGAAGGTCTGCGGTTCGATTCCGCATGGGGGCTCTGGTGAAAGGCCTCTCCACCCCGGTGGGGAGTCTGATCATCAAAGCGGTGTAGCTCAGTTGGTAGAGCAAGCGGCTCATAATCGCTGTGTCACCGGTTCAAGTCCGGTCACCGCTACTCCGCGTAGTCGATCGGGGGTACTGCTCCCGATCGGCTACTCTTGTCGTGTTCTTATTCGTTGTCCCAGGAAGGCACTCCCGTGGCTGCCACTGACGTCCGCCCGAAGATCACGCTGGCCTGCGTGGAGTGCAAGGAGCGGAACTACATCACCAAGAAGAACCGGCGTAACGACCCGGACCGTCTTGAGATGAAGAAGCACTGCCCGCGTTGCAACGCGCACACCGCGCACCGCGAGACCCGCTGACTTTGCACTGACTCCAGGCCGCACCCCGTACGGGGCGCGGCCTGGAGTCGTTTCTGTGTAACGACACATTCAGAGGAGTAGCTCATGCCGCTCGATCCCTCCTTCATCGGGCGGACGTATCCGCCCACCGAGCCCTACGAGGTCGGCCGGGAGAAGATCCGTGAGTTCGCCGAGGCGATCGGGGACGCCAACCCCGCGTACACCGACCCGGAGGCGGCCAAGGCGTTCGGCCACCCGGATGTGATCGCGCCCCCGACCTTCCCGTTCGTCCTCACCTACAGCGCGGCCGCGCAGGTGGTGAACGACCCGGAGCTGGGTCTGGACTACAGCCGGGTGGTGCACGGCGACCAGAAGTTCAGCTACACCCGCCCGGTGCGGGCCGGTGACCGGCTGGCGGTGACGGTGTCCATCGAGGCGATCAAGTCGCTGGCCGGCAACGACGTGCTGACGGTCCGTGGCGAGGTGCACGACGCGTCCGGCGAGCACGTGGTGACGTCGGTCATGTCGCTGGTGTCCCGGGCCGCCGACGAGGAGGGGAAGTAGCGCGATGGGGATCAACTTCGACCAGGTCGAGGTCGGCACCGAGCTGCCGGCGCAGTCGTTCAAGGTGACGCGCGCCACGCTGGTGCGGTACGCCGGCGCCTCGGGCGACTTCAACCCGATCCACTGGAACGAGAAGTTCGCGAAGGAGGTCGGGCTTCCCGACGTCATCGCGCACGGCATGTTCACCATGGCGGAGGCCGTCCGGGTGGTCACCGACTGGGTCGGTGACCCGGGTGCGGTGGTCGACTACGGCGTGCGGTTCACCAGGCCGGTGCCCGTGCCGAACGACGAGGACGGCTCGGTGATCGAGGTCTCGGGCAAGGTCGCCGCACTGCTGGACGACCGCAGGGTGCGGGTGGATCTGCTGGCGACGTTCGCGGGCCAGAAGGTGCTCGGTATGTCGCGCGCTGTGGTCCAACTGGGCTGATCCGGGCGGTCGGGCGGACCCGGTGTGCGGGTCCGCCCGGCCACCGGGGGGACGCCGGTGGGCCGCGGACATGGCAGTCCTCGTTCCGTGTTCATGGGCCGGCGGTGCAGGGAGGGTGTTGCCGGGCAGGTCAACGGATAGCTGGGGTGACCATATCCACCGCCCGAGCGAGGCGGCAAGCAGCCGTCCGAGCTTTAACTCCGAGTTCACATCGGCCTGTTCACGCGCGTAGAACAGCCCCGCGTACGCCCCGGCGCACTCTGTCGCCGAAAGTGCGCCCGGTGTGCACCAGACGTTCGAACGTCATCCTCCGTTTGGGGTCGGACGGGCCGGTGCGCTCTGATCGTCGCAGGTCGACGTTGCTTTCCGTGACCATCGCCGGGGCAACGGGCCAAAGATACGGCTACCGTGCGTTCGTGCCACGCCCCCGGTGATTCACTATCGGTTGGTTGCAGGCTCAACCGGAACTCGCGTACGGTCCTGCCCCGTAACGAGGTGCATCCGGTGCCCCGTGTCGAACGCCATCACTCACACACTCCGCCGGCCGGGCAGGTCGAGGCGGTCCGTCGTTCCGTCGGCAGTGCCGCGGGGTGACGGGCGTGCGGTGCCGCAACCACCGCGCCAAGAGCAGATGTTGATTGTTGACCAACGAATCCTGAGGCCCTGGCCGAGCCATGCCCCGATGCGCCCGCATCCGGGGCCGCGGCGCCGTGACGGCTCCCCGGGGACCTTAGCAGCGCACGGTCGCTGCTGACAGGAGTTCTCAGAGGCATCCCGACCGGCCCGGCTCGGGCCGACTCATCCCTGGAGGACCAACTGTGGCTCTGATCAAAGCAGTTGACGCTCAGAACTGGCTGATCGAGAAGATCGCGCACCGGCTCGGGGCGGAACCGTCCGAGGTGTCGCCGGAACAGTACTTCGACGAACTCGACCTGGACTCGACCGAGGCGCTGATCCTGGCCGGCGAGATGGAGAGCTGGCTCGGCTTCGAGCTCGGCACCACCGCGCTCTGGTACCACCCCAGCATCAAGGACCTGGCCGCCCACATCGCGGAGGAGTCCGCCATCCGAGCCGAGGCGCAGCATGCGACCTCGGCGTAGCCAACTCCCGCTCCCCGTCAACCGGTTGAGACAGCCGGCGGCCGGGAGCGGCACGGTCTACCTGGTCCATCCGGGGGCGCTCGCCGCCGGGGTGCACGCCACCCTGGCCGAGGCCCTGCCGGACGGCGCCGGGCTGACCGTGCTCGACCTGTCCGCCCTGCCGGAGTACTGGGAGGCGGCCCTCACCGGCGGCCGGGCCGAGACCACGGTCGAGGCACTGGCCGACCGGCTGCGGGACGAGTTCGACAGCGCGTACGACGGCGGGCCGTACGCGCTGGCGGGCTGGTCCTTCGGCGGCGTGGTCGCGCAGGCCATGGTGCAGCGGCAGGCGCCCCGGCGGCGCCCGGCCCGGCTGGTGCTGCTGGACAGCATCGCTCCGACCGGGGAGTACCAGCAGCCCGACGAGGCACTCGAACCGTCCCTGCTCATCGGGTGGTTCGCGATGTACCTCGGGGCCAAGCGCGGCCGCCCGGTGCGGCCGGACCCGGACCGGCTCGCCACCTGCGGGGTCGAGGACGGCCTCCTGCTGGTGCTCGACGCGGCCGCGGCGAGCGGCGCCCTGGCCGCCGACACCCCGCTGCCCGGGCTGCGCAAGCTGTACGACACCTACGTCGACGGCCTGCTGCGCAACAACCGGCTGACCGCTCCCTACCGGCCGGTGCCGGCCGAGGTGCCGCTGGTGCTGGTGACCGCCGAGCGGAGCCTGATCCCCGGCGACCCGACGCTCGGCTGGACACCGCTCGCGACCCGCGGCCTGGAGGTCCACCGGAGCCCGGGCGACCACTACACGATGCTCACCCGGCCGGACGCCGCCGCGCTGATCGCGCGCCTGGTCCGTCCCGTTCCGGTCCCCACGGGGACCGTCGCAGAGAAGGTCTGACGCAGGCCCCGTCCTCCGCACGGACCCCGGGTCGCCGGCCGCACGGCGGCGGCCCAGGGGGCCGGCCCTCCGAGACCAAGAGAGCCCTGCCGTGAACACCTCGCAGCCCCAGTCCCAGCCCGAACCGACCAGCTCCGACGCCGACTTCGGCCGCCGGCTCGCCGACGAGCCGGTGGCCATCGTCGGCCTCTCCGCGCTCTACCCCAACTCCCGTGACCTCAGAGAGTTCTGGGGCAACGTGGTGGAGGCCGCCGACTGCATCCAGGACGTGCCGAGCACCCACTGGGACGTCGCCGAGCACTACGACCCGGACCCGTCCGCGCCGGACAAGACCTACTCCCGGCGCGGCGGCTTCATCCCGTCCGTCGCGTTCAACCCGATGGAGTTCGGCCTGCCGCCCACCACCCTGGAGGTCACCGACGTCCTCCAGCTGCTCAGCCTGGTGGTCGCGCGCGACGTGCTCAGGAACGCCGGGGCCGAGCAGCCCTGGTACCGGCCCGAGCGCACCGGCGTGATCCTCGGCATCACCGGCGCCAACCAGCTCACCCAGCCGCTCTCGGCGCGCCTGCAGACGCCGGTGCTCAAGGAGGTGGTGCGCAGCTGCGGGCTGACCGAGCGGGACGCCGAGGAGATCGCGGAGAAGTTCAAGCTCGCCTTCGCGCCCTGGGAGGAGAACTCCTTCCCCGGCATGCTCGGCAACGTGGTGGCCGGGCGGATCGCCAACCGGCTGGACCTCGGCGGGACCAACATGACGATCGACGCGGCCTGCGCCAGCTCGCTCGCCGCGACCAAGGCGGCGGTCAGCGAGCTGCTGGAGGGCCGGGCCGACACCATGCTGGCCGGCGGCTGCGACGCCGAGAACACCATCTTCATGTACCTCTGCTTCAGCAAGACGCCCGCCTTCTCCAAGGTGGGCCGGATCCGTCCGTTCGACAAGGACGCGGACGGCACGCTGATCGGCGAGGGCATCGGCATGCTGGCGCTGCGCCGACTGGCCGACGCCGAGCGGGACGGCAACGAGATCTACGCCGTCATCCGCGGCATCGGCTCCTCCAGCGACGGGCGGTTCAAGTCCATCTACGCCCCGCGCAAGGAGGGCCAGATGGTCGCTCTGCGGCGCGCGTACGAGGACGCGCGCTGCACGCCGGACACGGTCGAGCTGTTCGAGGCGCACGGGACCGGGACGGCGGTCGGCGACGCCACCGAGCTGTCCGCGCTGGCGGCGGTGGTCTCCGAGACCACCGACCAGCGGCAGTACGCGGCCGTCGGCAGCGTGAAGTCGCAGATCGGGCACACCAAGGCGGCCGCCGGCGCGGCCGGCATGATCAAGCTGGCGCTGGCCCTGCACCACAAGGTGCTGCCGCCCACCATCAACGTCGACGAGCCCAACCCGGCGATCGACTTCGAGGCCGGCCCGTTCTACGTGAACACCGAGAGCCGCCCGTGGATCAAGGATCCGCAGCGGTCCGAGCGCCGCGCCGCGATCTCCTCCTTCGGCTTCGGCGGCACCAACTTCCACTTCGTGCTCCAGGAGCACGGCGAGGGCGAGGACCTCAAGGTGATGTTCCCGGTCGCCCGGGTGCACCTGTGGCACGCCCCCGACACAGCCGCGCTGACGGTGCTGGTCGCCGAGGGCGCCGAGCCGGTCGAGGGCCCGGTACCGGCCGGGCACGCGCGGCTTGCGCTGGTCGCCGCCGGCGCCGCCGACCTGGCCGAGCTGCGCGCGCTGGCCGTCCAGGAGCTGCGGGCCAAGCCGTCGGCGCAGGACTGGGCGCACCCGAAGGGGGTGTGGTTCCGCCGCGCGGAGGCCGAGACCGGCCGGGTGGGTGCGCTGTTCGCCGGGCAGGGCAGTCAGTACGTCAACCCCGGCCACCGCGCCGTGCTCGCACTGCCGCCGCTGCGGGCCGCGTTCGACCAGGCCAACCGGCAGTTCGAGGGCGTCGAGCCGCTCTCCCGGATCGCCTTCCCCGCGCCGGCCTTCGACGACGCCGGCTGCCGGGAGCAGGAGGAGTCGCTGCGCCGCACCGCGTACGCGCAGCCCGCGATCGGCGCCCTGTCGGTGGGCCAGTACCGGTACCTGGCCGGGCTCGGCTTCGCCGCCGACGGCCATCTCGGCCACAGCTTCGGCGAGTTGACCGCGCTGTGGGCGTCCGGCGCGCTGGCCGACCAGGACTACTTCGCGCTGGCCCGGGCCCGCGGCGCAGCGATGGCCCCGCCGGCCGACCCGTCCTTCGACGCCGGGGCGATGGCGGCGGTCGGCGCGAGCGACCAGCAGCTCGCCGAACTGCTCTCGGCACACCCGGAGTTGGTGGTCTGCAACCGCAACGCGGCCGACCAGGTCGTGCTCGGCGGCGCGACCGCGGCGGTCGAGCGCCTGGTCGCCTCGGCGGCGTCGCACGGCCTGCGGATCAGCCGGCTGCCGGTGTCGGCGGCCTTCCACACGCCGTTCGTGGCGCACGCGGTCGAGGCCTTCCGGGCGGCGGTCGCCCGGGTCGAGGTCCGGGAGCCGCGGCGGCCGGTCTACGCCAACACCCCCGGCGGCGCGTACGGCGCCGACCCGGCCGCCAACGCCTCGCTGCTGGCCGAGCAGCTGATCAACCCGGTGCACTTCGCCGACCGGGTCGAGGAGATGTACGCGGCGGGTTTCCGCACCTTCGTCGAGTTCGGCCCCAAGGGCGTGCTCACCCAGCTCGTCGGCCGCATCCTCGGCGACCGGCCGCACCACGCCGTCCGGCTGGACGGCGGTCCGGGCGCCGACGCCGACCTCGCCCTGAAGCGGGCGGTGGCGCAGCTGGCCGTCCTGGGGCTGCCGCTGTCGGTGGCCGACCGGTACGTGGCGCCGGTGGCCGAGGCCGCGCCGAGCAAGGGGATGACGGTGCTGCTCAACGGCATCAACTACGTCTCCGACGCGCGGAAGGCGGCCTACCGCGACGCTTTGGAGCACGGCTACCGGATCGCCGAGCCGAGGCTGCCGGGGGCGGGGGCGGGGGCGGCCGTACCGGTCGCCGAGGCGCCCACCACCGACGTGGCCGTTTCCCCGGTGCCCGTTTCCCCGGCGCCCGTCGCCGAGGTGCGGCCGACCGTCGTGGCGCCGCCCGCGGTGGTGCTGCCCGCGCCGGTGGCGGCCGAGGCCGTGGCGCCGGCCCCCGCTCACGTACCTGCCCTGCCCGTCGTCCTGGAGAGCGAGACCGTGGACCACGAACACCTTCCCGCACCGGCGTCCGACCGGTTGCCCGAGCTGATCGCCGATCACCTCGCCCTGCACGACGACTACCTCAACGGTCAGCTCCAGAGCGCGGAGCGGCTGACCGGGCTGCTGGAGGACGCCGCAGGCCAGGGCCGGGTCGACGACGTGCTGGCCGGTGTGACGGCGGTCAAGGAGCACGGCCTGGCGATCGGCCGCACGCACCTGCGGGCCAACGAGATCCTGCGTGACCTGGCGGCCCTGGAGCTCGGCTCCGGCGCCGCTGCGCCGGCGGCTCCCGCGCCGGCGGCCCCCGCCGGGCCGGTGGCTCCGCTGCAGGTGGCCCCCGCGGTGGTGGCTCCCGCGCCGGTGGCGGCGGTCGCCCCTGCCGTTCCCGCACCGGTCGCCCCGGCGCCGGCGGCCCTTCCCGCCGCTCCTGTCGCGACTGCCGCTCCCGCGCTTCCCGGTCTGCCTGCGCCGGGGGCTGCGGTGGTGGTGGATGCGGGGGAGGTGTCCGCTGCGCTGTTGGAGGTGGTGGCGCAGAAGACCGGTTATCCGGTGGAGATGCTGGAGTTGGGGATGGATGTCGAGGCGGATCTCGGCATCGATTCGATCAAGCGGGTCGAGATCCTGGGTGTGTTGTCGGAGCGGTTCCCGAGTGACACGCCGGTGGGGCCCGAGCAGTTGGGCGAGCTGCGGACGTTGGGGCAGATCGTCGACTTCATGAGCAGTGTGGCCGTTCCCGGTACGCCTGCCACGCCTGCGCCGGTGGTGGTGGATGCGGGGGAGGTCTCCGCTGCGCTGTTGGAGGTGGTGGCGCAGAAGACCGGTTATCCGGTGGAGATGCTGGAGTTGGGGATGGATGTCGAGGCGGATCTCGGCATCGATTCGATCAAGCGGGTCGAGATTCTGGGTGTGTTGTCGGAGCGGTTCCCGAGTGACACGCCGGTGGGGCCCGAGCAGTTGGGCGAGCTGCGGACGTTGGGGCAGATCGTCGACTTCATGAGCAGTGTGGCCGTTCCCGGTACGCCTGCCACGCCTGCGCCGGTGGTGGTGGATGCGGGGGCGGTGTCCGCTGCGCTGTTGGAGGTGGTGGCGCAGAAGACCGGTTATCCGGTGGAGATGCTGGAGTTGGGGATGGATGTCGAGGCGGATCTCGGCATCGATTCGATCAAGCGGGTCGAGATTCTGGGTGTGTTGTCGGAGCGGTTCCCGAGTGACACGCCGGTGGGGCCCGAGCAGTTGGGCGAGCTGCGGACGTTGGGGCAGATCGTCGACTTCATGGCCGGGGTCTCGGGCGCGACCGCCGCGGCGAGAGCGGAGCCGGAGCCCGAGCGGCCCGCGCCCCCGGCCGCCGCGTCCGCCGCGCCGGCGCACCTTCCGGCGATCGGCCGGGCGCAGGCCGCGTTGGTCGAACTGCCTTCCCCGGACGCCCTGGTGGGCGCGTACCCGGCCGGCGCCGGTGCGCTGCTGGTCGACGACGGCGGGGAGCTGACCCCGTTGCTGGCCGACCGGTTGCGGACGGGCGGCTGGGACGTCCGGGTGCTGCGGCTGCCGTCGGTGGCCCGGACGATCGACGGCGTGGCGGGCTTCGCGCTCTCCGGCTGGGGTGTCACCGAGCTGACCGAACGGATCGAGCAGGCCCTGGAGCGGCCGGTCCGCCTGGTGGTGAACCTCGCGACCCGGCAGGACACCGACTGGGCGGACGGCGTGCGCAGGCTGTCGCACGCCCTGCTGGTGGCCAAGCACGTGGTGGAGCCGCTGACCAAGGAGGCCGACGGCGGGCGGGCCGGATTCCTGACGGTCACCCGGCTGGACGGGGCCTTCGGCCTGACCGGGGTGGCCGAGGAGCTCGTCCCGGCCGGTGGGTTCGGCGGGCTGGTGAAGACGCTGGCCGTCGAGGCGCCGGAGCTGTTCTGCCGCGCGGTGGACCTGGCCCCCGGCCTGGAGCCGCGGGCGGCCGCGGAACTGCTGCTGGCGGAGATCAACGACGCCTCGGCCGAACCGGTCCAGGTGGGCCGTGACGGCCGCCGCCGCGTTGCGCTGACGCTGGCGCAGTCGCCCACCGCGCTCGCCGCGGACCCGGCCGTCCCGGTGGCCGAACTCGGCCCGGAGGACCTGCTGGTGGTCACCGGCGGCGGGCGTGGCATCACCGCCCGCTGCGTGGTCGACCTCGCCGGCGCGTACCGCCCCGGTCTGCTGCTGCTCGGCCGCACGGCCCTCGGCGAGGAGCCCGCCTGGGCCGCGGGTGTCACCGGTGGACCGGAGCTCAAGGCGGCTGCCGCGGCGCACCTGAAGGCGGCGGGGGAGAAGCCCACCCCGAAGCGGGTGGAGCAGCTGTACCAGGCGGTGGTCGGTGAGCGGGAGATCCGGCAGACCCTGGCCGAGCTGCGGGCGGCCGGTTCCACCGCCGAGTACCTGGCGGTGGACATCACCGACGCCGCGGCGACGGCCCGGGCGCTGGCGCCGTACGCGGAGCGGGTCACCGGTCTGGTGCACGGCGCCGGGGTGCTCGCCGACCAGCTGATCGCCAACAAGCGGGCCTCCGAGATCGAGCGGGTGTTCGCGCCCAAGCTGGGCGGGCTGCGGGCGGTGGTGGAGGCGCTGCCGGCCGACCGGCTGCGGCACGTGCTGCTGTTCTCCTCGGTGGCCGGGTTCTTCGGCAACCAGGGGCAGTCGGACTACGCGATGGCCAACGAGGTGCTGAACGCCTGGGCGAGCTCGTTCAAGCGGCGGCACCCGCAGGCCCGGGTCTCCTCGCTCAACTGGGGTGCCTGGGACAGCGGGATGGTCTCGCCGCAGATCAAGGCGGTCTTCCAGGAGCGCGGCATCACGCTGATCCCGGAGCAGACCGGAACCGCCCTGTTCACCGGGCAGTTCGCCGCGCAGCACGGCCACGACACGGTGACCGTGCTCGGCCCGACCACCCCGCTGTCGGTGCGCAGGGCCGCGCCGCCCGCCGCGGTGGTGCTGGAGCGGCCGACGGCCGGGCTGTCCGCCGAGCCGATCGTGACGGACCACCTGATCGGCGGGGTCCCGGTGCTGCCGGCGGCGGTCGCCCTCGGCTGGGCGATCGGCGCGGTCGAGCGGCTCAGCGGCGGCACGGTCCGCCAGGTGCGCGACTTCGCCGTGCACAAGGGCCTGCTGCTGGACGGCAGCGAGCCGGCCCGGCTGCAACTGGCGGCGACGCCGGCGGGCGACCAGGCGACCACCGAGGTGGTGATCCGCTCGGTGGCCGCGGACGGCGCCGTCCGGCCGCACTACGCCGCCGGTGTGGTGCTCGGCGCGGACCCGGCGTCCGAGCTCAACCACCCGACGATGGCGGGCCTGCCGGCGCCCGGGCGGGGCCGGGACGCCACCGGGCTCTACACCGACGGCACGCTCTTCCACGGCCCGGCCCTGCAGGGGGTGCGCCGGGTGCTGGCCGAGGAGGAGGGCCGGCTGGTGCTGGAGTGCTCGCTGACCGAGCCGCGCCCGGCCGGCGGCGCGTACGCGGGACGGCTCTACCGCCCCGGCGCGGCGGACCTGCTGCTCCAGGCCGGCCTGGTCTGGATGCGGCTGTTCCGGTCCACCGCGAGCCTGCCGCTCTCGGTCGCCCGGGCGGAGTTCCACCAGGCGCTGCCGGACCGCGGGACGTTCCTGGCGGTCGTCGAGCCCGGAGCCGTGAACGGGACCTCCGCGAGCCTGACGGTCACCGCGGTCGCCCCGGACGGCCGGGTGCTGGCCCGCCTGACCGGGGTCAGCCTGGTCTCCACCCCGCAGCTGGCCGCCAAGTTCGTCAGCAGCTGACGTACCCGACCCGGTTGGTCCGGCCGGCCGCCCAGCGCGGCCGGCCGGACCGCCCACAGCCCGGAGGGACCCGGCTTCCATGAGCAAGTACGCCATCGTCGGACTTTCCTGCCTCTTCCCGGGTGCGGCCACCCCCGAGGAGTTCTGGCAGAACCTCAGCGCGGGTGCGGACAGCCGCACCGAGGGCGGCCCGGAGGTCTTCGGACCGCCCGCCGACCCCCGCGACCTCGACCCGCAGCACCCGATCACCTGCACCAGGGGCGGTTTCGTCCGCGACTTCACCTTCGACCCCACCGGCTACCGGCTGGCGCCGGACCGACTGGCCCGGCTCGACCGGGTGTTCCACTGGTCGCTGTACGTCGCCCGCGAGGCGCTGCGCGACAGCGGCCACCTGGACCGGACCGAGCTCCTCGGCCGGACCGGCCTGGTGCTGGGCAACTACTCCTTCCCGACGCCCGGTTCGGCCCGGATCAGCCTGCCGCTGGTGCAGCAGGCGGTCCGCGACGGGCTGGTCGCCGGTGGACTGACCGGGTTCGACGACCCGTCCGGCACGGCCGCGGCCGACCCGGCCGACGCCCGGGTCAGCGGCGCCCCGGCGCGGATCGTCGGTGCGGCGCTCGGCCTCGGCGGTCCCCGGTACGCGCTGGACGCGGCCTGCTCCTCGGCGCTCTACGCGCTGAAGCTGGCCTGCGACCACCTGGCCGCCGGACAGGCGGACCTGGTGCTCGCGGGCGGCGTCTGCGCCCCGGACCCGACCCTGATCCACCTCAGCTTCTCCGACCTGCACGCCTACCCGGCGAACGGTTTCAGCCAGCCCTTCGACAGCCGCTCGGCGGGCATCCTCACCGGCCAGGGCGCCGGCATGTTCGCGGTCCGGCGGCTCGCCGACGCGCAGCGCGACGGCGACCGGATCCACGCCGTGATCGACGGCATCGGCCTGTCCAACGACGGCGCCGGCCGGCACCTGCTGGTCCCGAGCGAGGCCGGCCAGCACCGGGCGTACCAACTCGCCTACGCCGACGCGGGTGTGGCGCCGGACGGGATCGACTACCTGGAGTGCCACGCCACCGGCACCCCGATCGGGGACTCCACCGAGGCGGCCTCGGTCGCCGGGTTCTTCGGCCCGGCCGGCAAGGTGCCGCTGCTCGGCTCGGTGAAGGGCAACATCGGCCACCTGCTGACGGTGGCCGGCCTCAGCAGCATGCTCAAGGTGGTGCTGGCCATGCGGCACGGCCACCTCCCGCCGACCATCGGCGTCACCGAGCCGGTGACCGGACCGGACGGCCCGGTCGCCGGCGCCCTGGTCCGCACCGGACAGGACTGGCCGGCCCGGCCGGGGGAGCGCCGCGGCGCCGTCTCCGCGTTCGGGTTCGGCGGAACCAACGCGCACGTGGTGCTCTCCGACGCGGGCACCGCCCCGGCGGACCACCCGGCCCCCACCGCCCCGCCCGCACTGGACGTGGTCGGTGTCGGCGCGCACTTCGGCTCGCTCACCTCCGCCGCCGCCCTCGAACGCGCCGTCCACGACGGGCTCGACGCCTTCGGCCCGCTGCCCGAGCGCCGCTGGCGCGGCCTGGAGCAGAGCGGCGGCGCCCTCGCCGCCGCCGGTTTGACCCGCGAGACGCTGCCCGAGGGCGCGTTCGTGGACACCGTCGGTCTCGACCCGGTCGACCACCGGATCCCGCCCGCCGACCTGCGCAACTACAACCTCCAGCACGCGCTGATGTCCAAGGTCGCCGACGAGGCGCTCGCCGACGCCGGCTTCAGCCGCTCGGCCGCACCCGGACCGGACGGACCAGGACCGGACGGACCGGGGCGGGGCGGCCCGGCACCCCGGCGGGTCGCCGTGGTGGTCGCGATGGAGATCGAGCCCAGCGCCCACCTCCACCTGGCCCGCCACCGGCTCGGCGGCCACCTGCGCGAGCTGTTCGACTCCGCCGGGCTGGAGCTGACCGACGCGCAGCGGCAGCGGCTCACCGCACTGGCCCGCGAGGGCGTGCACGAGCCGATCGTCGCCAACGAGGTGCTCAGCTACATCGGCAACATCATGGCCAGCCGGATCTCCTCGCTGTGGAACCTCACCGGCCCCTCGTTCACCATCTCCGCCGAGGCCGCCGGCACCGCCCAGGCCCTGGAGCTGGCCCGGCTGCTGCTGCTGGACGACACCGTCGAAGCCGTCCTGGTCGGGGCGGTCGACCTCGCCGGCTCGCCCGAGAGCCTGCTGCTGCGGGTCGAGGGCGGTGACGGCCCGCCGGTCTCCGGGCCCGGGCTGACCTACGGCGAGGGCAGCCAGGGCTGGCGGATCGGGGAGGGCGCCGGTGCGGTGGTGCTCACCCGGCCCGGTGAGGGCGCGCGCCCGGCGTACGCCCGGTTGGACGCGGTCGCCGTCCGGCACGCCGTCCCGGTCGACGGCGAGCTGCCCGAGGCCGACGCGGACGCGCTGGCCGGGGCCGCCGCGCAGGCGCTCGCCGAGGCGGGCATCCAGGCCACCGAACTCGGCTACCTGGAACTGCACGCGGGCGGCACCGAGGCACAGGACGAGGCCGAACTGGCCGCGCTGGCCCGGATCCACCCGGCCGGCACCCCCGGCCCCGCACTCGGCAGCGCCAAGGCCCAACTCGGCGACGCCCAGGGCGCGGCGGCCATGGCCGGTCTGCTGCGCGCGGTCTTCGGCCTGCACCACGGCTACCTGCCCGGCGTGCCCGGCTGGCAGCGTCCGGCCGGGTCCCGGGCCGCCCGACTGGCCGCCACCGGCTGCTACCTGCCGGACTCCTCCCGCCCCTGGCTGCGCGCCGAACGCGACGGGCGGCGGTACGCGGCCGTCTCCTTCATCGGCGGCGGCGGGGCGCACGGGCAGCTGGTGCTCTCCGCCGACCGCACCCGGGGCCGGATCGAGGAACGCGACTGGCAGCGGGCCGGCGGCCCCGTCCTGCTGGCCCTCGGCGCACCCGACCCGGCCGCACTGGTGGCCGAGGTCACCCGGCACCGCACGCTGCTGGCCGACGGAGCCGACCCGTACCGGCTGGCCCGGGAGGCCGCCGAACGGCTGACCGCCGGCACCCCCAGGGTCGTCCTGGTCGGCCGGGACACGGACGAGCTGGCCCGCCAACTGGAGCTCGCCGCCCGGGACCTGCCCGCCGCCCAGGAGCGCGGCGAGGACTGGGCGACCCCGGCGGGCAGCTGCTTCACCCCGCATCCGATCGGCCCCGAGGGCAAGGTCGCCCTGGTCTACCCGGGCGCCGTCAACTCCTACCCGGGCCTGGGCCGGGACCTGTTCCGGGCCTTCCCCGGTCTGCTGGAACGGTTCGAGGCGGAGGTGGCCGAACCGGACCGGACCTTCCGGACGGCGCGGCTCCACCCGCGCACCCAGGTCGCGCCCGGCCGGCGGGAGTTGATGGCCCTGGAGGCCGAACTCGCCGACGACCTGCCGTTCATGCTCGCCACCGGCACGACCTTCGCCATCCTCAACACCGACCTGGTGCGCGACCTGCTGGGCGTGCCGGTGCACGGCGCGTTCGGCTACAGCCTGGGCGAGAGCAGCATGCTCTTCGCCACCGGCGGCTGGCAGCGGTCCGCCCGCCGGGACGACCGGATCAGCGCCACCCCGCTGTTCAAGCACCGGCTCAACGGCCCGCGCGACACCGTCCGCGAGCTGTGGGGCCTGCCGGCGGGCACACCCGACGCCGAGGTGTGGGCCGGCCATGTGCTGCTCTGCGACCCCGAGACGGTCCGGGCCGCCCTCGCGGCCTACGACCGGGTGTTCCTCACCCACGTCAACACCCCCGGCGAGGTGGTGGTGGCCGGCGACCCGGCCCAGTGCCGCCGACTGATCGCGGAGCTCGGCTGCCCGGCGGCGCGCTCCCCGGTCACCGGCGTCATGCACTGCCCGGTGGTGGATGGCGAGGTGGCCGCCCTGGCCGAGCTGAACAGCCACCCCACCGGCTCCACCGGCGGCCTCGACCTGCTCACCGCCTACGACTACGGGCCGGTCGAGGACTTCGACCAGCAGCGGATCGCCGACCGGATCGCCCACACGCTGCGCTCCACGATCGACTTCCCGCGGCTGGTCCGCACGGCGTACGACCGCGGGTTCCGCTACTTCGTCGAGGTCGGCCCGGGCGCCACCTGCACCCGCTGGGTGCGCGAGACGCTCGGCGAGGCGCCGCACGTCGCGGCCTCGGTCGACCGCCGGGGCGTCCCGGCCGCCCGGTCGGTCGCCCAGCTGGCCGCCCGGCTGATCGCGCACGGGGTGCCGCTGGACCTGGTCGGGCTGCTCGGGCCGGTGCCGGCCGCGGCGGCCCGGCCCGGCCGGGCCGCCTTCCCGGTCGGCGGCGGTCCGTCCGTCCCGGCGCGGATCGCCGCCGGAACGGCCGCGCTGCTGGCCGAGGCCGCCGAGGCGCGGGCCACCCCGCAGGCCGCCCCGCCGACCGCTCCGCCGGCCGCCTCGCAGGCCGCCGAGCTGCCCGCGAGCGCGCCGCCCGCGTTCGCGGCGCCGGTGCTGGCCGCCCTCGGGGCCGGGCCCGCCGGCCCCGGCACTCCCCGCCCGCTCCCGGTCGGCCCCGTCGCGGCCGGCCCTTCCGGACCAGCCGGTCCCGTTCCGCCGGAGGACCAGATGCCAGCCGACCCGAGCCTTGCCGACCCCGAGGTCATCACCTTCGACGGTGAGCCGATCGCCTTCCTGCCCTGGGCCGACGACCCGGCCCCCGTACCGGCCCCCGGGCCGGCCCCCGGGCCGTCCGCGCAGCCGTCCGGGCCCCGGGCCGCGGCGCGCACCGCCCAGTCCGACCGGGCCGCCCCGCCGGCCCCGCCGTCCGCCGACGGCGACCCCGCCCGGGACCTGGTGCGGGAGCTGCGCCGGCAGATGGTGGCCACCCACTCGGTGGTGATGGAGACCCAGCGCGTGCTGCAGGAGTCCACCCTGGCCAGGACGGAGGCCCTGCTGGCCGCCGGGCCGGCCGCGCCGTCGGCCCTGCCGCCCGCCCCGGCTCCCGAGCCGATCGCCTTCACCCCGAGAGCGGAGCTGCCCCCGGCCCCCGTCCCGGCGGTCGCCCCCGCTCCCGTGCCGGTGCCCGAGCCGGCCAGGCCCCCCGGCGTGATCTGGGACGAGGCCGACCTGCTGGAGTTCGCCACCGGCTCGCTGGCCGCCGTCTTCGGTCCGGCCTTCGCCGAGATCGACGGCTACGGCAAGCGGGTGCGGCTGCCCGCGCCGCCGTACCACTTCGTCACCCGGGTGACGGAGCTGAAGGCGGAGACCGGTGTCTACCGGCCCTCCTTCATCCGCACCGAGTACGACGTGCCGGCGGACGCCTGGTACACCGTCGACGACGGGGTGCCGCCGGCGGTCGCGATCGAGGCGGGGCAGTGCGATCTGCTGCTGATCAGCTACCTCGGCATCGACTTCCGCAACAAGGGCGAGCGGGTCTACCGGCTGCTGGACTCCACCCTGGTCTTCCACGGCGACCTGCCCAGGGCCGGGCAGACCCTGCGGTACGACATCTCGATCAACCGGTTCGTCACCCAGGGCGACACCACGCTCTTCTTCTTCAGCTATCTCTGCTACGCCGACGGCGAGTTGATCCTCGAGCTGAAGGACGCCTCGGCCGGCTTCTTCACCCAGGCCGAGCTGGACACCCCGCTCGGCGTGGTGATCACCGAGAAGGAGCGGGCCGCCCGGGCCGCGCTGACCAAGGGCTGGTTCAAGCCGCTCGCCCGGACGGACCGGAACCACCTCACCGCCGCCGACCTGGAACTGCTCGCCCAGGGCCGCCCCGGTGAGGTCTTCGGCCCCGAGCACGCCCAGGACGCCGGCCTCAACCCCGCCCTGCGGCTGCCGGACGCCCGGCTGCGGATGATCGACGAGCTGCGGATCGACCGCACCGGCGGCCCGCGCGGCCTCGGCGCCCTCACCGCGCACAAACGGCTCCAGCCCGACGCCTGGTACTTCGAGTGCCACTTCCCGGACGACCCGGTGCTGGCCGGCTCGATGGTCGCCGAGGGCGCGGTCCAGGCGCTGCAGGCGTACCTGCTGCACCAGGGCATGCACCTGGTGCTGCCGGACGCCCGCTTCCAGACCATCGTCGGCCTGCAGACCGAGGTCCAGGTGCGCGGCCAGATCACCCCGGCGCACCGGGAGATCCGGTACGAGATCGAGGTGATGGAGCTGACCATGCTCCCGCGCCCGTCGGTGGTCGCCGACATCCTGGTGTACCTGGGCGACAAGCCGGTGATCCGGATGCGCAACTTCGGGATCCAGATCCGCGAGAAGGAGGGCACCCCCTACCGGCCCGAACTCGGCGGCGTACCGGCCTTCCTGGGCCGCCGCAACCGCTCCGGCGAGCCGGCGATGATCAACGAGCTGCACCTGGCGCACGCCGCCAAGGGCGACCTGGGCACCGCCATGGGCCCGGAGTTCGACGTCTACCGCGACAGCCGCGCGCCCTACATCCCCAACGGTGACTTCCAGTTCGTCGACCGGATCATGTCCCTCACCGGCACCCGCGGCGAGCTCGGCCCGGGCTCGGAGATGGTCACCGAGTACGACTCCCCGGCCGACGCCTGGTACTACGCGCAGAACTCCCACCCGCACATGCCGAACTGCGTCCACATGGAGACCTCGCTGCAGGCCGCCATCCTGCTCGGCTACTACCTCGGCGCGACCCTGAAGCAGCCGCAGACCGAGTACTCGATCCGCAACCTGGACGGCCGGGCCACCCTGGTCAAGGACGTCGACCTGCGCGGGAAGACCGTCCGCCACCACTCCAAACTGCTGATGACCAGCGCCGTGCAGGGCGCCGTGCTGCAGAACTTCAGCTACGAACTCTCCGCCGACGGCGAGGTGTTCTACACCGGCGAGTCGCTCTTCGGGTACTTCAGCGAGGCCGCGCTGGCCAACCAGGCCGGCCTGGACGCCGGGAAGTACGTGGCGCCCTGGATCGAGCGGGAACAGCCGGCCGCGGCGCGGGTCCGGCGGATCGAGCTCACCGACGACGCACCCGCCTTCACCGACCCGTCCGGCGGCCTGCTGCACCTGCCCGGCGACCACTTCCACCTGGTCGACCGGGTGGACCTGATCGCCGACGGCGGCCGGCACGGGCTCGGCTATCTGCACGGCCACCGCGAGGTCAGCCCCGACGAGTGGTACTTCGACTGCCACTTCCACCGCGACCCGGTGATGCCCGGATCGCTCGGCGTCGAGGCGGTGCTGCAGGCGCTGCGGCTGTTCGTGCTGGAGCAGGGCCTGGCCGAGGGCATCGAACGGCCGCGCTTCGGGCTCGCCACCGGCGTCGAGATGGGCTGGAAGTACCGCGGCCAGATCCTGCGCCACGACCGGGAGCTGCGCTTCGACGTGCACGTCCGGGAGATCCGCCGCGAGGGCGGCCGGGTGGTGGTGATCGCGGACGCCGACCTGTGGAAGCCGGGCCTGCGCATCTACGAGCTCACCGGTGTCGCGATCGAGGTCCTCCCGGCCACCGCCTGACCACCCCTGCCTGAGGAGACCGAACCGACATGAACCACCCGCAGACACCGCTGCTCTGGCAGGGGGAGCAGTACCCGAGTACCGACCCGGCCGGGGTCTACCACGTCCTGGCCGACCTCGAACGGCCCTGTTTCGTGGTCCGCACCCCGCGCGGCATCGGCGCCGCCGCCACCGGCCGGCCCGCTCCCGCCGGGGCGCCCGGCGGCCTGCCGCTGCTGGCCGCGGTGGCCCCGCTGCCCCCGCACCGGCTCGGCTCGGCGGCCTTCCTCGCCGCGCACGGGGTGCGCCAGCCGTACCTGGCCGGGGCGATGGCCGGCGGGATCGCCTCCGCCGACCTGGTCGTCGCCCTCGCCCGGGAGGGCTTCCTGGCCTCCTTCGGCGCGGCCGGCCTGCTGCCCGAGAGCATCGAGAAGGCGCTGGCCCGGTTCGCCGCCGAGATCCCCGGCCTGCCGTACGCGGTGAACCTGATCCACAGCCCCAGCGAGGAGCGGCTGGAGCGGGAGGCCGTCGAGCTGTTCCTGCGGCACGGCGTGCGCTGTGTGGAGGCCTCCGCCTTCATGGCGCTCAGCCCGCACATCGTCCGCTACCGGCTGGCCGGTCTGCGGCAGGGCCCGGACGGTCAGGTGGTCGCCGAGCACCGGGTGATCGCCAAGATCTCCCGGACCGAGACCGCCGAGCGCTTCATGCGCCCGGCCCCCGCGGCCACCGTCAGCGCGCTGCTGACCCAGGGGCTGATCAGCCCGCTGCAGGCCGACCTGGCCAAGTACGTGCCGATGGCCGACGACATCACCGTGGAGGCGGACTCGGGCGGCCACACCGACCGCCGCCCGCTGCCCGCGCTGCTGCCCAGCATCCTGCGGCTGCGCGACAGCGTGCAGCGCGAGCACCGCTACCCCGCGCCGATCCGGGTCGGCGCGGCCGGCGGCCTGGGCACCCCGATCGCGGTGGCCGCGGCCTTCGCGATGGGTGCGGCCTACGTGGTGACCGGCTCGGTCAACCAGTCCTGCGTCGAGTCCGGCGCTTCGAAGGCGACCAAGGCGCTGCTGGCCGAGGCGGGCATCGCCGACTGCGAGATGGCCCCGGCGGCCGACATGTTCGAGCTGGGCGTGGAGCTCCAGGTGCTCAAGAAGGGCACGCTGTTCCCGATGCGGGCCAAGAAGCTCTACGAGCTCTACCAGGCCCACGACGGCCTGGAGGCACTGCCCGAGGGCGAGCGGGCCCGGCTGGAGGCGCAGGTCTTCCGGCGGCCGCTGGAGGACGTCTGGCAGGAGTGCGTCGGCTACTTCCGCCGCCGCGACCCCGAGCAGCTGGCCCGCGCGCAGGACAGCCCGAAGCGGCGGATGGCGCTGGTCTTCCGCTGGTACCTGGGGATGTCCTCGCGCTGGGCCACGGTCGGCGACCCCGACCGCACCCTGGACTACCAGATCTGGTGCGGCCCGGCGATGGGCAGCTTCAACGACTGGGTCACGGCCAGCTATCTCAAGGCCCCGGGCAACCGCAGGGTCGCCGACGTCGCCCACCACCTGATGCGCGGCGCCGCCTTCCACACCCGGGTGGCCGCGCTGCGGACGGCCGGTGTGCAGCTGCCGGCCGCCGTCGCCGACTACCGTCCGGTGCCGCTGGAGTCGCCGGTGGCCGCCCTCGGCGGTGCCCTGTGATCGGGCGGCTCGGCCGGAAGGCGGCGGAACTGGAACTCCTGCTGGGCGACCCCGGCGACCCGCTCGGCCCGTACGGCTTCGCGGCGGCGGTCCGCCGGGACGAGCGGGACGAGTTCCCCGACGAACTCGCCGGGGTCCTGCGGGAGGCCGGGTTCCACCTGGACCACCTGCCGGCCGAGTGGGGTGGCGGCTTCGAGTCCTTCGACCGCAGCCTGCTGCTGGTCCGCGCGGCGGCCCGCCGGGACCTCAACGTCATGCCCGCCACCATGTTCTCGATCACCGCCGCCACCTGCGTACGGCTGCACGGCTCGCCCGAGCAGCAGCGGTGGGTCGCCGAACTCCTGCGCCGCGGCGGGTCGGTGGGCTTCGCACTGTCCGAGCAGGAGCACGGCAGCGACCTGCTCGCCAACACCGCCGGGCTGGAGCCGGAGGGCGAGGGCTGGCGGCTCAGCGGTGAGAAGTGGATGGTCGGCCTCGGGCAGCGCTGCGAGGCGCTGTACCTGGTCGCCCGCACCGGTGAGCGCGGGCCGGGGGCGTTCACCGCCGTCCTGCTCGACCTCGCCCCGGCGGCCGGCCGGCTGGACCGCGGCGAGGCCGTGCCCACCTCGGGTATGCGGGGCATCGACTTCGCGCACCCGCGGTTCGACCGGTTGCCGGTCGCCCGCGAGCACCTGGTCGGCCGGCCGGGGGAGGCCCTGGAGGTCGCGGTCAAGGCCCAGCAGGTGGTGCGGCTGATGAGCACCGCCGGCAGTCTGGGCTGCGCCGACACCGCCCTGCGGCTCACCCTCGACTTCGCCGCCGAGCGCCGGGTCGGCCGCTCGACGCTGCTGGAAACGCCTTACCAGCGCAGGGAGTTGGCGATCGCCTCGGCCGCCCTGCTGGTCGCCGACGCGGTCGCGCTGGCCGCCGCCCGGGGTATCCACGTGGTGCCCGAGCAGTTCAGCGTCTGGGGCTGCGCGGCCAAGCACGTGGTCGCCGAGGCGGTCGAGGACGCGATCGCCCGCTGCGGCGCCACCCTCGCCACCCGGTCCGTGCTGCGCACCGAGGGCCCGGGCGGCGGGGTGTTCCAGAAGCTCCAGCGGGACGCCGCCCTCGTCCGGGTGGTCGACACCAGCACCCTGGCCAATCTGCGCTCCTTCTCCGGACAACTGCCCGCGCTCGCCGCGGCCGCCGCCCGCGGCGCCGGGGACGGACCGGCGGCCAGGACCGTCTTCGCCCTGGACGAGCCGCTCCCGCCGTACGACCCCACCCGGCTCGACCTCAACGCCCGCGGGCGCGACCTGCCCACCGGCACCCTGGCCGCGGTCGCGGGGCCGGCCGCCCGTGCCCTCGCCGAGGCCGGCGCCCCGGCGGTCGCGGAGCTGGCGGAGCGGCTGCTCGCCGCCGTCCGGGCGCTGCCCGGGGAGGCCGCGGCGGCCGGTACCGGCACCGGCCCGGTCGACCTGGCGGAACGATTCGCCTGGCTGCACGCGGCGGCCTGCTGCCTTCAGCTGTGGTGGGCCGGCCGGCACCTCGCGCTGTACGGGCAGAAGCCCGGCTCCACCGCCTGGCTCGGCGGCTGCCTCGGCTACCTGCTGGCCCGCGCCGACCAGCGGCCCACCCGCGCTGCCGCCGAACACCTGCTGCCCGCCCTCGACGTCCTGCTCGACCTGCGGACCGAACACCGCCTGTTCTCCGCAGCACCCGTACCCCTCGCCCGGCCGGTGGTGTGACCGATGGAGCTTTCCGCGACTGGAGGACCGGTGAACAGCTCAGACCTGCCCAGACTCGCCGCCGAGTTGGAGGAGTACCTGGGTGACCCGCACGACCCGGCGAGCCGGATGCCGTACGAGCGGATCCTCGACCACGACGAACGCGAGGAGTACCCGTACGCCTTCGTCAACCTGCTGCAGCGCTGGGGCGTGCACGAGTACAACATCCCCGAGGCGCAGGGCGGCCTGGCCGGCAACGTGGAGACCGGCTTCAACCTGCTCCGGCTGATCGCCCGCCGTGACCCGACCACCGCCACCGCGCTCATCATCACCAGCCTGGCCTTCCTGCCCGCCTGGATCGCCGGCACGGACGAGCAGAAGCAGTACCTGAGCGACGCCATGAAGCAGGGCAGCCGGTACGCCTGGGGGCTGTCCGAGCGCAGCCACGGCAGCGACGTGCTCAGCAACGAGCTCGCTGCCGAGAAGGTCCCCGGCGGCTACCTGCTCACCGGCGAGAAGTGGCTGATCGGCAACGCCCGGGTCGCCGACGGTCTGGCCGTGTTCGCCCGGACCAGGGCGAGCGGCGGCCCGGCGGGCTACTCCATCTTCCTGCTGGAGAAGCGCCGTACCCCGGCCGGCGCGGTCGAGGAGCTCCCGAACGAACGGCTGCACGGCCTGCGGGCCCTGGACATGAGCGGGATCCGGCTGGACGGGGTCTTCGTCCCCGACGCGGCCCGGCTCGGCGCGGAGGGGGCCGGCCTGGAGATCGCCCTGCAGACCTCCCAGGTGGCCCGCACCCTGATCGGCTCGATCGCGCTCTCCGCCGTGGACACCGCGCTGCGGATCACGCTGGACTTCACCGAGCGCCGGGTGATCTTCGGCCGCGCCGTCAGCGACATCCCGTACTCCCGGCGGCAGCTGGCCGAGTGCTTCGCCGACCTGATGATCGCCGACGCGGTCAGCCTGGGGGCCGTCCGCAGCCTCCAACTGGTGCCCGAACAGGCCAGCGTCTGGTCGTCGGTGGTGAAGTACTTCGTGCCGACGCTGCTGGAGACCACCATGTCCCGGCTCAACATCGTGCTCGGCGCCCGCTTCTACCTGCGGGCCGAGCCGCACTACGGCATCCACCAGAAGATGCTCCGCGACATGCTGGTCGCCAACTTCGCCGACGGCAACACCGTGGTCAACCTCAAGAACCTGGCCCTCCAGCTGGACGGCCTGCTGGCCGCCGCCACCGGCCCGGCCGGTGAGGCGCAGGCCACCGCCGAGCAGCGGGTCGCCACGCTGTACGGCCTCGACCGCGAACTGCCGCTCTACCGGCCCTGGGACCAGGAGCTGTTCAGCCGCGGCCGGGACGACGCCCTGCTCGCCGCCCCCGCCGCCCTGCGCGCGCTGGGCGAACACGCCGAGGCCGCCAAAGGCGACGACCGGGAGTGGCTGACCCGGGCCGCCGCCGTGGCCGCCGAACTGCTCGGCGCGGCCACCGCCCTGCGCGACCGCTCGACCGCCCTGCGGGCCGAACTCGGCCGGGAGTACGGCCAGTCCGCCGAACTCTTCGACCTGGCCAAGCAGTACTGCCTGCTGCACGCCGTCGCCGCCTGCCTGCACACCTACCTGCGGGCGGTTGCCGGGGACCTGGCCGACCCGCTGCCCAGCGCCGCCCTGCTGCTGCTCCAACTGGAGCGGCTGCGCAAGCAGGTGCACCCGCACGAGACGGTCACCGACAGCCGGGTGGTGGACGAGGTGATGGCGGTGCTGCGCCGCCTCCACCAGGAGAACCGCCTCTTCTCGCACTGGCAGTTCCAGCTCGCCGAACGCGGGGACCTCAGCCTCGCCGAGATCTGAGCCCGGCCAAGGAAGGACACGCGAGATGCCGAGACGCACCGCCGCCGATCCGTCCGCCGTCCGCCGGGTGCCCTGCCCGGGCTGCCGGGCCGAGACCCCCGAGAGCCGGCTCGACCGGGATCTCAAGGTCTGCCCCGCCTGCCGGCAGGAACTCCGCCGGGAGACCTGCGCCTGGCTCCAGCAGCTGGCCGGCCTCGCCGTCCTCGGCCCGGTCCTGGAGGCCGGCGCCCGCACCGACACCCCCATCGCCCCAGCCAGCTAAGGACGTCCCATGTCTGCACCGCTGTCAGCACCGGCCAAGCCCCGGGTCGCGATCATCGGCGCCGGAGTCTCCGGCCTGTCCGCCGCGTACCGGCTGCGCCACCACGCCGAGCTCACCGTCTTCGAACAGGACGACCGCCCGGGCGGCCATGCCAACACCATCGAGGTCCAGGACGCCGGCCGGACCCTGGGCATCGACACCGCGTTCGTCATCTTCAACCGGCCCAGCTACCCCAACCTCACCCGGTTCTTCGACGAGCTGGAGGTGCCGTTCCGGGAGCACCGGGGCGGCTTCAACTTCTTCGACCTGGACACCGGCCTCCAGTTCGGCACCGAGGAGATGGCGCTGCCGGAGGAGGAGGTGGCCGGCCGCTACCCGGAGGAGTTCCGTACCATCCGGCGCGAGGCCCGCCGCTTCCACGAGGAGGGCCGCAAGGACTTCCTGCGCAAGCGCACCGACCTGCCGCTCGGCGAGTACCTCGACCGCGGCGGCTACAGCCAGGAGTTCAGGCACGGCTACGTCATCCTGCTCTGCACCGCCGTGTGGTCGGTGCCGGCCGAGCTGATCTGGGAGATGCCGGCCACCACCGTGATCGCCTTCTTCATGGCCCACGACGAGGGCGGCCTCGGCGGTGCGCGGGTGGACTGGCGGACCGTCGGCGGCGGGTCCATCAGCTACGTCCGGCGGGCGCTGGCCGCGATCGACCCCAAGCTGCGGCTCGGCGAGCGGGTCGCCGGGGTCCGGGAGGCCGCGGACGGTGTCGAGGTGACGACCGCCGCCGGCACCGAGCGCTTCGACCACGCCGTGCTCGCCGTCCACGGCGACCAGGCCAGGGCGCTGCTCACCGACCCGACCGAGCTGCAGCGGCAGACGCTGGCGAAGATCCGCTACAACCCCTCCAGCGTCGTCCTGCACACCGACGCCTCGGTGATGCCCGAGGACCGCTCCCGCTGGGAGAACTGGAACTACGGCAAGGTCGTGGTGGACGGCGCGGTCCGCCCCTACGTCGTCTACTACATGAACCGGCTGCACGGCTTCGAGTCCGAGCACGACTACTTCGTGACCCTGGACTACCCGCGTCCGATCCGCGCGGACCTGGTGATCAAGGAGCTGTACTACGAGCACCCGGTCATCGACATGGACCTGCGCACCCTGCAGAGGACCATCTACCGGGTGAACGACGGGACCCGGGTGAAGCTGGCGGGCTCCTACTTCCACTCCAAGCAGCTGCACCACGACCAGATCGGGTCGCACGAGGCGGCGTTCTCCTCCGGGCTGGAGGCGGCGGAGCAGCTGCTCCGGGAGCTCGGGGCCTGAGGCGGTCCCGGCGGGGCGCGGGCGGGGTCGGCCGAGCGGGCCGGCCCCGCCGGATTCAGCACTGGCCATTGGGCAGTGCCACTCCCTATAATGGATAGCGCTAGGTTCCACTATCGACTCGGGCGAGCGCGTCCTCCGCTGCGCGCCGGGCCGGCGACCGACGAGGAAGGCCGATCTCGATGCCCACTCTCCCCTGGACCACCCCGAACCCGGCCCGGCCGCAGACCCAGGCCCTGGTGATGGCCTCGCGCCTGCAGGTGCGCTCCTTCAAGGACGTGCCGCGCTTCTTCCTCAAGTCCCTCGCGGTCTGGCAGCAGGTCCGCAAGGCCCCCGGCGCCCTGGGCGCCTCGCTCATCGCCCAGCCGCTGCGCCGGACCTTCTGGACGCTCTCCGCCTGGGAGTCCCGCGAGGCGCTGAACACCTACGTGAGGACCGAGCCGCACTACTCCACGATGACCTCGCTCCGGTCGACCATGAACGGCTCCACCTTCGTCTTCTGGGACGTTCCGACCGAGCAGCTCCCGATCACCTGGGCCGACGCCAAGCAGCGGCTGGCCGAGCAGCGGCGCGCCGACGAGGCCGCCGGCGGCGGAGCCGCCGAGCGTCCGAGCGCCTGAGCACCCCGAGCACCCCGAGTCCGCCCACCTCGCTTCCCGAAGGAGAAGAGTCATGGCTTCGCCCGATCTCACGGCGGCCGGCTCGCCGAGCCCCGCCGCCCAGGGGCCGAAGGTCCCGCTCTGGCTGTCGATCGTCGCGTGCAGCGTGCCGATGTTCATGGTGGCGCTGGACAACCTGGTCGTCTCCACCGCCCTGCGCACCCTGGCCGTCGACCTCAAGGCCGACACCAAGGACCTTCAGTGGTTCGTCAACGCCTACGTGCTGAGCTTCTCCTGCCTGCTGCTGATCGGCGCCGCCCTCGGTGACCGGTTCGGCCGCCGGAAGGTCTTCGCCATCGGCATCGCGATCTTCACCCTCTCCTCGATCGCCTGTGGCCTGGCCGGCACCAGCGGTGAGCTGATCACCGCCCGTACGGTCCAGGGCTTCGGCGCCGCCGCCGTCATGCCGCTCTCGCTGACCCTGCTCTCGCAGGCCGTCCCCGAGAAGATGCGCAGCCTGGCGCTCGGCCTGTGGGGCGCGGTCAGCGGCCTGGCGATCGCACTCGGCCCGGTGGTCGGCGGCGCGGTCGTGGACGGCCTGGCCTGGGAGTGGATCTTCTGGATCAACGTGCCGGTCGGCGTGGTCGCGATCCCGCTGGTCTTCAAGGTGCTCCGGGAGAGCAAGGGCGAGAAGGCCGGGCTCGACCTGATCGGCATGCTGCTGGCCGCGGCCGGTCTGCTCGCCGTGGTCTGGGGCATCGTCAACGGCAGCACCGACGGCTGGACCTCGACCAGGATCGTCGCCGCCTTCGTGGCCGGCGGTGTCCTGCTGGTCGCGTTCGTGCTCTGGGAGCGCCGCCAGACGCACCCGCTGCTCCCGCTCTCCTTCTACCGGATCCGGGCCTTCACGCTGACCAACATCGTCTCGGCGACGATGTACTTCGGCGTCTTCGGCTCGATCTTCTTCCTCTCCCAGTACCTCCAGATCGCCCCGTACCGGACTCCGCTGCACGCCGGTGTGCTCACCCTCGCCTGGACGCTGATGCCGATGTTCATCGCCCCGGTCGCGGGGGCGCTCACCGACCGGGTGGGCGGCGGGCGGCTGATGGCCCTCGGGCTCTTCCTGCAGGCCGGCGGCCTGGCCTGGATCAACCTGGCGGCCACCGCCGACACCCCGTACTCGCACCTGGTCGGCGCGATGCTGGTGGCTGGCGCGGGTATGGGCTTCGCCATCGCGCCCACCGCCGCCGTGGTGCTCGGCGCGGTCGGCCCGGAGCACCGCGGCAAGGCCTCCGGCGCCAACACCACCGTCCGGGAGATCGGCGGCGCCTTCGGCATCGCGGTGCTGAGCAGCGTCTTCCTGGCGCACGGCAGTGAGGCGAGCCCGGCCGAGTTCGTGGACGGCCTGCACCCGGCGGTCTGGGTGGGTGTCGCCGTGGTCCTCTTCGGCGGGGTCTGCGCGCTGTTCATCCCGCGCCCGCCGCGGCCGGCCGAGCAGTCGGAGCCCCGTCGGCCGGCCGACGAGCCGGCCCCGGCCGGCGTCTGACCGGGTCCGGCCGGAGTCCGGCCCAGCCCGAGCGGCCCGCGACCCTCCACCGGGAGGGCCGCGGGCCGCTTCAGCGCGGGACGGGGGCCGTCTCGAAGGCCCGGTGCGAGGCGTCGGCCTGGGCGAGCCGGCGCATCGCGCCGATCAGGGCGTCGCCGAGGACGGTGCCCAGCACCGCCCCTTCGACCTTGCTGTCGACACCCTCGCGGTGCCCGATCGCGGCCAGCTCGGCCGCCGCCAGCCGCTCGGCGACGCTCGCGTAGTCGTCCAGGATGCCCAGCAGGTCGTCCTGCCCCAGGTCGCGGAAGGTCATCACCAGCTGGGCGAGCGCCTGCCGGGCCGGGTTGGTCTCCTTCACCGCCCAGCCGCGCCGAGCCACCAGGTCCGCCACCACCTGCTCGGCGAGGGCCCAGGCGACCGGGTCGGTGACGGTGACCTGCGGGGTGACGGCGGCCTGGGCGATGCCGAGCACCTCGTGCAGGCTGCTGTCGGGTGCGTCGATCGCGCCGAGCACCTCCCGGGTCGCCGCCACCGAGAGCTTGCCGACCTCGACCATCGCGCGGACCAGCTTCAGCCGGTGGACGTGCCGCTCGCCGTACTGGGCCTGGTTCGGCCCGGTGCGCTCCCCGCCCGGGATCAGACCCTCCCGCACGTAGTACTTGATGGTCGGCACCGGCACCCCGGCCCGCCTGCTCAACTCCCCGATGCGCATCGCGTCCCCGCTCCCGAAGCCGTAGGGCCCGTGCGAGGGCGGCGAGCCCGGCCGGACCAATATGGATAGCTTATCTCTCCAAATTGTTCCGGGCGCCGGAACGGACCGGCCTTCCGGCCCGTATACCGTGGTGGGCGTGCAGGTACTCGAAAACGCGCCGCTCGCCCCGCTGACCACCCTCCGGCTCGGTGGCCCCGCCCGCCGGCTGGTCACCGCCCGGACCGACGACGAGGTGATCGCCGCCGTCCGCGCCGCCGACGCCGCGGGCGAGCCGCTGCTGGTGCTCGGCGGCGGCTCCAACCTGGTGATCGGGGACGCCGGCTTCGACGGCACCGTGCTGCGGATCGCCACCGAGGGCTTCGACCTCGACGGCACCCGGCTGGAGCTGGCCGCCGGCGAGGTCTGGGCCGACGCGGTCGCCCGGACGGTCGACCACGGCCTGGCCGGCATCGAGTTCCTGGCCGGTATCCCCGGCTCCGCGGGCGCCACCCCGGTGCAGAACGTCGGCGCGTACGGCCAGGAGGTGGCCGACACCGTCACCGAGGTCGTCGCCTACGACCGCGCGGCCGCCGAGCGGGTCACCCTCACCGCCGCCGAGTGCGAGTTCTCCTACCGGCACAGCCGCTTCAAGGCCGACCCCGAGCGGTACGTCGTGCTCCGGGTGGTGTTCGCCCTGGACGACGCGGCCGGTCTGTCCGCCCCGGTCAGGTACGCCGAGGTGGCCAGGACCCTCGGTGCCGAGGCCGGGCAGCGGGTCGACCTGCGGACCGCCCACGACACCGTGCTGAAGCTGCGCGCGGGCAAGGGCATGGTGCTCGACGCGACGGACCACGACACCTGGTCGGCGGGCTCCTTCTTCACCAACCCGATCCTGACGGCCGACCAGTACGCCGCCTTCACGGCCAGGCTCGGCGACTGCACCGCCCCCGCGTTCCCGGCACCCGACGGCTGCACCAAGACCTCCGCGGCCTGGCTGATCGACCACGCCGGCTTCCGCAAGGGCCACGGCGCCGGCCCGGCCACCCTCTCCACCAAGCACACCCTGGCCCTCACCAACCGGGGCACCGCCACCACCGAGGACCTGCTCGCGCTGGCCCGCGAGGTCCGCGACGGCGTCCGGGCCGCCTTCGGCGTCGAGCTGGTCAACGAGCCCGTCATGGTCGGCGTCGAGCTGTAGCCGCGGCGGCGGGGGCCGCTACTCGGTCAGCCAGACGTCGATGTCCGCGAGCAGTTCCTTCTGCACGGCCTCCGGCGCCCGCGAGCCCCGGACCGACTGCCGGGCCAGCTCGGCCAGCTCGGCGTCACCGAAGCCGTGCACCTCGCGGACCAGCCGGTACTGCTCGGCCAGCCGGGAGCCGAACAGCAGCGGGTCGTCCGCGCCGAGCGCCATCGGCACCCCGGCGTCGAACAGCGTCCGCATCGGCACCAGCTCGGCCCGCTCGTAGACCCCGAGCGAGACGTTGGAGGACGGGCAGACCTCGCAGGTGATCTGCCGGTCCGCCAGCCGCTGCATCAGCCGGGGGTCCTCCGCCGCCCGGACGCCGTGGCCGATCCGGCCGGCCCCGAGGTCGTCCAGGCAGTCCCGGACGGACTCCGGCCCCGCCAGTTCGCCGCCGTGCGGGGCGGCCAGCAGCCCGCCGTCCCGGGCGATCCGGAAGGCCCGGTCGAAGTCCCGGGCCATGCCGCGCCGCTCGTCGTTGGACAGTCCGAACCCCACCACCCCGTGGTCGGCGTACCGGACGGCGAGCCGGGCCAGTGTCCGGGCGTCCATCGGGGACTTCATCCGGTTGGCCGCGACCAGCACCCGGATCCCCACCCCCGTGCTCTCGGAGGCCTCCCGGACGGCGTCCAGGATCAGTTCCAGCGCCGGGGTGAGCCCACCCAGCCGGGGCGCGTACGAGGTCGGGTCGACCTGGATCTCCAGCCAGCGCGAGCCGTCCCGCCGCTCGTCCTCGGCGGTCTCCTGCACCAGCCGCCGGATGTCCTGCTCGTCCCGCAGCACCGAGCGTGCGGTGTCGTAGAGCCGCTGGAACCGGAACCAGCCGCGCTCGTCGGTGGCCCGCAGCTGCGGCGGCTCGGCGGAGCTGAGCGCCTCGGGCAGCCGGACCCCGTGCTTGTCGGCCAGCTCCAGCAGCGTGGCGGGCCGCATCGAACCGGTGAAATGCAGGTGCAGATGGGCCTTCGGGAGGCCTCGGACATCACGCTGGCGATCCATTTACCGATCCTGCCGTATCCCGGCCCCAAACGGGAACCGCCCCCTGTACATCCCCCGAAGGGGTGACAGAGGGCGGTCCGGGAGAACGGCGGTCAGTCGCGCGCCTCGGCCAGCAGCTTCTGCACCCGGCCGATGCCCTCGACCAGGTCGGTGTCGCCCAGCGCGTACGAGAGCCGCAGGTAGCCCGGGGTGCCGAAGGCCTCGCCGGGGACGACCGCGACCTCGGCCTCGTCCAGGATCAGCGTGGCCAGCTCTGCGGAGGTGGCCGGGCGGCGGCCGCGGATCTCCTTGCCCAGCAGCGGCTTCACCGACGGGTAGACGTAGAACGCGCCCTCGGGCTCGGGGCAGAGCACGCCCTCGATCTCGTTCAGCATCCGCACGATGGTGCGGCGGCGGCGGTCGAACGCGGCCTTCATCTCGTCGACGGCCGACAGGTCGCCGGAGACGGCGGCCAGCGCGGCGACCTGGGCCACGTTGGAGACGTTCGAGGTGGCGTGCGACTGCAGGTTGGTGGCGGCGCTCACCACGTCCTTGGGGCCGATCAGCCAGCCCACCCGCCAGCCGGTCATCGCGTAGGTCTTGGCCACGCCGTTGACCACGATGCACTTGTCGGCCAGCTCGGGCAGCAGCGCCGGCAGCGAGGTGAAGGTGGCGTCGCCGTAGACCAGGTGCTCGTAGATCTCGTCGGTGAGCACCCACAGGCCGTGCTCCAGCGCCCAGCGGCCGATCGCCTCGGCCTCCGCCTCGGTGTACACCGCGCCGGTCGGGTTGGACGGCGAGACGAACAGGACGACCTTGGTCTTCTCGGTGCGGGCCGCCTCCAGCTGCTCGACCGAGACCTTGTAGCCGGTGGTCTCGTCGGCCACGACCTCGACCGGGACACCGCCGCCCAGCTTCACGGCCTCCGGGTAGGTGGTCCAGTACGGCGCCGGGATGATGACCTCGTCGCCCGGGTCGAGGATCGCGGCGAAGGCCTCGTAGATCGCCTGCTTGCCGCCGTTGGTGACGAGCACCTGGGAGGCGTCCACCCGGTAGCCGGAGTCGCGCAGCGTCTTGGCGGCGATCGCGGCCTTCAGCTCGGGCAGCCCGCCGGCCGGCGTGTAGCGGTGGTTCTTCGGGTCGCGGCAGGCCTCGACGGCGGCGTCGACGATGTAGCCCGGGGTCGGGAAGTCCGGCTCACCGGCACCGAAGCCGATCACGGGACGGCCGGCCGCCTTGAGGGCCTTGGCCTTGGCGTCCACGGCGAGGGTGGCGGACTCGGCGATGGCGCCGACCCGGGCGGAGACCCGGCGGTCGGCAGGACGGTTGGCGGGGGTGGAAGCGCTCATGTCTGCATCGTCCCAGAGTCGGCGCCCCGCGGGCACGACGGTTTCAGTATGCGTACCGGACCGTCCACGATGTGTCCCGCCGGTACGGGGGGTGGGGCTGCGGTGAATGAGGTTCGACCAAACGCTCAAGAACACGTACACTCACTGCTCGATGGCTCCCGAGGTGCGGATCCGCCGCCGCGTACACCACGCAGCGGCTCGGATGCGGTAGGTTTGGGCGCAGTCCGGTGCCGCGAGGCGCCGAAGGGCACTAGCTCAATTGGTAGAGCACCGGTCTCCAAAACCGGCGGTTGGGGGTTCGAGTCCCTCGTGCCCTGCAGCTTGATCCGTAACGAGCCCGTTCGCTCCACAGAGCGAGCGGGCTTGATGCGGAGAGGGCCCCACCAAGCACTGCTTTCGCCGGATCGCTCGTGCGGCACTCGCACGCAGTCGCGCTCGGCAGGACCCGGATTCAGGTGAGGACGAGTGACGGAGACCACGGGCTCCACCGCAACGCCTGAGAGCGGCAACCCCGAGGGTGCCGACGGCGCGGCCGAGACCACGCCTGCCGACGGGCTTTCCCGGCGCGAGCGCCGGCGGGCCAACAGGGCCGCAGGCGGTGACGGCGCCAAGAAGCCCGGAAAGCGGGCCAAGAAGGGCCTCTTCGCCCGGGCGGCGATCTTCTACCGCCAGATCATCGCCGAGCTGCGCAAGGTCGTCTGGCCGTCGCGCAACGAGCTGATCCAGTACACCACCGTCGTGGTGACCTTCGTCATCGTGATGATGATGGTGGTCTACGGCGTGGACTACGGCTTCTCCAAGCTCAGCTTGTGGATCTTCGGCTGACCAGCTCGGCAGCCAGCAACACCCGACCCGGGTCGGCACCCTTCCGCACGGACGGGGGCGGCCCGGGTCGAGCTGTCTGCGCCGACCGGACGAGCCCGCTACCGTTGACTCGGTACTGTTGAGGTATCCGAGACTTTCCCGCCCGTACCCCTCAGGGCAGTCGGGTGGCCCGGAGCCGTTCCATCTCCACAACCAGGAAAGAAGCAGCGACCGTGTCTGAGTCCCCCCTGTACGACGCCGACGAGACCGTCCGCGAGGCGGATGTCGCGGCCGAGCTCGACGCGGCCGAGGCTGCTGACGCCGAGGCGGCCGAGGACATCCTGGACGCCGCCGACGCCGACGAGGACGAGGTCGAGGCTGCCGACGAGGCCGAGGCGGGCGTGCCGGCCGAGGAGGCCGCACTGCACGAGGTGGCCGAGGACGCCGCCGAGGCGCCCGTCGCCGACGAGGCCGACGAGGCCGTCGAGACCGACGAAGCCGTCGCCGAGGAGGCCGAGGGCGAGAGCGACCCGGTCGCCGAGTTCCGCGAGAAGCTCCGCCTCGCGCCGGGCGAGTGGTACGTCATCCACACCTACGCCGGCTACGAGAACCGCGTGAAGCAGAACCTCGAGCAGCGCTCGGTCTCGCTGAACGTCGAGGACCGCATCTTCGAGTCGGCCGTGCCGCAGGAAGAGGTCGTCCAGATCAAGAACGGCGACCGCAAGACCATCCGGCAGAACAAGCTCCCCGGCTACGTCCTGGTCCGGATGGAGCTGGACGCCGAGTCCTGGAACGTGGTCCGCAACACCCCGGGTGTCACCGGCTTCGTCGGCAACGCCTACGACCCGTACCCGCTGACCCTGGACGAGGTCGTCAAGATGCTCGCCCCGGACGTCGAGCGCCAGGCGGCCAAGGACGCGGGCAAGGCCTCGCCGGTCCGCCCGGTCGAGGTCCAGGTGCTCGACTTCGAGGTCGGCGACTCGGTCACCGTCACCGACGGTCCGTTCGCCACCCTGCAGGCGACCATCAACGAGATCAACCCGGACTCGAAGAAGGTCAAGGGCCTGGTCGAGATCTTCGGCCGGGAGACCCCGGTCGAGCTGTCCTTCGACCAGATCCAGAAGAACTAGTACCGGTCTTCGGGTCGAGGGCGGAGCGGCTGCTCCGCCCTCAACCCGTTTTGGTCCAGCGGCGCATCCGCGTTAGCCTGGTCCGATGTGTGTCCGCCCGGCCGGGTGTCGCGCCTGCCGCGGACGCACCAGCAATCACCTCTCGGAAGGACCCGGAGAGAAATGCCTCCCAAGAAGAAGAAGATCACGGGGCTCATCAAGCTCCAGATCAACGCCGGTGCCGCGAACCCGGCCCCGCCGGTCGGCCCCGCGCTGGGCCAGCACGGCGTCAACATCATGGAGTTCTGCAAGGCCTACAACGCTGCGACCGAGTCGCAGCGCGGCATGATCGTGCCGGTGGAGATCACGGTCTACGACGACCGCTCCTTCACCTTCATCACGAAGACGCCGCCGGCCGCGCGCCTCATCCTGAAGGCCGCGGGCGTGGACAAGGGTTCGGCCGAGCCGCACAAGACCAAGGTCGCCAAGCTCACCAGCGCCCAGGTCCGCGAGATCGCCACGGTCAAGCTCCCCGACCTGAACGCCAACGACCTGGACGCCGCGGCGAAGATCATCGCCGGCACCGCCCGGTCGATGGGCATCACCGTCGAGGGCTGATCAGCCCCTCAGTCCACCGTGGTAGGGCCCGCGCGGCCCGAATACACCACGACTCCTCCGCCCTCCTTGCCCGCCAACGGCCGGGAGGGGCCCAATCTTCAGGAGAAGCAGTGAAGCGCAGCAAGGCTCTCAAGGCCGCGGACGCCAAGGTCGACCGCAGCCGGCTCTACGCTCCCCTCGAGGCCATCCGCCTCGCGAAGGAGACCTCCACCACCAAGTTCGACGGCACCGTCGAGGTCGCCATGCGTCTGGGCGTCGACCCGCGCAAGGCCGACCAGATGGTCCGCAGCACCGTGATCCTCCCGCACGGCACCGGTAAGACCGCCCGGGTCCTGGTCTTCGCGACCGGCGACCGTGCCGAGGCCGCGCGTGCTGCGGGCGCCGACATCGTGGGCTCCGACGAGCTCATCGACGAGGTCGCCAAGGGTCGTCTGGACTTCGACGCCGTCGTCGCCACCCCGGACCTCATGGGCAAGGTCGGCCGCCTCGGCCGCGTGCTCGGTCCCCGTGGCCTGATGCCGAACCCGAAGACCGGCACCGTCACCCCCGATGTCACCAAGGCTGTCAACGACATCAAGGGCGGCAAGATCGAGTTCCGCGTCGACAAGCACTCGAACCTGCACTTCATCATCGGTAAGGTCTCCTTCACCGACGAGCAGCTGGTCGAGAACTACGGCGCCGCGCTCGAGGAGGTCCTCCGGGCCAAGCCGGCCGCCGCCAAGGGCCGCTACATCAAGAAGACCGCGGTCTCCACCACGGTGGGCCCCGGCATCCAGGTGGACCCGAACCGCACCCGCAACCTCCTGGTCGAGGAGGACCCGGCCGCTGTCTGAGCCCCCGTGCTCTGACCGGCCGCGTCCTGGGCGCGACTGATTTCCGCTTCGACGGGCCCGCATCCCCTTGCAGAGGGGGTGCGGGCCCGTCGGCGTACCCGGGCGGTTAGGCTCTGCGGACCCCCATCCCACCCGCCAGCCCACCCCCAGCGGAGTGCACTCGTGCGTATCGACAGGATCGCCGCCGTGGCCGGAGCAGCGCTGCTGCTCGGCTGCTCGGCAGGCTGCAGCGGCGGCGCCGCCGCGGACCCCGCCCCCACCGCGTCGCCCTCGGGGCAGTCCGCGACGGCGAGTGCCCGGCCCAGCACGCCCAAGGGGGTGGTGGAGGCGGCCGCCGACGCGCTGGACGCGGCCGGCAGCGCCCGCCTGCGGGTGGAGGAGGACAACCACCAGTACGGCCGCAGCACCGTGGAGGGCCTGGTCTCCTGGAAGTCCGGGGACGCCGACCTGGCGATCACCGAGAGCCGTGGCAAGGGCCGGCTCCGGCTGATCGGCGGGGTGCACTACGCCTCGTACCCGTGGCTGGCGACCGAGCTCAAGGGCCGGCACTGGGCGCAGGCCCCGCGGGAGGTGGCCGAGCAGCTGGACTCCGGCGGCACCCCGGCCGGGGTCTCGAAGAGCTTCACCGGGATCTGGCTGACCGGGATCACCGCCGGGCCGGCCGCGCCGCTGCGGCTGATGGCGGCGGCGGGGCAGCTCACCGAGGTCGGCGGGGAGGACCTGGGCGGGGTGCCGGTGACGCACTACCGCGGCAGCGCGCCGGTGGCCGCGTACCACGCCGCCGACGAGGGGCTCTCGGAGTCGGAGCGGGCGGCCACCCTGGCCTACTACCAGCGCCAGGGGGTGGTGTCGGTCGAGCACGACTACTGGCTGGACCAGAACGGCCGGCTGCTGAAGGCCCAGGAGAGCACCAAGGGAACGGGTGGTTCGGACACCATCGTCGAGGTGGTCACGGACCCCGGGACGCAGGTGGCGGTCACGGCTCCGGAACCGGCCGACACCCTGGTGCTGAACGGTTCATAACCCGTTGCAGGTCTGTCGCAGGGATCGACTAGAGTCCGGCACGCAAATGTATGAGAGAAACATAAGAGGGGGATCTGTGCGTACCCTGCGCATCGCTTCTGCGGTGGTCGTGTCCACCGTGCTCGTCGGCGCCCTGTCGGCCTGCAACAGCAAGTCCGGTGGCGACTCCGCCGGTGCGGCCTCGGGCGCCGCCTCGACCGCGGCCTCGGCGCCGGCGGCCAAGAAGGACCTGGACCCGAAGGAGGCCCTGACGGCCTCCGCCGCGGTGATGGAGAAGGCGGGCAACGCCAAGCTGACCATCACCGGCGACGACGGCGGCACCGGTGTCTTCTCGTGGAAGGCGCCGCAGGCGCTCGAGCTCTCGGTCAAGGACGAGGGCAAGGACATGAAGATGCTCTTCGTCAACGACGTGATGTACGTCGCTGCCGATGCGGAGATGGCCGCGATGTTCTCCGGCAAGAAGTGGATGAAGCTGGACCCGAAGGCCGGTGCCGTCCCCGGTGCGGAGGACCTGAACGCCTTCAGCAGCATGCTCCAGCTGCTCAACCCGGCTGTCGAGCTCGCCGCGAACGCCCAGGCGGGCAAGCTCAGCAAGGTCGGCCCGGAGAAGGTCGACGGCGCCGACACGGTGCACTACAAGAGCACCATCGCCGCGAAGGACCTGGTCGGCGCGATGGCCGGGCTGAGCCCCGAGCTCAAGGCGAGCATCCTCAAGGAGATCTCGAAGGACAGCGCCGAGTCCACCATGGACTTCTGGATCAACGAGAAGGGCGAGCTCGTCCAGATGGGCGGCACCGACCTGAACCCGGGCAAGGGTGCGGCCGCGGCCGCCTCCACCGCCGGCACCACCACCTTCAAGTACACCGAGCTGGGCAAGGCCACCGCCCCGACCGCCCCGCCGGCGGCCGAGGTGGCCGACATGTCCGAGCTGCTGAAGAGCCTCGGCACCAGCTGAGGTCCTAGCGATCCCCGGGCGCGGCCCTGCCGCGCCCGGGTCCGTCCCAGGGGGAGATGGCTCATGTTGAAGACCGGACGTACGTATCTCGCCGCCACCGCCGTCGTGCTGGCGCTCGCCGCCACCGGCTGCGGTACGAAGAACGGCACCGGCACGGGTGACCCGACCGCCGTGCCCACCGGCGCCACGAGCGCCGCGCCCACCGCGCAGGCCGTCGAGGTGGCGCCCGCCGCACTGCTCAAGCTGGTGGGGGAGAAGACCAGCGCGGCCAAGTCCGCGAAGGTGGAGGGCGTCACCGAGCTCCCCACCGGCAAGACCGCCATGCGCGGCTCGATCTCCTGGGACAACGGTCTCCAGGGCGAGCTGACCGGCAACGCCGGCGGCCCGATGGCCGACGCCCTCGCCAAGGCGGGCGGCGACGGCACCTTCACCGCCCGGTACCTCAGCGACGCGATGTACATCAACATGGGTGACGGGATGGCCTCCCAGCTGGGCGGCGCGCACTGGATCCGGTACGGCTACGCGGACCTCGCGAAGCTCATGGGCCCGGCGGGCGACAGCCTCAAGCAGCAGCTGCAGAACGCCGACCCGGTCAACTCGGTCCGCGCGCTGATCGCCTCCGGCCAGGTGACCAAGGCGGGCACCGAGGACGTGAACGGCACGAAGGCCACCCGCTACACCGGTGACCTCTCGGCCGCGGAGATCACGCAGGCCGCCGCCACGGGCCTGACCCAGGAGCAGATCGACGGACTGCAGAAGCAGTTCAAGGCCGCCGGAATCTCCACCGAGCACATCGAGGTCTGGGTCAGCTCGGACAACCTGCTGGTGAAGAAGGTCGAGCAGATCCAGACCACGGCCGGCACGGTCACCTCGACCGCGCAGTACTCCGACTACGGCACCTCGGCCGCGGTCAAGGCCCCGGGCCGGACGGACACCGTGGACTTCGCCGAGCTGATGAAGGGCGCGCAGGGCGCGGCCGGCGGATCCGCCCCGACCTCCTGAACCGAGGCGTGACAAGGTGGGGGAGCGAGCAACCGAAGCAGGGAGGGTCCGCATGCCGGTCCGGCACAAGGCCGCCGCCGCGGCGCTGGCCGTCCTGCTGGCCGGCGCCGCCGGGTGCAGCGGTGCGGCGAAGGCCGGTACCGGCCCGGCCACCGGCAGCCCGGCCGCCAGCTCGGCGCTCGCCACCCCCACCGACCACTCGCCGCACGGCATGCTCCTGACCGCCCAGCTGGCCATGCGCGACGCCCGGCGGGCGAAGTTCCGGCTGCCGCAGGAGGGTGCCACCGGGATGATCTTCTGGGCGCCCAAGACCGGCCTGCGGCTGGACCGCCCGGGCAGCGCCGAGCAGCTGATCGTCCTGGACACCACCGCCTACCTGGGCGGCGACCCGGACACCGCGGCCCGGCTGGGCGGCCGGCACTGGGAGAAGTACGGCGGGGCGTCCGCCGGCGGGTCCGGCGGCACCAAGGAGATCCCGTACTCCGGGCTGATCGACCAGCTCAACCCGATGGTGGCGCTGACCGCCGCGTGCGCGGCCGACCGGCCCGAGCTGGTCGGCGAGGAGCAGCTCCAGGACTCCACCGTCACCCACTACCGGGTGAGCACCACGGTCGAGGCCTACACCGCCGCGCAGACCCAGCTGCCCCCGGAGCGCCGGCGGGCGCTGCGCGAGGCGCTCGGGTCCGACAGCGGGCGGGTGCTCACCCTGGACCTCTGGCTCAACGACAAGGACCAGCTGGTCCAGCTCCGCCGGACCGGCCAGGCGCCGGGCCCGGCGGCGACCGTCGGGTACGGCGAGATCGCCGGCCCGCTCTCGCTCCAGGCCCCCGCCGAGGCCGACATCGTGGACCGGGGCGGTGCCGCCCTGCCGCCGGTGCCGGGCCTGTAGCCGCCCGAGGGGCCTGCGAGTCGCAGGCGGGCGGACCGGATTTGCCCGGTTCGGCAGGCGTCGAGTACGGTAGGGCTTGCCAAAGACCGCTGGTTGTTGTTCCGCGCCTTCACGGGTGTGGGCGACCGAAGGATCTGCGCTTCTGCGCAGACGGCCCGCGCAGGAGTGTTTGGAGCTTTGACTTCCGGTCCGTACGGTTCGCCGTGCGACTGTCGAGGTCGTCATGAGCCCCGTGCGACTGCGCACTGGGGCTCGATTTGTTTTTGCGGAGCATTCCGCAGGGTCTCTTCCTTCCGGCCGGTGTGTCCCAGGTGTTCGATGGTCGACTCCTCAAAGGTCGGCCCGACTTCGACATCACGGAAGGAGGCGTAAGCCTATGGCAAGGCCTGACAAGGCTGCTGACGTCGCCGAGATCACGGACAAGTTCCGTGCCTCGAACGCGGCCGTGCTGACCGAGTACCGCGGTCTGACGGTGAAGCAGATGAAGAATCTGCGTCGCTCGCTGGGGGACAACGCCCAGTACGCCGTGGTGAAGAACACGCTGACCAAGATCGCGGCGAACGAGGCCGGGATCTCTGCGCTGGACGACCTGTTCGCCGGTCCGACGGCTGTCGCCTTCGTCACCGGTGACCCGGTGGAGTCGGCGAAGGCTCTGCGTGACTTCGCCAAGGACAACCCCGCTCTCATCATCAAGGGCGGTGTCCTTGACGGTAAGGCGCTGTCCGCCGATGAGATCAAGAAGCTCGCGGACCTCGAGTCCCGCGAGGTGCTGCTCGCCAAGCTGGCCGGCGGCCTGAAGGCGTCCATGGCCAAGGCCGCGGCGACCTTCCAGGCTCCGCTGGTCGAGTTCGCTCGCACCGCCGAGGCGCTGCGCGCGAAGGTCGAGCAGGGCGGTGCCGGTACGCCGGCTCCCGCCGCCGAGGACGAGGCCGCGGAGTAGTTCCGCAGGCTCACGCCTCGCTGCGGGCCCGTACGCCCGCCATCCCGTACATCCGGCACCAACCTGCCGATTAAGTGGAAGGACGCCACCATGGCGAAGCTGTCCCAGGACGAGCTGCTCGCGCAGTTCGAGACCCTGACCCTGATCGAGCTCTCGGAGTTCGTCAAGGCGTTCGAGGAGAAGTTCGACGTCAAGGCTGCCGCCCCGGTCGCCGTTGCCGCCGCCGGTGGCGCCGTTGCCGCCCCCGAGGCCATCGAGGAGCAGGACGAGTTCGACGTCATCCTCGAGTCCGCCGGTGACAAGAAGATCCAGGTCATCAAGGAGGTGCGCGCCCTGACCTCCCTCGGCCTGAAGGAGGCCAAGGACCTCGTTGACGGCACCCCGAAGCCGGTCCTGGAGAAGGTTGCCAAGGACGCTGCCGAGAAGGCGAAGGCCCAGCTCGAGGCCGCTGGCGCCAAGGTCACCGTCAAGTGACTTCTCGCCCTCTCTGAGAGGGCGCGGGAGGCCGGGCCGATCACCCCTGTGGGTGGTCGGCCCGGCCTCTTTTCGTAGGCGGCGCACGGGGCGCGTGATCTTGCGTCGCCGGTCCGGCCCAGCGCGGGCTGGGCCGCTGTCGGTGCGCCCCGGTAAGGTGATCGCAGTCGTGGCCACCGGTCCCGGCCTCGGGCGTTGTGTAACGCGCGGGGGGCCGTGAGCGATGGTCCGTGCGAGGTCCGCACTGTGGTGGGGGCCTTGACGAACGGCACCCGGCGCGCGATTCTCGAGGCGCGCGCTGAGCGTGAAAGTCGGTTCCGCCGTCAGCCGGAGAGCCCCGGGTGGTTATACAAGGGCCCCGCTGGGAACTGACTACATGTGAGGTGCGACGGCCCGGGAGTCCCGGGTCGTCCGGCTGTACGAGAGCAGGGGCAACCCCTGCGGCGGTGCCCCTTGACAGGGGCGGCCGGCGCTCGGGTCGCGACCGGAGGGAGCGTCCGATTCGGTCTCCGAATCAGGGCTTGTCAGCAGTGTGCCTTTTGGCTACACTGTCCCTTTGCGCTGCCTGTTAGCTGCTCCGTGACTCGTCGCCCGGAGTCGGCGTTGCCCTGAAGGGGCCTGGCACCGCCTCCGTACAGCGGTTCTGACCTGGGGATTCACCCCCGGCGGAGTCGGCGGCCGGAGGTGGATCCTGGCTCGTCTAAGGTCCGGCCGGTATGCGCGTAGTGAGCTCCGAGCCCTCGGAAGGACCCCCCTCTTGGCCGCGCCGCGCAACGCCTCGAACAATTCCGCCGCATCCACCGCCCCGCTCCGCGTCTCGTTCGCGAAGATCAAGGAGCCTCTTGAGGTTCCGAACCTCCTGGCCCTGCAGACCGAGAGCTTTGACTGGCTGCTCGGTAATGCGGCCTGGAAGTCCCGGGTCGAGGCGGCTCTGGACAGTGGTCAGGACGTCCCGACCAAGTCCGGTCTGGAGGAGATCTTCGAGGAGATCTCCCCGATCGAGGACTTTTCCGGTTCGATGTCGCTGACCTTCCGCGACCACCGTTTCGAGCCGCCGAAGAACTCCATCGACGAGTGCAAGGACCGCGACTTCACCTTCGCGGCCCCGCTCTTCGTCACCGCCGAGTTCACCAACAACGAGACCGGTGAGATCAAGTCCCAGACGGTCTTCATGGGCGACTTCCCGCTCATGACCAACAAGGGCACGTTCATCATCAACGGCACCGAGCGTGTCGTCGTGTCCCAGCTGGTGCGCTCTCCCGGCGTCTACTTCGACTCCAGCCTGGACAAGGTGTCCGACAAGGACATCTTCTCCTGCAAGGTCATCCCCTCGCGTGGTGCCTGGCTGGAGATGGAGATCGACAAGCGCGACATGGTCGGTGTCCGCATCGACCGCAAGCGCAAGCAGTCGGTCACCGTTCTGCTCAAGGCCCTCGGCTGGACCAACGAGATGATTCTCGAGGAGTTCGGCGAGTACGAGTCGATGCGCGCCACCCTGGAGAAGGACCACACCCAGGGCCAGGACGACGCGCTGCTGGACATCTACCGCAAGCTGCGTCCGGGCGAGCCGCCCACGCGTGAGGCCGCCCAGACCCTTCTGGAGAACCTCTACTTCAACCCCAAGCGCTACGACCTCGCGAAGGTCGGCCGCTACAAGGTCAACCGCAAGCTCGGCAACGCGGAGTCGCTCGACTCCGGCGTGCTCACCGAGCCCGACATCATCGGTGCGATCAAGTACCTGGTGAAGCTGCACGCGGGTGAGGTCGAGTGGCGTGACGAGGACGGTCGCGACATCGTCATCGAGGTCGATGACATCGACCACTTCGGCAACCGTCGTCTGCGCAACGTCGGCGAGCTGATCCAGAACCAGGTCCGCACGGGTCTCGCCCGTATGGAGCGCGTCGTGCGCGAGCGCATGACGACCCAGGACGTCGAGGCGATCACGCCGCAGACCCTGATCAACATCCGGCCGGTCGTCGCCTCCATCAAGGAGTTCTTCGGCACCAGCCAGCTGTCCCAGTTCATGGACCAGACGAACCCGCTGTCGGGCCTGACCCACAAGCGCCGTCTGTCCGCCCTCGGCCCCGGTGGTCTGTCCCGCGAGCGGGCCGGCTTCGAGGTCCGAGACGTGCACCCGTCGCACTACGGCCGCATGTGTCCGATCGAGACCCCCGAAGGCCCGAACATCGGTCTGATCGGCTCGCTCGCCTCCTACGGCCGGGTCAACGCGTTCGGCTTCATCGAGACCCCGTACCGCAAGGTCATCGACGGTGTCGTGACCGAGCAGGTCGACTACCTCACCGCCGACGAGGAGGACCGCTTCGTCATCGCGCAGGCCAACGCCCCGCTGACGGACGACCTCCACTTCGCCGAGCCCCGCGTACTCGTCCGCCGCCGTGGCGGCGAGATCGACTACATCCCGGGCACCGAGATCGACTACATGGACGTCTCGCCGCGCCAGATGGTGTCGGTCGCGACCGCCATGATCCCGTTCCTCGAGCACGACGACGCCAACCGCGCGCTCATGGGCTCGAACATGATGCGTCAGGCGGTGCCGCTGCTGAAGAGCGAGGCCCCGCTGGTCGGTACCGGCATGGAGTACCGCTGCGCGGTCGACGCCGCCGACGTGATCACCGCCGAGAAGTCGGGCGTGGTCCAGGAGGTCTCGGCCGACTACGTCACCGTGGCCAACGACGACGGCACCTACACCACGTACCGGGCCGCCAAGTTCACCCGCTCCAACCAGGGCACCGCCTTCAACCAGAAGGTGCTCGTGGACGAGGGCTCCCGGGTCGAGGTCAACCAGGTGCTGGCCGACGGCCCCTGCACCGACGAGGGCGAGATGGCCCTCGGCAAGAACCTGCTCGTGGCGTTCATGTCCTGGGAGGGTCACAACTACGAGGACGCGATCATCCTGTCGCAGCGCCTCGTGCAGGACGACGTCCTCTCCTCGATCCACATCGAGGAGCACGAGGTCGACGCCCGTGACACCAAGCTGGGCCCCGAGGAGATCACCCGGGACATCCCGAACGTCTCCGAGGAGGTCCTCGCCGACCTCGACGAGCGCGGCATCATCCGCATCGGCGCCGATGTCGTCACCGGCGACATCCTGGTCGGCAAGGTCACGCCCAAGGGTGAGACCGAGCTGACCCCGGAGGAGCGCCTGCTGCGCGCGATCTTCGGTGAGAAGGCCCGTGAGGTCCGCGACACCTCGCTCAAGGTGCCGCACGGTGAGTCCGGCAAGGTCATCGGCGTCCGCGTCTTCGACCGCGAAGAGGGCGACGAGCTGCCCCCGGGCGTCAACCAGCTGGTCCGCGTCTACGTGGCCCAGAAGCGCAAGATCACCAACGGTGACAAGCTCGCCGGCCGTCACGGCAACAAGGGCGTCATCTCCAAGATCCTGCCGGTCGAGGACATGCCGTTCCTGGAGGACGGCACCCCGGTCGACATCATCCTGAACCCGCTGGGTGTCCCGTCCCGAATGAACCCGGGACAGGTCCTGGAGATCCACCTCGGCTGGCTCGCCAAGCAGGGCTGGGACGTCTCCGGCCTCGCGGAGGAGTGGGCCCAGCGTCTCCAGGCGATCGGCGCCGACCAGGTCCAGGGCGGCACCAACCTCGCCACCCCGGTCTTCGACGGTGCCCGCGAGGACGAGATCACCGGCATGCTGGACCACACCACGCTCACCCGCGACGGTGACCGCCTGGTGAACTCCACCGGCAAGGCCCGGCTCTTCGACGGCCGCTCCGGCGAGCCGTTCCCGATGCCGGTCTCGGTCGGCTACATGTACATCCTCAAGCTGCACCACCTGGTCGACGACAAGCTGCACGCCCGTTCGACCGGTCCGTACTCGATGATCACCCAGCAGCCGCTCGGTGGTAAGGCGCAGTTCGGTGGTCAGCGATTCGGTGAGATGGAGGTGTGGGCCCTCGAGGCGTACGGCGCCGCCTACGCCCTGCAGGAGCTGCTCACCATCAAGTCCGACGACGTCCTCGGCCGCGTGAAGGTCTACGAGGCCATCGTCAAGGGCGAGAACATCCCCGAGCCCGGCATTCCCGAGTCCTTCAAGGTCCTCATCAAGGAAATGCAGTCGCTCTGCCTCAACGTGGAGGTGCTGTCCTCGGACGGCCAGTCCATCGAGATGCGGGACTCCGACGAGGACGTGTTCCGCGCGGCCGAGGAGCTCGGCATTGACCTGTCCCGGCGCGAGCCGAGCAGCGTCGAAGAGGTCTGACGGAGGCCGGGCCGGCTGCCCCTCCTAGGCAGCCGGCCCGCCCCCAGGCCCCCCTCAGACCACAGATAAGACTCTCGAATTACGAAAGAGGGCTTGACGACCAGTGCTTGACGTCAACTTCTTCGACGAGCTCCGCATCGGCCTGGCCACCGCCGACGACATCCGCCAGTGGTCCCACGGCGAGGTCAAGAAGCCGGAGACCATCAACTACCGCACGCTGAAGCCGGAAAAGGATGGCCTTTTCTGCGAGAAGATCTTCGGTCCCACCCGGGACTGGGAGTGCTACTGCGGCAAGTACAAGCGTGTCCGCTTCAAGGGCATCATCTGCGAGCGCTGCGGCGTCGAGGTCACTCGCGCCAAGGTGCGCCGTGAGCGGATGGGCCACATCGAGCTGGCCGCCCCGGTCACCCACATCTGGTACTTCAAGGGTGTCCCGTCCCGCCTGGGCTACCTGCTGGACCTGGCGCCGAAGGACCTCGAGAAGGTCATCTACTTCGCCGCCTACATGATCACCTGGGTGGACGACGAGCGCCGCCAGCGTGACCTGCCGTCCCTCGAGGCGCACATCTCGGTCGAGCGTCAGCAGATCGAGAACCGCCGCGACGCCGACCTGGAAGGCCGGGCCAAGAAGGCCGAGACCGACCTGGCCGAGCTCGAGGCCGAGGGCGCCAAGGCCGACGTCCGCCGCAAGGTGCGCGAGGGCGCCGAGCGCGAGATGAAGCAGCTGCGCGACCGCGCCCAGCGTGAGCTGGACCGCCTCGATGAGGTGTGGGCCCGCTTCAAGAACCTCAAGGTCCAGGACCTCGAGGGCGACGAGCTGCTCTACCGCGAGCTGCGCGACCGCTTCGGCACCTACTTCTCCGGCTCGATGGGCGCCGCGGCGCTCAAGGACCGCCTGGAGAGCTTCGACCTCGCCGAGGAGGCCGAGCGCCTCCGCGAGATCATCCGCACCGGCAAGGGCCAGAAGAAGACCCGTGCGCTCAAGCGCCTCAAGGTCGTCTCCGCGTTCCTGCAGACCAGCAACAAGCCCAAGGGCATGGTGCTCGACTGCGTCCCGGTCATCCCGCCGGACCTGCGTCCGATGGTGCAGCTGGACGGTGGCCGCTTCGCGACCTCCGACCTGAACGACCTGTACCGCCGCGTGATCAACCGCAACAACCGCCTGAAGCGGCTTCTCGACCTCGGCGCGCCCGAGATCATCGTGAACAACGAGAAGCGCATGCTGCAGGAGGCCGTCGACGCGCTCTTCGACAACGGCCGTCGTGGTCGCCCGGTCACGGGCCCCGGCAACCGTCCGCTGAAGTCGCTGTCCGACATGCTCAAGGGCAAGCAGGGTCGTTTCCGTCAGAACCTGCTCGGCAAGCGCGTCGACTACTCGGCCCGTTCGGTCATCGTCGTCGGCCCGCAGCTCAAGCTGCACCAGTGCGGTCTGCCGAAGGCCATGGCGCTGGAGCTCTTCAAGCCGTTCGTGATGAAGCGCCTGGTCGACCTGAACCACGCGCAGAACATCAAGTCGGCCAAGCGCATGGTCGAGCGCGCCCGCCCGGTCGTGTGGGACGTCCTCGAAGAGGTCATCGCCGAGCACCCGGTGCTGCTGAACCGTGCGCCCACCCTGCACCGCCTCGGCATCCAGGCCTTCGAGCCCCAGCTGGTCGAGGGCAAGGCCATCCAGATCCACCCGCTCGTCTGCACCGCGTTCAACGCGGACTTCGACGGTGACCAGATGGCCGTCCACCTGCCGCTCTCCGCGGAGGCGCAGGCCGAGGCCCGCATCCTGATGCTGTCCTCGAACAACATCCTGAAGCCGGCCGACGGTCGCCCCGTCACCATGCCGACCCAGGACATGGTGCTCGGTCTGTTCTTCCTCACCTCGGACCGCGAGGAGGTGAAGGGCGGTGGCCGCTCCTTCTCCTCCACCGCCGAGGCGATCATGGCCTTCGACGCCCGGGAGCTGGACGTCCAGGCCCCGATCGAGCTGCGCCTGCCCGCCGGCACCGTGCCGCCGCGCGGCTGGACCGTGCCGGTGGACGAGGACGGCCAGCCGACCTGGTTCGAGGGCGAGTCGTTCCGGCTCAGCACCACCCTCGGCCGGGCGCTCTTCAACGAGCTGCTGCCGGAGAACTACCCGTTCGTCGACTACGAGGTGGGCAAGAAGCAGCTCTCCGCGATCGTCAACGACCTGGCCGAGCGCTACCCCAAGGTCGTCGTCGCCGCGACGCTGGACAACCTGAAGGCGGCCGGCTTCCACTGGTCGACCCGCTCGGGTGTCACCGTCTCGATCTCGGACGTCATCGTCCCGCCGAGCAAGCCCCAGATCCTCGAGGGCTACGAGGCGCAGGCCGAGAAGGTCCAGAAGCAGTACGAGCGCGGTCTGATCACCAACGACGAGCGCAAGAGCGAGCTCATCGGCATCTGGACCCGCGCGACCAACGAGGTCGCCGAGGCCATGTCCGCGAACTTCCCGAAGACCAACCCCATCTTCATGATGGTGGACTCGGGTGCCCGTGGAAACATGATGCAGATGCGTCAGATCGCCGGTATGCGTGGTCTGGTGTCGAACGCCAAGAACGAGACCATCCCGCGTCCCATCAAGGCCTCGTTCCGTGAGGGCCTGTCCGTGCTGGAGTACTTCATCTCCACCCACGGTGCCCGTAAGGGTCTGGCCGACACCGCCCTGCGTACCGCCGACTCCGGCTACCTCACCCGTCGTCTGGTCGACGTCTCCCAGGACGTCATCATTCGCGAGGAGGACTGCGGCACCGAGCGCGGCCTCAAGCTGCCGATCGGTTCCGTGGGTGCGGACGGCGTCCTGCGCAAGGCCGACGACGTCGAGACCAGCGTCTACGCCCGCATGCTCGCCGAGGACATCACGGTGGACGGCAAGCTCCTTGCCACCGCCAACACCGACCTCGGTGACGTGCTGATCGACGAGCTGATCCGGCACAACATCGCCGAGGTCAAGACCCGCTCGATCCTCACCTGTGAGTCCGCCGTCGGCACCTGTGCCATGTGCTACGGCCGCTCGCTGGCCACCGGCAAGCTGGTCGACATCGGTGAGGCGGTCGGCATCATCGCCGCCCAGTCCATCGGTGAGCCCGGTACCCAGCTGACCATGCGTACCTTCCACACCGGTGGTGTGGCGGGTGACGACATCACCCAGGGTCTGCCGCGTGTCGTCGAGCTCTTCGAGGCGCGTACCCCGAAGGGTGTCGCCCCGGTCTCCGAGGCCGACGGCCGGGTCCGCATCGAGGACACCGAGAAGACCCGCAAGATCGTCGTCACCCCCGACGACGGCACCGACGAGATCGCCTACCCGATCTCGAAGCGCATCAAGCTGCTGGTCAGCGAGGGCGAGGCGGTCTCCGTCGGCCAGAAGCTGACGGCCGGCACGATGAACCCGCACGACGTCCTGCGCATCATGGGCCAGCGTGCCGTCCAGATCCACCTGGTGGCCGAGGTCCAGAAGGTCTACAACTCGCAGGGTGTGTCGATCCACGACAAGCACATCGAGATCATCATCCGGCAGATGCTCCGCCGCGTGACGATCATCGAGTCGGGCGACGCCGAGCTGCTCCCGGGCGAGCTCGTCGAGCGCGGGCGCTTCGAGACCGAGAACCGTCGCGTGGTCTCCGAGGGCGGTCACCCCGCCTCCGGCCGTCCGCAGCTGATGGGTATCACCAAGGCCTCGCTGGCCACCGAGTCCTGGCTGTCGGCCGCCTCCTTCCAGGAGACGACCCGGGTGCTCACCGACGCGGCGATCCACGCCAAGTCGGACCCGCTGCTGGGCCTCAAGGAGAACGTCATCCTCGGCAAGCTCATCCCGGCCGGTACGGGTCTGCCCCGCTACCGCAACATCCGGGTCGAGCCGACCGAGGAGGCCAAGGCCGCGATGTACTCGGCCGTCGGCTACGACGACTACGACCTGTCGCCCTTCGGCGCCGGCTCCGGCCAGGCCGTCCCGCTGGACGACTACGACTACGGCCCGTACACCGGCTGAGGTCGAGGTTCCTGAACGCCGCAGGGCGGTCACCCCACTCGGGGTGGCCGCCCTGCGGCGTTTGGTCGATCCCCGACCCATCCCTGCGGGGGAGGCCGGAAGATCGCCCGGGCGGGCGATCCGGTCCGAGGGGCCCGGCGGGCAGGCTGGGGGCGTCGGGTCGGGGTGGCCGAGCCGGGGAGCGGGGGAGTTCGTGATGAGGCGTGCGCTGGCGTACGGGGTCGTGACGGCCGTGGTGGTCGGGGGGATGTCCGGGTGCTTCCTGTCGGACGAGGAGCGCCGGGACGTCGAGTACCCGGTGGAGGGGCAGGTCCGGCTGCTGGTGATCGAGGGATCCACCGGGGACATCAAGGTGACCGGAGGCGGCGACGCGGTACGGGTGACCGAGCAGCAGATGTACACCAAGCGAGCCCCGGAGACGATGCACGCGCTGGCCGACGGCACCCTGACGCTGCGATACCGCTGCCCGGACGGGAAGTGCGGGGTCGGCTACGAGGTGCAGGTGCCGGCCGGGACGGAGGTCCGGGTGCGCAGCTCGACCGGCGGGGTCCGGCTGGCGGGGCTGACCGCCGGGGTGGACGCCGAGTCCGGGACGGGGTCGATCAGCGCCGAGCGGCTCGGCTCCGCCACCGCCCGGCTGGTCACCGAGACGGGTGACGTGGGCGCGACGTTCACCACCTCGCCGAGCAACGTCCAGGCGCGCACGGACACCGGCAGCGTCAGCGTGCACGTCCCCCGGGGCGAGGAGTACGCGGTGACCGCCGCCACCGACACCGGATCGGTGAGCGTCTCGCTGCCCCGCCGGGACAGCGCGTCCCGCAGCATCGCCGCGAAGACCGGGACCGGTGACGTCACGCTCGTCGCCGATGCCTGAGCCCCACCCGGTACGGCATGATCACTCCTGGGCGGGTGACGCGGGGGACGCGGGAGGGACCGAGATGGGCGGGGACATCTGGGAGCGGGCGGCACGGCTGAACACGCGGGCCGCCGCGGCCGCCGGACGGCTCGGGGCCGGCGTCGGGGGCGCCCGCCCGTACGTGCTGGACACCGCGCTCGCCGCGGTGTCGGCGGCGCTCTCGGTCTGGGGTGTGGTCTTCGACCTCCTGAGCTGGCCGTGGTGGGTGTACCTGCTGGTGCTGGCGGCCACCGTGCCGCTGCCCTGGCGGCGGCGCGCGCCGTTCACGGTCTGGCTGCTGGTCGGGGCGCTGTCGCTGGTGCAGACGGTCGTGGCGCACTCGGTCGCGCCGCAGATCCCGCTCCACGAGGTGCTGGTGACGTACACCGTCGCCGACCGCGGCCGTGACTGGCAGCGCTGGCTGATTCTGGCGATCCTGGTGCCGGCCAACATCCTCGGCACCCACTCGCCGAACGGCATGCTGTTCAGCCTGCTGATGTCCGTCGGCTCGTTCATCATCGGCTCGCTGGTGCGCGAGCTGCGCAGGAGGGCCCGGGTGGCCGCGGAGCGGGCCCACCAGACCGGCATGCGGGCGGCCGCCGACGCGGCCCGCGCCGTCGCGGAGGAGCGCTCCCGGATCGCCCGCGAGATGCACGACATCCTGGCGCACGCCGTCTCGCTCATGGTGATCCAGGCCGAGGCGGGCCCGCTGGTGGTGCGCAGCGACCCGGACCGGGCGATCCGCACCTTCGACACCATCGCGGACTCCGGCCGGGACGCCATGGTGCAGCTGCGCCGGGTGCTCGGCGTCCTCAAGGAGGAGGGCGCGGGCCGGGAGCTGGCCCCGCAGCCGACCCTCGCCGAGCTGCCGGCCCTCGCCGAGCGGGTCCGCGCGTCGGGCCTGCGGGTCGAGCTGGCCGCGGTCCCCGGGGCCGGCGGCCGCGCCGTGCCGGCGGACGTGCAGGCGGCCGCGTACCGGATCGTGCAGGAGGCGCTGACCAACGTGGTGAAACACTCGGCGGGCGGCGCGGCCGTGGTCCGGGTCGACCGGGCGGGGGCGGTGCTGGAGGTGGTGGTGTCGGACGACGGCCGGGGGGTGCCGGTGGCCGCCGGCGCGGTGGTGAGCGGCTGGTCGGGCGGGCGCGGTCTGGTGGGCATCCGGGAACGGGCCGCGGCCTGCGGCGGCCGGGCCGAGGCCGGGCCGGGGCCGGACGGCCGGGGGTTCGTGGTGCGTGCCCGGTTCCCGCTGGGCGCGGAGCAGCTGTGAGGGAGAGCATGGGTTCGATACGGGTGGTGGTGGCGGACGACCAGGAGCTGGTGCGCGCCGGGTTCGGGATGATCCTGGACGCGCAGCCGGACATCGAGGTGGTCGGTGAGGCGGCCGACGGCGCGGAGGCGGTCGAGGCCGTCCGCGAGCACCGCCCCGACGTCCTGCTGCTGGACGTGCGGATGCCGGTGATGGACGGGCTGGAGGCGGCCCGGCGGGTCTGCGCCGAGTTCCCGGACTGCAAGGTGATCATGCTGACCACCTTCGACATCGACGACTACGTCTACGACGCGCTGTACGCGGGGGCGAGCGGCTTCCTGCTCAAGGACGTCCGCCGGGACGACCTGGCGCACGGCGTACGGATGGTCGCCTCCGGTGAGGCGCTGCTGGCGCCGTCCGTGACCAGACGGTTGATCGGCGAGTTCGCCGCCCGCCGGCCGGGCGCCCAGGGCGGCGGCCCGCCGCGACCGCAGTCCAGGCTGCTGGAACAGCTGACGGCGCGCGAGCAGGAGACGCTTCGGCTGCTGGCGCGGGGGATGTCCAACGCCGAGATCGCCGCCGAGCTGGTGGTCAGCGAACACACCGTCAAGACGCATGTCAGCAACGTGCTGAGCAAGCTGCGGCTGCGCGACCGGGTGCACGCGGTGGTCTTCGCGTACGAGTCCGGCGCGGTGGTGGCGGGGGACGGCTGACGGGCGACGGCTGGACGGGGTGCTCCGAGAGCGGCGCCGCAGGCCGGGTGGTGCGCTGCGACGCTGCTGCGGCAACACGGCAGGGGCGCGGTGGGGGTGCGTTCGGTGCGCCGGGGGTGTCAGCGGACGCGGAAGACCGGGCCGCGAGGGGTGAAGGGGAGTCCGGCGCCCTGGGGGACGAGGTAGGCGTGTTCGCGCCGTACCCGCAGGACGTCGCACTCGCCGTCGGTGATCACCAGTACCGGGGCGCCCGGCGGGAAGTCCGCGGCGCGCTCCAGCAGGTCGATGCCGGGCTGCAGGACGGTGCCGCCCCGGCCGCGGACCCGGACCCGCCCCGCGATGTCCTCGGGCGGCAGGTAGCCGGCGTCGTACGGCGCGGCGTCGCAGAACACCACCCGGGCGGCCGGGACTTCGCGGGCGGCGGCGTAGGAGGCGATCGCACCCAGCGCCTTGCCGAGCAGCCGCCGGTCCATCGAGCCGGAGGTGTCCAGGACGACGCCGAAGGTGCAGCGGGCCACCTCCTCGGGCGGGAAGTACCGTCCGGCGCGCGGGATGTCCGGGGTGGAGGCCTGGCGGCGGGAGGGGCGGGCGTAGCTGCGCTGCGCGACCGGGGACGGGACGAACTCGTCGAACCAGCGGGCCAGTTGCGCGTCCCAGGGCAGGGGCGGGTGGGCGAGTGCGCGGATCTCCTCGACCAGCCCGGCCGGGAGGTGGCCGCGTTCGCGCTCGTGCAGGTCGAAGCCCTGTTGCAGGCCGCGGCGGTAGAAGTCGTCCAGGTCGACGTAGTCGCGCGGGGGGCCGAGTGGTTCGCCGAGCACGTCCGGCTGTCCCTTGCCGGCGAGGGTGGCCAGGCGTCGGATGCGGCGCTGGTCGCGGACGATCCGGTCGTAGACCTCCTCGGCCGAGAGCCCCTTCAGCTCGGGGTCGTGCAGCAGGCCGTCGGGCATCTCGCCGACGCCCATCTCCAGCAGCCAGCCGTTGATCACGTAGTCGGCGGCGACGTTGAACAGGTACGGGTCGCGGGCCCCGCAGCGGTCGCCGTGCCGCAGCGCGGCGTGCAGCATCTCGTGGGCCAGGATGAACCGCCACTCCTGGTCGCTGTAGTGGCGCAGCGGGTTGAGGTAGATCTCGCCGGCCGCGGCGCTGACGGCGGCGATCGCGATGCCGCGGGCACGGGCGAGTTCGGCGTCGGCGACCAGGGTGATGCCGGCGGCCAGGCCGCCGAGCAGCGGGTACGAGGAGATGAACCAGTTGAGTGCCTTGGTCCACGGGCGTTCGGGGGTGCGTTCGCCGGTCAGTTCGTCGCGGCGGCCGCCGGCCACGTCCATCGCGGCGGACATGGTGCGGGTGAGCGCGGCGGCGAAGGCCACGGTCCAGTCCTCGGGCCTGCCGTGGTGCTCGGACCAGGGCAGGAGCAGTTGGTCGGGACCGGTGCCGCCGACGTCCGGGAGCGCCGGCAGGCCGTCGCGGCGCCAGCGGGCGGCGAGTACCTCCTCGTCCCCGGCCGGGAGGACGGGCAGGTCGAACGGGGGACGGCCGGCGGTGAAGGTGGCCTGGAAGCGGATGACCACCGCGCAGCGGGCGGCCAGTTCGTGGTCGTCGGGTGCGGTGCGGCGGCCCTCGGCGGCCGGTACGTGGCCGAAGCCCAGGTGGAGCAGGCAGTGCGCGAGTACCCAGGCCCACTCGGCGGGCTCGGCGCGGCGACGCGGGTCGGCGTGGACGGTGCCGTTGGAGTCGGCGACCGCCCAGCCGTTGGTGGGGCACAGCTCACAGTCGGGTGACCGGCAGATCCGGGCGCCCACCGAGGCGAGCGCGTGGTTGGTGTGCAGCAGGCGGACGCCTGCGGCGAAGGCCTCGGCGTTCGGGTCGGGGACCGGCTCCTTGGCGCCCTTGCCTGACGTGGCTGACGTGCCGGACCTGGTGGTCCGCGCGGGCGTCACCGGCGGGCCTCGACCAGGCGGGGCATGTCCCGGGCGGCCTCGATCAGGAACCAGGCGGGCAGCACGGGGTTGCCGTCCGGCCCGTCCGCGATCACGGTCTGGGCCACCTCGACCGAGATCTCGGCCAGCTGGACCAGCAGGGACTTGGCCCGGTAGGCGGTCTG